>JAYOMW010000024.1:11486-25955 GCA_038121045.1 Opitutia bacterium
TTCCGCAGTCTCGGGGCCGGGGTCTCCGGTTTTTTCGATCCACTCACTCAGGCGTTTACGCATGTCTTTCAAGATTTTGGCGTGCTTTGGGTCTTGGGTCAGGTTCTCGGTCTGCCAACGATCTTTCCGATACAGATAGAGCTCCTCTTCCGGGCGGGTGGGGGAGAAGAGCAGTTTTTCGGACAGCCCATCCAGTTTCTTCTCCGAGTGAAGTTGGCGTAGACGTTGGATGATGATTTTGCTGTCCTTGTAGTTGCTCGGCATGAGGTGGGGGCGATGCGGATAAAAGTTTTTGACGTATAGATATCGGTCGGTGCGTACGGAACGGATGCGGTCGGTGGCTTCCCCGCAACGGTCACGGGCGGCGAAGACCGCCTGCTTGGGTTGGTGGTTCGGGTCGAGGACGTCAACCCCTTCCATCCTCTGGGGGATCTTGATGCCCGCAGCGGCAAGAGAAAGCGCCGCTACGTCGATATGCTCGACCAAGTCGTTCCTCCTTTGGCCCTTTGGGATGCCCGGGCCTCGGATGATCAATGGAATGTGGGTTCCCTCGTCGTAAAGGAATTGCTTGCCCCTTGCATGGCTGATCCCGTGGTCGGTGAAGAAGACGACCAAGGTATTTTCGAGGATACCTTCCTTTTCGAGCCTTTTCATGACTTGACGGACGTGCCAGTCAGTGATTTTTACCGTGTCGAGGTAAGTGGCCCAGTCTTGCAGAATGATCGGGTCCTTAGGGTAATAGGGGGGCAGGTTGATGTTTTCGTAAGGTGTGGGTTGCATCCCGAATTGCTTTTGCATTCGTTGCTCCAAAGCCTTATAACCGCTCTGCGATGCCCCCCGCAACTTGCCTCCATGGAGTTGTACTTGCATGAAAAAAGGCTGACCGCTTTTGCGGTTGGCCCAATCATGGCCGTCATACATGTTGACGTTCCAGTCGAAGTTGTAGTCGGTCTTGCCCCGTTTGTGTCTGGTGGTGGGCATGCTGCGAAAATCGAATCCTTCGAGTCCGCTTCCGATGCAGGTAAAGTATCCCGCTTTTTGAAAAAGCACCGGGATGGGGCTGATTCCATCGGGCAGTTGGATACGGTGCTTGCCCCTTCCGCTCCGGTGGTGGTGCGAGCCGATCGAGTTTTGGTACATGCCCGTTATGAGGGAAGATCGAAAGGTCGAGCAAACCGGGGAGGTCGCGTAAGCCCTGGTGAAAAGAAGACCTTCCTTCGCCAAACGGTCGACGCCGGGCGTATCGATTGTCTTTTCGCCGTAGCATGAAAAGTTGGCCGACATGTCGTCGATCACGAACCAGAGGACGTTGATTGGTTTGGCTCGAGCGAACGTTGAGCCCGCCAGCAAAAGAAAGACGAGAAGGATTTTCATGAATCACACGTTATGAGAATGGCCCGCAGAAACCTCTCCTCGAAAATCAGGGGTTCCCGGAGGTTTTGACGTTGCGGATTCCGGTCTCAAGCTCTCCTTTGCGCCGGGCAAGATACTCGGCGGAGATTTTGCGCACCTTGGCTTGGTCCGCTTGGTCGTAGTCCCAGAATTCCTGAACGATCTTTTCGCATTTCGGATAGTGGGATCCGTCGTCTCCGACCCGTTTGCGCACCTTGGCCAGCCAACTTTTGAGCGATGTGGCCAACTTGGCATGCTTGGGGTCGTGGTAAAGATTCCTTGTTTCATGCGGATCGTTCTTCATGTCGTACAGCTCCCAACCGGCGGGGGTTTGGTATTCTCCCTGGTAATTGCATCCGTAAAAGTAGATGAGCTTGTAGCGCTTGGTTCTCATGCCCAGATGGGCGGGGTTGTCGTGGTGGGCCATGTGCATCCAGTAGCGGTAGTAGGCCGCTTGTTTCCAACCGTCGGCTTCCTTGCCCGTTTCCAAAAGGGATTTGAAGGAACGGCCTTGGACGGTCTTGGGGATGGTGGCTCCGGCAAAGTCGAGCATCGTGGGTGCGTAGTCGACGTTCTCGATGATCGTGTCGAAGCGTTGGCCTGCTTGGACGGTCTTGGGGTACCGGACGAGGAAGGGCATGCGCATGGACTCTTCGTACATCCAGCGCTTGTCTTGGTAGTCGTGTTCGCCAAGCATGAAACCCTGGTCGCCGGTGTAGATGATCAGGGTGTTGTCCATTTGACCGGTTTCTTCGAGGTGCTTGAAGAGTCGACCCAGGTTGTCGTCGATGCCCTTCACGCAACGGAGGAATTTTTTGAGGTATGCGTTGTAGGCCAAGCGTGTATTCTGTTCGTCAGTATAGTTTGCGGGGTCGTAATTTTCAGGGAATTCCTTGGGGAAGCGTTCGGGTAGATCACGCAGATAGGACCGGCGCGGGTTGCGGTTGCCGATCGAGGTGCCGACGTGGGGGGTCAATTCGTCGTTGTTTCCTCGGGTCGCAAGGGATCCGAACTTGGGATGTCTCTTCCAAAGCGTATCGGGTTCCGGGATCTTCACGTCGGCTAAATAGGATTCGTAGCGCTCGGCATTTTCGAAGTAGTCGTGCGGTGCCTTGTAGTGGTGCATGAGGAAGAAGGGCTTGTCCTTTTTGCGATTCTTGAGCCAGTCGAGCGTAAGGTCGGTGATGGCGTCGGTGGAGTGCTTGTCGGGGAACTCGATCAGGTTTTTGCCCCAAGGCTTTTCACCCCGCACCCGGAATGAAGGGCCGTGGTATTTCCCTTGTCCCGGCAAAACACAGTAGTAATCGAAGTCCCTGGGTTCTACTTTAAGGTGCCATTTCCCGATCATGGCCGTTTGGTAACCGGCTTTTCCCATTTCGATGGCGAGCATTTGCTTGCCCGGCATGACCCGCCCGCTCAGGTCGACGGCACCGTTGACGTGGTTGTATTGTCCGGTCAGAACACAGGCCCGGGAAGGGGAGCAGATGGAGTTGGTGCAGAAAGCGTTCTCAAAGAGAGCGCCTTCCTTGGCCAACCGGTCCAGGTTGGGAGTGGGCGCGATCTTGGCGAGCCTGCCTCCGTAGGCTGAAATCGCGTGCGCAGCGTGGTCGTCCGACATGATGAAGAGGACGTTGGGCTTGGGGTTGGCCTGCAGGCAAAGGGCAAAGACCAACCCGATGAAGGAAGTCAGGATAGGTTTCATGAAAGAATTGTTCGGGAGATTATTCTGCCGACAAAAAAAAGATCAAGCGATCAGTTCGCGGATGACTTGCCCTCCGAACTGGCTGAGTTGCTTGTAGCGTCCTGCGTGAAAGAAGGTGAGCTTGTTGTCGTCCAGTCCGAGCAGATGAAGGAGGGTGACGTGCAGATCGCGAATCGGGTGGGCGACCTCGACTGCCTTCGCGCCCAATTCGTCCGTGGCTCCGACGATACTGCCCGGCTTGACGCCTCCACCGGCCATGAGGATGGTCATGGCTTGGTTGTTGTGGCCCCGACCGATGGCATAGACTCCGCCCCTGCGATTGTTGTCCGGGGTTCTGCCGAATTCACCGAGCCAAAGGACCAACGTATCCTTGAGCATGCCACGGTTTTTCAAATCCTTGATGAGAGCGGTCATGGGTTGGTCCACGCTCTTGATACGGGCTGCATGGGCACGCTCGAGGTAGTCGTGGCTGTCCCATCCCCCTGAGAAAATCTGCACGAACCGAACCCCCTTCTCCACCAGCCGGCGGGCCATGAGGCATTGTTTGCCGAATTCGGCCGTCTCCTTTTGGTTCAAGCCGTAGGCTTCCTTCGTTTTTTCCGTTTCCCCTTCCAAATCGATTACTCCGGGAACTTCCATTTGCATGCGGTAGGCGAGCTCGTAGCTTTGCATGCGGGACTCGAGTTCATCGTGTTGAGGGCGCTTGGCCATGTGGCGCTTGTTGAGAAAGGCCAGTTCGTCGAGGGCTTGTCTTTGGTGTTGGCGGGTCTTGTGAGAAGGGCCGCTTAAGTCGAGGATCGGGGAACCGGTGGGACGCAAACGGGTGCCTTGGTATTGGCCGGGAAGAAAACCGTTCGACCAATTGCGCGATCCCCCTTGGGGCAAGGCGAGCTCGGTCATGACGACGTAACCGGGAAGGTTTTGATTGACCGAACCCAATCCGTAATTGGCCCAAGCGCCGAGGGCCGGATCACCGCCGAGCCGACTACCCGTATTCATGTGAAAGAGGGCTTCCGGGTGGTTGAGAGACTCGGCGAAGCAACCGCGGTAGTTGCACAACTCATCGGCGACCTCGGGGAGGTGGACCCAATGATCGCTCATGTCCAGTCCGGATTTTCCTACCTTGCGCGAACCGTATGGACTGCCTACGAAAAACTTGTATCCCTGTTCCAAGGTGCCGGTTCGCTTGCTTTCTTTCTTGTGCAAGGAGTTGAGCTTGGGTTTGGGGTCGAAGGTGTCGACTTGGCTGGGCCCCCCCTCCATGAAGAGCATGATGACGTTTTTCGCCTTGGGTTCGTGCATCGGCTTTTTTACGCCACTTAAGGCAGCGGACTCCTTGGCCATCAAATCGGTCATGGCCAGAGCTCCAAGGGAAGAGGTCAGCCCATAGAGGAAATCGCGACGGTTGAGGGCGGGAACGCAAAACGGTGTCTTCATCTCAGTAAACGTACATAAATTCGTTGGTGTTGAAAAGAACCAGGCACAAGTCCGCGAGGGCCCTCGTATTGGGGCTGACTTCATGGGCTTTCTTGTCGGCATGGTAGTTTTGAAAAGCGGGGAGGATTTCCTCGTACTCGAAAGGCAAGCCGGTGGCTTCCTCGACGAGGGAACGGGTGATGGAGGTCGGGTAGGTGGGCTTCTCGGGTTCATGCTCGAGGTGATATTCCCGCATCTTCTTAACGTAGTTTTCCAACCTGTCCCATTCCGACTTCTCGGGAACCCGCCCCAGGGCCAATTGGACCACCCGCTTGACTTGCATTCTGAGATTTTCGAATTCCTTCTCCGTACGGAGGGCCAAGGCCATGGAACGGTCGTTCATAAAGTCGCTGTTGAGCAGGCTGAAGGCTTGAGGCGTGACCGACTCGGAAACCCGCTCTTCGCAGGAATCGTTGGGGTTGGGTTGGTTGAACAGCTCGAGAAAGGGGTCCGGTTGTCCTCGCACCCGGTAGGCGTACAGGGTCCGGCGGTTTCTTTGCTTGGGCCAAATCGACGGTTGGTAGGCGGGGGCGAGAGAGAACTGGATCATTCTGGGTTGGAGGGCGACCTCCATGTTGATTTCAGGCATTACAGGCAGGCCGCCGACCTGACGGTTGAGTTCACCCGTACTGACCAGCATGCCGTCGCGAAGTTCCTCGGCAGTGAGGCGACGTGGAAAACGATAGGCAAGCAAGTGATTTTCGGGATCCTCGTTGCGGAGTTTTTCCATCTCGGGGTGCGAGGTGGAAAGACGGTAGGTGTCGGAGAGCATGATCAACTTGTGGAGGCGTTTGAATTTCCATCCGTGTTTTACGAAATCGGCAGCCAGCCAGTCCAAAAGCATCGGGTGAGTGGGCTTCTTTCCCTTGGCTCCGAAATTGTTCGGGTTACCCGCAAGGGGTTTGCCAAAATGTCGTTGCCAAACTCGGTTTACAATGGACCGCGCCGTAAGAGGGTTTTTGGGATGAGCAATCCATTTGGCCAAGGCGAGCCGTCTGCCCGATCGTTCGTTCGTCAACAAATAAGGTTTTTGAGGGTCATCGGACGTCGATAGACCGAGGGCGCTCAGGACGCCGGGTTGAACGGGGTCACCAGGGGCTTCCAACGCTCCTCCCATGAGGATGCGGGAAGGCGGGACGGGCTTGTCCGGGATTTGGCCGGGCATTCTCATTTTCCGAGCGTTGAGGGAATTGGGCACGGGACCGTTGTAAACCGATTGAGCCATGGGCTCGTATCGCTCGAGGCGGCGGGTCCAGATCCAATCGTCCTGTCGGCGAACCTTGAGCCTGCCTTGCTCGACGGGGTTCAGGCCGACGTAACGAGGTGGCTTTTCTTCATCGGGCAAACTCCTCCGCTTGTCCTCGCTTAGGTATTCTTTGCCTCTTTGCGCGTACCATGCCTTGGCGGCGTTCTCCTGCTTTTCGAGAAGTCCTTGGTATTTTTCTTTCGCGAAGTCGAGCATCCGCCGGGTGGCTTTTTTCCCCTCGTTGAGGCCCGAAAGATTTTCTTCCTTGGCAAAAGGCGCAGGCCGTTCAGCCAGTTGAGTTGCGGAGAAAGCGGCGTACATTCTGTAGTAATCACGGGTGGGGAGGGGATCGAACTTGTGGTCGTGGCACTTGAAGCAGCGCATGGTCGTGCTCAGGAAGGTCTGTCCGACTGAATTAACCACGTCGTCGAGGTACAACTGCCTGGCTTGCGGTTTGAGCACCATGGCAGGATCCCATGGTCCCATACGCAGAAAGGAGCTTGCGACCAAAAGTTGAGAATCCTTTTTTCCCTCGGGCTGTTCTTCCCAAAGTTCGTCACCGGCAATTTGTTCGACGACGAATTGATCGTAGGGCTTGTCGTTGTTGAAGGAGCGGGTTACGTAATCCCGATATCTCCACATGTTGGAGCGCTCATAGTCATTGGAGAGGCCGGCCGTATCCGCGTAACGGGCCACGTCGAGCCAATGCTGGGCCGAGCGTTCGCCGTAATGAGGGCTTTCGAGCAATTTGTCGACCAAGTCGACCCATGCTTTTTGAGGATCCTTGTCCCAGGCAAGGCGAAATTGGTAGATTTCATGGGGAGTCGGAGCAAGTCCATGGAGATCGAGGTAGGCGCGTTTGACCAAATCCCGGAAAGGAGCAGTGGGAGCGGGTTTGATCTTTTCCTGGTTGAGCTTCGACCTAACGAAAGAATCGACGGGGTTCACGCCCGGAATCGGAATTTCCGGTTGTTTGAGGCTTTGGAAGGCCCACATGTCCTCGGGTTTGTAGCGCCTGTATGTCCATTCGTCAGACAAACCACCGCTGGTTTTGACCAATATGCCGTCCTCCGTAACGGGTTTGGACCTTTCTTCGAGCCAATATCGATTCCGAGTGGCTTGATCGGGCCAGGGGGCGCCGAGCCTGATCCATTTTCGCATCCATCCGATCTGTTCCTCGTTCAAGCGGTCGTTTTCCTTAGGGGGCATCTCATAGTCCTCGTCCTTCCATTGGATTGCGGTCATGAGGAGGCTTTTCTCGGGTTGCCCGGGGACGAGTACGGTTTGCGAAGTTTCCCCTCCGAACAACATGCCCTTGCGGGTCGAAAGGTCCAAGTCACCCTTGGTTTTTCCCTCCTTGGCGCTATGGCAGGCTAAGCATTTGCTTTCCAAAAGAGCGTTGATCTTTAGGGAGAACAGTCTTTCACCCTCATCCTTTTCATTCTGAGCCAAGCCACTGAATGGAAGCGCCAGGGCAAGCAAACCTGCTCGGAGGTTCATAGTTTCAGATGACGTTTTCCCCTAGAAAATAAAGTGCCTTGTCCAAGTCCTTGTCCAAAATGGCTTCCACGATCCGTTGGTGTTCTGATGCGATGTCCTCGTACTTCGCCAAGCGCGAATATTTCATGATCATCCGTACCGACAAGCCAAGCCACATGGTTTCTAAATGAGAGGATGCTTGAGCGACCCAGTATCTGTGAAGAGCTAAGTCGCGCTCGGCGACTTCGGGCAAGGAAGCGCTGTCACAGGCCGATATGAGCCGCTCAAGCAAAAGTGAAAGTTCGCGATGATCATTCTCGCTCATGTTTTTCATGAACTTCGAAAGACAGTGTTTTTCCAAGGAGAGGCGCATGCTGGCCACCACGCTGCGTTCCTCGTCCGACAAGGGGGAGGTTACGCGCACTCCCTTGTTCGGTTCATACACCAAGGCTCCTTCCTGAGTAAGCCTGAGGAGTGCGTCACGGACGGGGCCCCTGCTTGTGCCGAAGCGTTCGGCCAGCCGCTGTTCTCGGATCGGTTGGTCGAAATCAAGCTTTCCGGAAATCAAGTCGGAGCGCAAAGCTTCGCATATTGAATTCCTCGTGACTTTGGGGCTGTGGATTTGGATTCTAATAAAGCACACGATTGACCCATTTTGACTAGTGGTCAATCAGAATTGTTAACAATTTATGAATTTGAAAACCGGAGAAGGTTTTCTTTGTCTCCAGTGTGTTTTATTTCAAGGTGAGCTGGGAATTTTGGCTCTCGGGCAGGACGAAGCGGGAGGAGATGGTCCCCGTTTCATAGTCCTTGATTTGCCAGACGTGCCCAACGAAGGAACTGATTTCCGCATGGTCGCGGTGACGCAAGGTTCTGCTTTGTCTGGGTTTTCCCTCGAAGTCGATCCATTCGAGGATGATGCTCTTTTGGCTTAGGTTATGGAAGTAGAGCATACTTCTTTTTCGGGAGAAGGATGACTTTCGGACCATTGGTTCATTCGGTTCCATGGTTTTCAGCATGGGCGTTCCTTCGGGAGCCAGACTGACCAAGCCTTTTTCGAAATCTTTTTTCCAACGGGCGAATTTTTTCGGCCAGGCGAATGGCTTTTCCTTTTTCACCTGAAAGTCTTTCAGGTGGGGAGATGGCTTGGTCCGATCCTGGGGTTTGCGGTAGCGCCATTTGTTGGGACCGAGTGTATCCTGAATTAAACGGGCCAAACGCGGATCTCTCTTCTTCAGCTCTTCTCGTGTGTCAATGGTTCCATGGTCATGATCGTTCTCCCGGTTGGTATCGAACCAGGATTGGACGCCTTCGGCCCAATATTCGAATTGGTTTGTCGAGGCATAGGTGCCTTCCCAAATTTTTTCTTTGATGGCCAACTCGAAGCATTCGTCCAACCTTTCCTGAAAGCCCGGATGAACACGTACGATAGCCATTTGGTGCAAGGCATGGGCGAATTCATGGATGAGGATGTTCTCCGTATCATAAGGATCTCCAGGCAGACAGAGCAGGTTTTCTTCTCCGCAGGTTACGGCCGGCCGTTGATCGGTAGCACCCAAACCCCGGGCCCTCTGGTTCCAGAAAATTGCTGGTCTGAGATCTGAGTGTTCGGGCACGTCGGTCGTATACTCGTCCCGCGCCATGATCACGAAACGTGTTTTGTTTTGGTTGAGGGCGGTGAGCAAATCATCGCGTTTTCCGATCATCCGCCGGATCAGGAAGGCCGCCTCCTTCATGGCAAAATCCGAGACTCGTTTCGAGCCGAGTACGGAAAAATCACCAACCGCTACGCGTTTTTGATGGGAGTCCGCCAGTCCGAGGTATCGGCGTACTTCCTCGGGAACCGGAGTAACCTCGAACTCGCTCTTTTGGGCCAATAGGCTTCCGCCAAGCAAAAGCCAAAGGGCTGCGGCGAACTTTCTTCGATGGAACGGAAAGCGCACCTGTCTATTTCCGGAAAAACTCGTGGTCTTTTTTTCCACCGCTCAGTACGTAGGCAAGAAGGTCCATGATTTCTTCTTTCTCCATCATGTTGAGCAATCCCGGAGGCATAGGAGATACGGGCGAGGGTCCCATGCTTTCGACGTCTGGACGATTTACACTGGTTCTTTGATTGGGGTTGTATAGGTCCGTATTCAGGGTTACGCGGTTTTGATTGAGGTTTACGATTACCCCGGTGTGAACGTCTCCGTTTTTCATTTTTACGAAGGTCGGTACGAATTGCTCGTTGATCTCCTTGCTCGGGTACATGATTTGTTCCAGCAGGTCGAGAGGCGAATAGCGCCCGCCCGAGCCAGTTAGGTCAGGCCCGTTCATCCCTCCTTTGTTTCCAAAGCGATGGCAGGCGAAGCACCCCCCCGCAGCGAACATCTTGCGACCGGTTTGAAAGCTTCTACCTCTGAGATCATTGGATGCAGACTTGCTCAGTTCCTCGAACTTCCATTGCTTGACGAAGGTTCTTCCGGCCATCGCCTGAGCCATGACCTCGGCGGGTGACTTGGACTCCGGTTTCTTTTTGAGCAGTTCGCTTAGAGCCTCTTTCTCTTGGGGGCTCAGGCTGGCAAGCGCATCGTTACGAATGAACTCGATGAATTTCGTGAAACTCGCGCCGCCCCGGTAGTTGGCCGCCTTGAGAAACCAACTGAAATACTGGGTTCTTAGTTGCTTGTTCCATCCGGTTTTCAAAGTTCTGAGGGACCGGGCATATTCCATCTGTTCCTCTTGGGTGGGTGCTTCCATGAGAAGTGCGATTCCTTTTCGGGCTACGGAAGGCGCTTCGAGAAAAGAAAGCGTTTCGCAAAGCAACCAGTTCATTTCGAAACGTTCGTCCGGAAATCGTGGGTCCAACTGTGCGATGATCTTTTGCGAGGATTCCTTGTCTGGCTTGCCAAAACGAACCATGGTCACTTGATAGGCTCGAACCAAGGCGAGTTGCTCTTCTCCATTGAGTTTGTCCCAATTGATTTGGAGGAGGGAATTGATTATGCTTCGGCCCATTTTCGAGTCGACGGGCGGATCGGTCGGTTTGCGGTGAAAGGGATCGATTCCGGAAGCCTTCGCCAAAGAGATGAGTAAATTCGCCCGTTTTCCATGGTCTTTTTCCCTGAGCGCTTTGCTTGCCCACTGTTTGGTCGGCAGGTGTTGGATGGCCATCAGGGCGGCCCACCGGACGAACCTGTCGGAGTGATCGACATGGGGCCAAGCCAATTCGAGAGCCTTGGGGTTTGAGCCGACGTGCAAGGTCTCCAATTGGCGTCGCAAGTCGGTCAGTTCGTTGGCCTGCGTTTTGTGGACGTAAGGCTTCGTCGACTCCTTTCCTTGGTAGGTTACGCGATAGAGTCCGGACTGAACCTTTCGCCCTCCGATTACAAAGTACATGGCTCCGTCTTCCGGGTGGATGATGGCATCGGCAACGGGCAGGGGAGTTCCGGTAATGAACGTTTCCACGGACCCCTTGTAGGTCGAACCGTCGGGCTGCATGTGAACGGCGTAAATTTTACCCCAACTCCAATCGAGAAGGTAGATTGCCTTTTGATATTTTACCGGAAACTTGGCTCCATAGCCAAAGGTCACCCCAGTAGGCGAACCGGGACCGACGTTGACGACCGGAGGCAGAGTGTCCGGGTAGAACTCGGGTCGCTTGCCCGTTCCGTTTCTCCATCCGTACATCGACCCGCTGGTCACGTGGCAGATCCGGGTGGGCCGATACCATGGAGTGTTGAAATCATATTCCATGTCGGCGTCGTAGGTGAAGAGCTCGCCGTCTTGGTTGAAACCGCCGTCGAAAATGTTTCGGTAGCCCGAAGAGATGATCTCCCAGTCTTTTCCGTCAGGGGACATCTTGTAAATGATTCCCGCGGGAGCCAGTCTGTCACGGTTATGGCCTCGTCCGTCGGGCATGCGGGGAAGAAGGTGGTCTTCTCCCCAATCTCTGGGAACGCGAGAGGTTTGGGCTTCCGTCGGAGTGGTGTTGTTTCCGGTGATCAGGTAAATGGATTTCTTGTCCGGGCTGAGAATCAGGGCATGTACGCCGTGGTCACCCCGGGCTTGCATTCCTCTGAGCTTTTCAACCTTGTCCAGTTGGTCATCCCCATTCGAGTCGGTCAGTTTGTATACCCCGCTTTCCATCTTTCTTTCGTAATCGTTCACTGCAACGTAAAGGGCGTCGAATGCCCAAAGGAGTCCGTTTGCCGCACGAATATCGGCTGGAATTTTTTCAATCTTTGATTGGTCCAAATTCTTTCCCTTCTTGGGGGCGGGAAACCGGTAAAGCCCACCGAACTGATCGCTTGCAATGATTCGGTTCTTGTCGTCCACGCAAAGATTCACCCAAGAGCCAAGCTTTTCTTTGGGCACGGTGTAGAGCAGTTCCACTTTGAAGCCGTCTCTTGCGGAAATGTTTTTGATCGAGGTTGCCTCGCTCTGAATTTGAGCCGTTGAATGGATCGTGAAGCTTGCCATCAACAACAAGGGTATGAGATATGATTTGTGCATAAACTATGTTTATTGTTATTTTATGTTAAAATCAATGAGCATCCAAAGCCTTCGAGAGATGATGCATTACGTAACCAAAGCTCGGATTCGATTGTATCCTTTCGCTTAACCCATGTTCGATTACCTGTTTTTATTATGATGAAATTTTCTTCCGTATTGGTGCTCTCCTTTGTGCTTCTGAGTAATTCTTCTTTTGGAAAGAGGGACGCGGAGCAAACCAAGTTTGCTTCTTTTCGCGAAAAAATGGAGGGCGTTCGGTTTTCCGGTTTCTTCACCATGACAGGCAAGGACGTTCCTCCGATGAAGGAGACTTATGAGATACAACGCGTCCAGAAGTTCGGCGAGGAGGACCTTTGGATCTTTACGGCCCGTGTTAAATACGGGAAGAAAGACGTCGTTCTTCCCATGCCCCTTCCCGTGAAATGGGTCGGAGACGTTCCCGTCATCACCATGAAGGATTTGAACATCCCTGGCCTTGGCACCTTCAGCGCCCACGTAGTGATTGATGGAGACAAGTACGCCGGAACCTGGGCCCATGGGAAGGTGGGCGGTCATCTTTACGGGACGATCGAGAAAATGAAAAAGGAAGACAAAGAATGAAGAATGGTAACGTTACGGTTAGGGTGATGGGCATAGCCTTGGTCGCCGCCATCGCTTTTGCGGGAGGGTATTTTCTCGGGTTGGACAGGGATTCGTCTTCGGATGCGGTCAAAACCCTGACTGAAACGGTTGCCCGGCAAGAAAACACCATCCAGGCTTACGAAACGAAAGTTAGCCAAGCGAGGGGAGCGGGGGGCAAACCTCCTTTTCAGACAAGGGATCCCGAGGCAATTGAATCCGAGCCTCCCGTCTCTTCGAGATCGATTCGAGAACTTCTTTTTCGGGCACGGGCAGAGTCCAACCCCATTGCCAGGTTGGCGGCTTTTTCAGAGGCCTTGTCCGATTTGAATGAAGATAACTTGGATGACGTTCTTGAGGCTTACGAATCCATGCCGTTTGGTTTTGAGCATATGCAGGAATACCGGATGCTTCTTTACGCATGGGGCCAGTTCGATCCAATCGGGGCGATCGAGTATTGTAACAAGCGGGCTTCCGGAATGGGGGCGGGTTTCGCTACGACGGGGGTGCTCGAAGGCTGGGCGAGCCGGGACCCCGAATCGGCCCGGGCATGGGTCGAAAGCCCCGAGAACGCCGGTATGGCGAAACTATATAACATTGGTTTGGTCAAGGGGTGGGCGAGCCGTGATTTGCAAGCCGCTTCGAGCTACGTCGAAAGCCTAGAACCCGGGGATGACGTAAACAAACTGATTGAGACTCTTTCGAATGAGCATTACAAAAGAGGTTTTGGATCGGCAACCGAATGGGCTGAAGCTTTGACCGACGACAAAATGAAGGGGGCGGCTTTTGCAAACCTAAGCCGCAAAGTTTCCAGGGACAACCCGGAAAAAGTTGCTCAATGGCTTCAGGATCACGTCAATCAGCCCTATGCGGTCAAGTCTTTCGAAAACTTGGGCAAGCGATGGAGCGAGACCGAGCCGGAGTCCGCCATGGGGTTTTTCGAAGAGTTGCCCGAAGGTAAAGCCCGTTCCGAAGGTGTGGAAGGCATTATGGAAAATTGGGCGAAGAAAGACCCCCAAGCGGCCGGGGAATGGCTCAATGAAAAAGAGGTTGGGCCTAAACTGGATCCGGTTCTTTCCACCTTTGCTCGCGTGGTTTCGAATAAGGACGGAGCCGCTGCAATGAACTGGGCGGTTGCCATCACTGAGCCCAAGCTTCAGGAAAAGACGGTCCGTCAGGTTGGACAGAATTGGTACCGGCAGGACAAGGAGACGGTGGAGGCTTGGTTGCCCCAGAGCGATCTTTCGCCTGAAACACAAAAGGCCATTCAAAACCCACCCAAGCAAAATTGGTGGCAAAAGCTTACCACTAGATAAAGAGCCAAACCTACTGTTTGGACTCTTTGGCCATGGCTTCGATTTCCTCCTTCATGAAGGCGAGGTATCTTTCAGGATCTTTCTCGAACCTCGGAAGGCAGGGTTTGCAACAAAACTTGATCGGGGTTCCGTTGTAAACGTGAACGTAGGGGATCATTTCGGGGTGTTCTCCGAAATCGTTTCCCGATACCACGCAAAAGTCAAGGGGGTAGCCAGTTTCCAATGAAGTCGTTTGATTGGCATCCGTGCCGGACGCATTTTCATCCGACGGAGGATGCGGTTGACTGGAGCAACCCCAAAAGGAGAAGAGGTAAGCCAAAAAAAGGATTACCAAGGAAAAGGATGAACGTCTAGGTTGCATCAGGACACGATTTCCATTTTTGCAACAAGGTCAAGGGGAGAAACTTCTAAAGCTTGCGGACCCGTAAGTTGCGAAAGGCGACCGTGCCCCCTTTGCCGTGATGCTGAATGCCGAAGTGCCCTTCGAGCGATTGCTTGTGTTGAACTTCAGCCACCGGCTTGCCATTGACGTAAGTCTTGATGCTCGGCCCCTTGCAGACAACCTTGAACTGGTTCCATTTCTCGGGCTTGAACAATCCCTTGGCACGTTCCTTGTAGTCGGTTTCCTTGCCCTTGGCCGGGTAGAGCCACCCGCCCATCCCGATTCCGTAAACCCCACCCGGTTTGGACTGATCGATTTCGCACTGGTAGCCCTTGGGTTTGCCTTTGTCTCCAACGAGCCTGAA
>JAYOMW010000024.1:26055-27251 GCA_038121045.1 Opitutia bacterium
GCACCTTCCCATCTTGAAACCGAAACCACCGCCTGCAAGAACGAAAGGAATATCGTTCAGGGTGTGACTGTTTCCCTTCCCGAGCTCGTTTGTCCAAACCACGAGCGTGTGGTCGAGCATTGAACCTTTTTGGCCGGGTTCCGGGGTGCTTTCCAGTTTTTTCAGCAAGTAGGCGAGTTCCTCGGCAAACCAGGTGTTGATACGAACCAGTTTGTCGTAAGCATCCGTGTTCTTATCCGGTTCGTGCGAAAGAGTATGATGGGCATCATCGATGTCCAACCAATTCATTTTTGCCTGACCTACGGATTTTGTGTATTGAAGAGTGGCGACTCGGGCAAAGTCATTAACAAAAGAATTAACCAACATATCGATTTGCAACCGGCCGAGCTGGGGAAGGTTGTCATTCTGATTTCGTAGTCCTTCGGGCAGTTCGGGTGGCTTTGCGACTAAATTGTTCAAGGAAGAGCCCGCCTGGTATTCCTTGTCCATCCGTTCAACCAGCTTGGCATGCTCGATGAGTAATTTGCGGTCTGTCGCAGGCAATTGGTCGGCTACTTGATTCAAGTCGCTTCGCAGGTCATCAAGTACCGAACGAACTTGTTTCTTCTCCCTTACGTTACCGTAGAGTTTTCGATACGCATCATAGGGGTCGGCCAGTGGCGTTACGGGTTGGTTGGGCCCGTCGTACGACATCCGCGTCCAAGGATCCGCCGTATCCTGAACTCCTACGCCAAAATGGAGAGCCCCAAACCGTGTCCGAGTCTCTGGTTTGGATTGCAAGTGTTTGGAAATTTCGCGATCGATGGAAATTCCTTTGGGCCAACCGGATGGAGTATTCCCTCCACCCATTACGTTGCCGGGAAAGAGTTCGATGCCAGTCAACAAACAACTCATTCCACGCATGTGGTTGTCCCCATCGCCTCGAACCTTGTTGTGCAGCTTTTTCAAAACGAGCATTTTGTCGTGAAAAGGCTCAAGCGGTTTTAGAATCGTCTTGTGCTCAAAGTCTTCACCGTCTCTTTCCGGCCAGAACTGATTGGGTATCGTACCGTTGGGGCTGAACATCACGATCAACCTTTGCTTGGGTATTGATTTTTTCTCAGGTTCTCCAAACAGGCTCGATGACTGAGTGAGAATAGGCAGGGAAAGAGTCGACAGTCCAAGTTGCTTGAGGGCCGCTCTTCTATGAATCGGGT
>JAYOMW010000025.1:0-4414 GCA_038121045.1 Opitutia bacterium
ATGCTTTGCAGTTGGCCTTGGAGCAATATAAAAGCGACTTGGGAGGATACCCTCGTACTGATGACTTAAGCTCGGATGACGAGAAGGTCAGAGGTATTTTGTTTTTTCAGGCTTTGACGGGACTCGTGGACCGTTTTGGGGACAAGATCAAAGCCGACCGGAGAGGCACCGATTATTTGCCTAATTGGGATTCGATGAGCAAGGGAAGTGATGAAGACGGTGAGATCCGGCAGGTGACACTTACACTCGATCAAATGAAGGGAGAACAGTTGCCGGAGGTTTTTCTTCTCGATCCATGGGGCAATCCTTATGTCTACGAGTTTCCTCGGCGCGATGGTCACAAGGGATTCTTGTTGTTTTCCAAAGGCCCCGACGGTGAATCCTCGGTTTTTGATTCTGAGCTTACGGCAACTCCGCGCAAAGAGACCGAAGACGAGGACAACATACCTGGCTCCGAGCCCGGCAAATGGACAAAATAACTGCATTTATGATGAAAAAAAACACAGACTCTCGCTCAAGTGGGTTTACTTTGATCGAACTATTGGTGGTGATCGCCATCATCGGAATATTGCTTTCGATTGCCATTCCGTCTTACAACGGGATCATCGACTGGACAAAGGCAACCGATACCGAGGCACGGTTTGCGAAATGGGGCGGTGCTTTGTCCAGATACCATGATGAAAACGGATATTTCCCTCCATTTCTTTTAGAAAAAGAAGAAGGTGTCCCTGTTGTTTTGAGTCCCGAGCATCAGGATGACCACGATTCTTTTGTGGTCGCTCTTGCGGGCAGGAAGTGGAATACCAAAACGAAGCTATGGGAGACTACGTTGGACGGCGCCCTCAAAAATCAGAAGGGGAAAAGCTCTTATATCGATCAAATGGCAGAAGATTTCGGTCCCGACGGCTTTTTGGAAGACGGTTGGGGCGGGACGAAGATCCATGTGCTGGTACAGAAGGGCTATGTCAGCAATGGCCGGGGAAAAGACACAATCGAATTGAGTTCTTCCGCACTTCAGGAAATCAAAGAGGCCCTGAGAGAGGATTATGACGACGAGACGATCAATTCCGTGGAAGATCAAATTAAAATGATACCCAACCCGTATGCCTTTTACGTCCTGCAGGATGATGAGTCGGGTAGCGGAAACGTTTTTTCATGGAATATAATCGATATTTTAAATAATGCCGACTAGCAGGAATATGGAGCCCCTTTCGGTTCCCACCGCCAAAGGTTGGTCAGCCAAGAGAGCGTTCACTCTTCTCGAACTGCTCATCGTAATGGCGGTGATGGGCTTGATGATGGGCTTGATCGGATTTACCTTGCTCGGAGGAGGTGGAGAGGAATTGGGTTCAGCTCAGAGAGAAGTGCTTGGGCTCGTTCAACAAGCCCGTACCCGGGCCGCTCTTTCGGGTGCGGAAACCCGATTGATCATCAATGCGGTGGAAGAAGACCTTGAGAAATACCATCGTTACGTTGAATTGGTGGTCAAGGATACCTGCGCCACTACCAACGAAAGCAAGTGGTTGGTTATGGGGGAGGGGACGACTTTGCCGGACGGAGTTTTCTTCGTACCCGAAGATGATTCTTATTGCGAGGTTGGGGACGAGTGGAGAGAGGACGCGTTTTCCGTTTGGAGCAGTGAAGACGATGATTTTGAGTTAATGGATGCCTTCAAGGGCGAGCGCAAGGAGGGACGCGGTACGAAATTCCGTTATTTGGCCTTCAGTTCAATGGGCAGTGTTGTTTATCCATCCGCAAGCGGGAGCTCCAATCGTCAAAAATCCCCGCGTTTGGTTCTCGCCAACGGCAGCCTGAACCCCGTCGCTACCGGGAAACCCATTCGTTTTGTCGATCCCGATACGATTGCCGGGATTTTGATGAGGAGATTCGGAGGGTTTGCTGTCTTGACTCCCGATGATTTCAAAAGTCCCTGATATGGCTTACGAGTCAAAGCCATCCATTCTCCCGAAGTCCAACCAGGGCTTTACTCTTCTCGAGGTTGTCATTGCCTTGGCTGTATTCGGTTTTCTCATCGGCGGTCTTTTGGGTTTTCTTCCCTGGGGCGTACAGGGAGTGGGCAAGGTGCGTGAGCAGAACGTTGCTTATGGCCTGATTGACGGTGTGCAGGTGGAGCTCGAGAGGATGGGGTTCAGCCTGGTGGAAAGGGGAACGATGCGCTGGACCAACCCAACCAATCCACAACCCGTGTCTCCTTGGAACGTGTTGCTTGTGGCAAGAAAGGAAGGTGGTCAGGTTGAATTCGAACAGGTGATCGAGTCCGACGAATCCAAGATGAACAGCTCCGACGAGCCGGAAGAGGGCACGATGCGGCAAACCTGGCAAAGCCTTTCCGGGGGAGCCAGCGTCCCTTTCAACGAATCCACCGATGGAAGGCCTATCTCCTTGTTGGGGTTGGAATCTTTCAAATCAATCGCGCCTTATTCCCAAAGATGGATTCCGCAGGGTGAGCGATACTTTCTCATCAAGTGCTCCCAGTACCCGATTGGCCATCGTCACCAGCATCATCCCAGCAATGGCTTTCTGGCCTTGCAAATCGACGTACAATGGCCCTACAAGCTGCCCGATCCCTCGAAGGGAACCGATGGATTCAGGCGGGTTGAGGAGAGATACCGTTCTCATTTCCGTTTTCCATTGGCCATTACGCGATAGGCGGATGAGGGCTTCCTCTCGGGAAACGGTTCGCCGTTGGATCATGGCCACTCGCCCCAAGACCTTGGTGGCTTCCTTGATTCCCGTTTTCGCGGGGGCTTCCCTTGCCTTCGATAGCACGGGCAAACTTCCCTGGCATCTTTTGGGATTGGCGGTACTTTTTTCCTTGCTGATCCAAATCGGGACTAATTTTTCCAATGACTACTTTGATGACTTGCGGGGGGCGGATCGCAATAGAACTCTCGGTCCCGCAAGGTCCGTTTCTTCGGGTTCGATATCCGGAAAAACCATGATCCGGGCTTCTGTTCTAGTTCTGCTTTCGGCCTTTGTCACGGGCGTCGTCCTCATGGAAGTCTCCGGGGCAAGCCGTCAACTCCTTTGGGTCGGCACCTTGAGCGTGATTTTTGCCCTCGGGTACACCGGAGGACCCTTTCCCTTGGCCTACGTTGGCTTGGGTGACGTTTTCGTCGTATTGTTTTTTGGGTTTGTTGCGGTTTGCGGCACTCACTATGTCCTTGTCGTCGGAGTCGGAGGACAATGGGAGCCCAATTGGGTCGCGGCGTCGGGCGTCGGGCTTGTCATCAACAACCTGCTCGTTGTCAACAACACGAGGGACTGCGATGAGGACAAACTGGTGGGGAAGCGGACCTTGGTGGTTCTGTGCGGCAGAAAGTTCGGCCTTTTCCTTTATGCCGTCGGCATAGTGGGTTCGACCTTGGTTTGCCCTTGGTACGATCGCACCATGACGCCGTTGGTCTGGGTCTTCCCTCTCGGTTTTTTCGCCCTCGTCAAGCTGGCGAAGGCATCTACCCGCGAAGAGTACGGCTCAACCTTAAGCCTAACCGCCCTTGCTATTCTCGCATACGGCGCATTGTTCGTCCATGCGTTTAGCGGAAACTGAGGCGATTGCAGAATCGACTGCTTCAGTTTTCCTGGACGACGAAGCCTTTCGAATCCAAGTTACGAATCGATCAGTTGGATGAGCTCTTCCTTTGATTTCAGACCTACGATCGTTTCGGAAAGGGATCCGTTTTTGTAGAGCAAAAGGGTGGGGATCGATTGTACGCCGTGCTCTTGGGCCAAATCCGTGTTCTCGTCTACGTTAACCTTGTATACCCCGACTTGATCACCCTTCTCATTGGCGATGTCCTCGAGAATCGGGGTCAGTGCCTTGCAGGGTCCGCACCAAGGTGCCCAAAAGTCGATCAGGACGGTTTTATTCTCCGAGGAGATTACTTTGGAAAAGCTTTCTTTGTTCAAGTTAATGAGTTCGCTCATTATGATGCCGTGTAATGTTTTTGTGTTTTATTTAGTGATATCAAAAAATATCAAGAATAGAAAACATGCCTAATAATCCGAGGATCAGGAGAATCGCGATAGCAAATACCAATAGATCCAAGATAAAGAAAATAATCGGGCCGACCATACTTTGCTTTGCGCCGGGAGCTGCTGAAGCAGCTGCGGGGGCTTGACCCGGACCAACTGGACCACCTACAGGTCCGGGCATTCCCGCCGGAGGAGCCATGGGGGCGGGTCCGGCTCCAGGCACTCCCATGGGTGCAGGTCCAGCTCCGGGAGGAGGTAGAGTGGGCCCTCCCTTGGGTGCTTCCAAGGATGGCTTGGGTCCACCGGGTAAACTTGGGCCAGGTGATGGTGATGGGCCGGGAAGGGAAGGAGAAGCGGGTGCTTGCAGAGATGGGGCGGGTCCCGGTGTGGGAAGAGGTCCGGAAGGAGAAGGGGATGG
>JAYOMW010000025.1:4514-7285 GCA_038121045.1 Opitutia bacterium
GGTTTGAGAGGCTCATCCGGTTTCGGGTTGAGTTTCAGAGTGGGCTTGGGGGGTTGGGGTGGTCCTGGTTCAGTCATAACAGTAGGTGATGCAGGGATCGTTTCTCTCGGAGCGGTCAGTCTTTCGCCAATTAATCTATCGGAGTATTTTTGCTGATCAGATCGGAAAGCTCCTCATGCGAGACTTCCTCCAATGCCTTGCCTTTGATCGAAAGATCTTCAAAGGTTTTGCAAAGAGTCTCGGTCATTTTTTCGTGGGTGTTTTCAGACCCGCCGAAAATGGAGAATTTCTCAGCCTGCGTGATTCGTTTGTGTCCATCCGTGGAATCCAAACCCAATCCAAAGAGATGAGCCATGACCTTCGGATCCTTCACCGGAAGATGCGGATGCTGATTTCTATCCTTCATGTAAAGTAATTTACTGACGAAACCTGAGTATAGTCAACATTATGCCACCATATTTTTTGAAGATCAGAAAGAAAAAAGTCGTATGCTTGCGGTCGCCTCAGTTTCATTTTCCTTTGCCGTGCCGGTTCTTTCCGCAAGGGTGAAGAACCAAGCCCATGACCTCGTGGGTCTGTACTCAAAGGTCATTTGCCAATAAGGGACCTTGGGCCGTTCGCCCTGTAAGCGCAAGGCTCCGTGAAGGGCCTTTCTTTCGCTTATTCTGTGGGATGCCGAAAATTGCCATTGGTCGCTGAATGACCGGTAGTTGAAGTAGGCCAATTCGAATTCGTTGATCCTCCCGTCCGTTACCGAGGCGCTTAGGCTGTTGCGCATAGTCTCGCCGCGATCGAGGTCAATCTTGGCTTGCCCCCGGAGGCTTAGCCATTGAGCCGGGTGAACTGCAGCGCCTGCGTGGAAGTTTCTTTGGAGATCGTTCCCACTCTCGGAATCATACCAAAGATCCTGAAACAAGCGGACGGAAAGCAATTCACGCACTGAATCCCCGTTCCGGGCGAGGAGATGGTTTCCCCAACCGATGCGCAGCACCTCGTATGGCTCGAGATCATCGGACTCCAATTTGTCCAAAAGGTCGGTCGGGCCCATGTTCAAATCCACCAACGAATAGTCTATCGTAGGAATGAGAGCCGTATGCTCGGAGTCCAGCCGGTTGACTTTGCGATGACTGACGGAAAAATCAACGACATGACGCAATCCGTTGATTTTCCACACCTCGTTTTGGACGTCGTAATCTCCATGCATCGCGTAGTGGAGCTCGTTTCCCCATTCGCCCCAGCTTCGCATGGCGTCGGGGCCGTCCAGGGAGTAGTCCTGTAGCCGGTAACTGAGGAAAGGGGTATAGGTGAATCCCTTTCCCAAGCGGATGGGACGCTGAACCTGATAGCCCAAATCGAGCCTTTTCGACCTGCTCACCAAGCTTCCCGAATCATCCTTTGACCGGAACCCTCCGAATTCGAAGGAGAGGGTGTTGAAAATTTGGGGGTGTGGCCAAGGGGTGGGAGCAAGATCGAACCTGACGTTGGGATGCTGTTCGATCATTGCTTCGTGGCTGTTGGCCTGCCATCTAGTCAAGGTGGAAAGGGTCCAATTGTCGGATTCGTAGGCCAGCTCGCCGAAATGATCGTTCCATTGTTTGTCTTGGAAACGGTCTCTGCGGAAATCCCGGAAAACTTCCGAATCCTCATCCCATTCCATTTGAGCGGCCACACGCCACCTCTCGCGGAACCTGTTGACGGTGTAGGCGTGAAGATAATTTCTTTTCTCGCCAATCGAAACCCCGCGAAGATCCACCCCTCGATCGTCTTCCTGATCCCGTATCCATCCGTTTTCGATGGAACCTCTTTGGAAGCCGTCATCCGCCGTCGTTTCCCAATCCAAGCTGGGTGATATGAATACACCCCTTTTCTCATAAGCCGTCATTTCGCCCCGGGCCCGAACTGATTCGGAAAGCCGCCAATCTCCTTCGGTTCCAAGGTACCACCCCAACCGATCTCTTTTGCCTCCATGAAGACCATAGCGGAAGGGGTTTTGACCGATCTTTCCCGATAGCGAGGGAAGCTTTCCAACCTTCTGACTTCCGACCCGCAAGGTGACTCCTTTCCCCGTGAAGGAGCTTGCGTTCCGATCGAAAGTCAATTGGCGAACCCCCAAATTGGGTTCGAGCGGGTGTCTGTCCAGAAGATAGAAAGAGGCATCTTTGCCCGTGATCAAATCATTTTCCCTTTTGATTTCGCTTCCCTCCGTGACCCACGGGTAAAAGCCGGCTTTCACCTCAAGGGCCTTGAAGTCGCCGGTGCTCAGGTTGATCTCCATTTCCCTAGCCAAAAGCCGCAGCGTCCCGTCGGTCAGGGTTACTTGGCCCCGGGCAAAGGCCATCGTCTTGTTGCGGTCGTATTCGATTCGATCTGCAACGAGCAGAAGGTTGCCGCTGGACAGACGGGCGTTGGGGGTGGCGATTAACCTTTGGCTTTCGTCGTCGAAAAAAACTTCCTTTTCAGCTTCCAAGATCGTCTTGCCTTGGTCTGTGTTTGGGGCCGGCTTTGGAATGTCGGCGACAAGCCGGACATACGCAGCGAGAAAAAGGAACAGGCAGATTAGGAGTTTCACGATGAGCCTAAGATGAGAGGATGCCGGCCTTTAACAAGGAAGAAATGAAAAAACCGTTCTTTTATTTGATCTTCCACTTGCTTCCGAGTGCCGTTATCATTCAAAGGATTTTCATGATCATAAGCACAAGGGAAATGGCCGCATGCCTGTCTGGGGAAACGGGAGATCCGCATTCGTTGCTTGGGTTGCTCCCCTTGGGGTC
>JAYOMW010000025.1:7385-10650 GCA_038121045.1 Opitutia bacterium
ATGGCGTTTCCTTCGTCGTATGGGCTCCAATGGCGAGGAGCGTTCACCTGGCCGGTGATTTCAATTCGTGGAATGCGTTCTCTCTTCCGATGCGGGCCCTCGGTTCCTCGGGATGCCGGGAGCTTTTCGTTCCCCATGCCCGGGTCGGGCAGAAATACAAGTATCGGGTTTTGGGCGCCGACGGCGTTCTGAGGGAAAAGAGCGATCCGTTTGCCTTCAAGTGCGAGCCTCCTCCGGGCAATGCATCCATTGTTCATTCCCTCGGGGCAAAGGAGGATGGGACTTGCTCCTTTTTACCTCTCTCCCCTGGCAATCCCCGTGAATCACCCCTATCCATTTACGAAATGCATTTGGGTTCGTGGAAATTTCACGAAAGTGAAAACCGGCCCCTCGGTTATTTGGAACTGGCTGCTTGCTTGCCCCGGTACCTTGAGGAATTGGGTTTTTCCCATGTTGAATTTCTGCCTCCCAGCGAGTATCCTTACGGGGCCTCCTGGGGGTATCAGGTCACTGGATTTTACGCTCCGACTCACCGGTATGGCTCTCCGGAGGACTTCAAAGTCTTGGTCGATGCCTGCAAGGATTCGGGCATCGGAGTTCTTTTGGATTGGGTGCCGGCCCATTTCCCGGCCGATGAATTTGCTTTGGCGAATTTCGATGGCACCTGTTTGTTCGAGCATGAGGATCCCAGGTTGGGACGGCATGCCGAATGGGATACCTTGATTTTCAATTACGGAAGGCCCGAGGTACGGAGTTTTCTGATCGGGAGCGCCCTTTGCTGGCTCGACCGTTTCGGGGTTTCCGGTTTTCGGGTCGATGCAGTCGCCTCCATGCTCTATCTTGATTACGGTCGCAAAGACGGAGAGTGGATCCCCAACCGCCAAGGAGGGAACCATAACTTGGAAGCTATCGACTTTATTCGCCAATTTAATCAAGCCGTTCACGAAGAGTACCCCGAAGTGATCACCGTTGCGGAGGAGTCAACCGCCTTCCCCATGATTACCCAACCACCGGATGCCGGGGGATTGGGGTTTGACTTCAAGTGGAATATGGGATGGATGCACGACGTCTTGGGCTATTTCAGGACGCCCCCAAACGAACGGTCAAGCCAGCATGACAAATTGACTTTCGGAGCGACCTATCAGTTTTCGGAGAACTTCGTGCAGGCTTTTTCTCATGACGAGGTGGTTCACGGAAAGGGTTCCCTTGCCAACAAGATGAACCTGCCCGAACCTTCCGAGCGCTTGGCTAACTTGCGGGCGCTTCTTGCTTTACAATGGACTTGGCCGGGGAAGAAAACACTCTTCATGGGGTGCGAGTTCGGGCAATGGAAGGAATGGGATTTTGACTCTGCTTTGGATTGGGAATTGCTCGCCTCTCCTTTGCATGCAGGGCTCGTGAAGCTGGTCCGGGACTTGAACCTGACCTATCTCAATCATACGGGTTGGGCCAAAGCCGACCATCGGTCGGAAAAATTCAGGTGGGTTGACTGCAGCGACAAGGAAAGGCAAACCCTTTCGTTTCTAAGATTCGGAGAAGAAACCCATGAAACCCTTTTGGTTGCTTGCAACTTTTCGGACCGGACTGTTCAGCGGGATTGGGGTTGTCCTCATCCCGGAAAATGGCGGGTTCTCTTGGATTCGGATTCCCCTGATTACGGGGGGGGCGGAGCCGCAGGAAATACGCGTTTCGTGGCATTTGACCATCCTTGTGACGATCTTCCCCAAGCTTTGTCTTTTTCAGTGGGCAGGTGGAGCGTTCGAATCCTTTGTCCGGATTACGCTTAGGGAGAACAAACCTGTCGATCTGGCCAATCCGTTTCCCCTCTTTGCAAAAAACGCAACTTGTAATGGAACGGATTTGGGAACTAGGGGTGTTCTCCTTTTTCAATCTCAATCCCAGCCCGGAAAGTACGTCTTTCCTTCAAGGTTCCGTTTGCCTCGTACGTATTCCAGGTTCCGTTCCCTTTTTCCACCCGGGAATGAGGGCAGAGTTGACCGTCGGGTAGCCAAACTTTCATTGAGACTAGCTTTCCGATCCGATTTTGCGACCTTCTCTCGAGCTTGCCACTGAGATAAAATTGCTTCCATTCGCCGTCGACTTCTCCGTCCTTGGTTCGCCCCCGCACCCTCAAATTCCCATTTTCATACCACACCACGAATGCCCCGTGCATGAGATCATTGACCCATTGAATTTCAGACTCCTTGATTTCGTTGGCATGCCATTTCATCCAGATCCCCTGCTTTTGACCGTCCTCAAGGTATCCCAGTTCCTTGATCAGTCCGTTTCCCCACTCTTTCTTGACCCATCCCGTATAGGGGGTGTCGTTTTCGTCGACGAAAAGCATAATCATCCCGTACATTCGCTTGCGGGAAAGTTTCTCAATTGGGACGGCTTGCCGAACGGCTTGCTCGAAGGTTTCGGTGTCTCGTAGGTCGGGTGGGGAACAACCGAGGCAAAGAAAAAGACCGCACAAGTTCACAAGACCAACCCGAATGGCATGGATCGGGCTCGAATATCTAAAGTTTTTCGATTTGACCCTCCGTATACGGCAAAACTCGTTTGACTTGATCGCCTCCTTTTTGCTTCCTAGTTGTAAACACTCCATGATCTTGAAAGTTCCCGCCACGATATTTCTCCTTCTTTTGGCTAGCCTGACCCTTGGCGGCTGCAACGGCGGGGGGAATTCCGGAAAGTCTTCAGCCACTTCTTCGGAAGCGCCTTCGACCCTTGACCTCATAGGTTCCGAAATCGCCTTCAATCCCACAATTCGATTCACAAACGCCACTGATTGCACCTACGACAATACCTTGGCAACCGAAAACACTCTTCCGCGACCCACCACCGGTTTGATTCAAGCCACTTACGTGGCGGTCGAGAAAGAGGGTGCGATTACGATCACCATTTCCTCGATCGATGAATCTTTTACCAACGACCTAGTCTTGGTTCTGTACGGATGGACTGATCTTGACCAGGACGGATTCATCGATCAATTCACCGTGGAGCCTTCTATGGGGAGCATACTCTCCCTTGCCCCGATGACCGGCCAATTTACCTCCAATCCACCGCCCTTGCCCGGGGCGGACGTTTCTGCTTCTAACCTTCCAGTTTTTGCCGGAGGGGATTCGAACCGTTCGCCCACCTCCGCGGAATGGAACGATTACGTAGTAGGCAAAGAGCTGGTCCTGCTTTACACCGAAGGTGTAGTTTCCACTTTGAAGATACAAAGCTCAAGCGCCTACGTCACTTCCGACGCTCCGGGGAA
>JAYOMW010000025.1:10750-27057 GCA_038121045.1 Opitutia bacterium
TTTTACAACACCGACCCTCTTTCCGATTCGATCCACGGCAAGCCCGGTGGCTTGGGTATTCATTTTGAAAGAACCACCGACATCGAAAAATATTCCGCCGTTTACCTTGATACCGATCTGGATGGAATCGCTGACTCCGATATCAAAGAGCAAGCTTCCCCGGTCTATGGAAGCCTTCGGGTTTACAACGACGCTTCCTTGCTAATCGAATGAATTGCATTTGATTAGATCCCCTGTTTTTTCGTGCTTTTGAATCATGCACAAGTTGCTTGCCTTGGTTTTTTAAATTTGTAACCCCAAAACGTAATCAGGTTTTTTTCATGCCTCGACGAGTGTGCTCTGGTTGTAAATGCAGCTGTTGACGGTACTTCGTCCACGATGACTCCCTTGACAAAGGAGATTTTAAGGTAGAAATGGATACTGCGGTATACGTTCAACAGAAGCTCAACGCTAGTGCAGGCGCAACCACCAGCAATTGAGTTCTTCCGTATTTTTTCAATCGCTTGTTGATTGCCAACTGATTTAAGAACAAGACCCGTTCGCTAACCGGACGGGTCTTTTTTTTGTGAAACTTGTATTTCCAGTCAGTCGACTCCTCCTTGTGGTTCTTTTATTGGTTTCCTGCCGATCGGTTCAGGAAAACCTCGATCTGCAAGTCAGGGAAGTGGAATCCGTTTACGACCAATCCTTGGCTGAATATGGGAACAAGAAGAGCAAAAAGTTGAATTGGGACGCCGCTCTTGATTTGATGTTGAAAAACAACCTCGAATTAAAGAGAGCGCGCGACTCGCTGGAAAGAGCCGTGGAGAACAGAAAGCAGATTTATTGGGATCTGGTGCCGAGTTTGGGCTTGTCGGCCAGTTTGTCCAAATCGCTGACGGACTTGGGGGACCTGTCTTCCCGGGATATCCGGTTCAACGTTTTTTCCACCATCAACTTGCCGGGAATGATCAGCTTTTATTCTCGCCGCTATGCATCTTTGCTTGGCGAGATTCTGGCGGAGTGGAATTTGAAGCTCAAAGGGAGGGAGTTGATCATCCGCCTGAGGGAATTGTTTTTGGAGTACGAGGATTTCGAGATGAGAAAGAGAGTCGTGGCCAAGGGCCAACTTTGGAAATCTTCCAAGCCCCAGAAACTTTCCGAGTTGATCGACAGCACTCCGGAAGAAATTCTGCTCGAGCAACAGGCTTTCAATCTTCGCATAAGCGAAAATCAACTTTCCCTCTCTTTGGCCAAGATCTTGGGTAGTTACGATTTCAAGTGGGAGTTGGTTCAAGAAGGCTTGCCGGAACTTCACTATGCGGAGAAACCTTTGGACTTGAGGCGCAAGGACAAGGTCGGAGTCTTGCTCAGGCAAAAGCAAGCGGCCAACTTGGAGTCTCTCAGGCTCCGAGAGGTAACCGCCAAGCTCAGTTTTTTCCCCGATCTCAATCTCGGTTTGAGTTCCCCCTCCTTGTATCGGGTCAGCAATAAAACAGCGACCGGTTTTTCGGTGGACGAACTGCTCGTGCGGGTGGGGAGCAGCGTGTCTTTTGACACCAATTTGCGACGTAGACGCCAGTTAAAGGACATAAGAAGGGAGATCGAATTCCAAAACCGTTTCATGCACGAGGAAATCCGGGCCCAGATTCAAAAGGCCATTCTCGCCCAGGAGGAGCTTTCTTTGGTTGTGAGTGAGCTCGAATTAGCAAACTTGCGTTTGAACTCATTGGACGCTCAACCACGAAGTTCTGATTTGAATGAAATGAGAATCTATTTGGAGAAAAGATTCGTGCTGCTTGAACGTCTTTCCAGTTTGCAATTGAAGAAAGCGAGAATTGAGGGTGGCTTTTGGCTCCTTGATGATGATAAATGGCGAAAGTGAAACCCCCTGAGTCAGAGAGTTTGATGCATCCTCGATCCATCGGATCTTGGGCTGCGCCTACTGCGGCATGTCTTTTGTTCCTGCTCGGTTGTTCATTGGTTTGTGGGCAGGGTAGCCCCGCGTCCTCGGAGAAGGCGCCCAAAATCAACCTCAACGCTTTCCGGGAACAAAGCAGAATTCTCGTAGGCAAGTTGCCCGTGATGGTCACTCCTTTCAGGGAATACACCCTGAAGGCAGGAGCTTCGGGTGAGATTGAGATGTACGTGCCCGTCAAAACCGAGAAGTACGAGGCCGGACGTCGTTTGGCGGGGATTGACGCGGAACGGTTGAAGTTGGACCAAGAATTGATGGACATCAGCGAGGTTCTCCTGGACGAGAAAGAGATTCCCCAGTGGCACTTGCAGCGTAAATCGCAAATCGAACAACTCGAATCTCAGCTCACGAAGGTCAAATCGGAACGCATGATGGCGGAGCAAATGGTTCGTGATCCAAGTAAATACGCGGACTTGTTCAAGGGAAGTTTCGACGCCGACAAAATGAAGGGTGAGAACTTGTTGCTTTACATTCTCAAAAGGGAAAAAGACGAGATGCGATTGACCGAAATCTTGTCTTTCATGAATTCCGACCGCAAGGAAACCCTCGAACTCGGAGAATTGAGGAAAAAATTCGAAGTGCGGAAACTTCAGTTCGAGATGAGAATGAAGGAGGCCTACTTGACCATGCCGTTTGCCGGTCAGGTCGAGTTTCTCTTTCCCTACGTGGAGGGGGAAAGAAACTTTATTCAAAGAGGAATGGAGGTCGCCTTGGTACGCGACTTGCAGAAAATTCATGGACAAGCCTTCATGGCGGATTCCCGTCTCAGGTTGCTGGACAAAAACCGCGTCGAGTTGCAGGTGGAAACCGCCTCCGGTTTTGCCGTGGGCAAGTATTCGAAGAGTTTTAAAAAAGATGGGGCAAGCGGAGAGCAGATGATCTATTCTTTTGAGTTTCCTCCAGAGCGCAGAGTGGCTTTGCTAAACCTGCTGGGGGGGCAAGTGGACGGAGCTCTTTACTACTCGATGAAGACTCCCGTCCGGATTGTTCCGAAGTTCCTTCTCGTTTCCTTGGCCCCGGAGGTCTTTCGTACGGAAGGTTGGAGCGGTTTGGTGAAGTTTTTGTTTCCGGGTCATGAATTGGTTCACGTCGGATTGAACTCCTTGGCGGTCGGAAAATCGACCAAGTAAATTGGAAGTTCGAAATGGTTCGGGACAAAGCGAGCTCAACCCCCCGTTCGGGATCGAAAACCGTTTCTTGCGTTAACCTGAGGTTTGCCTATGGGAAGGAACTTGTTTTTGATGAGTTCTCTCATGACTTTTCACCGGGGATTACCTTGGTCAAAGGGTATTCGGGATGCGGTAAATCGACTTTGCTCAAGCTGATTGCGGGGTACCTGCGCCCCAAACGAGGAAGGGTTGAGTTACCCCTCCCGTGGAAAAAGCCGACCAAAAAGTTTCAACGGGAAGGGTTGGGCTTTGTTTTTCAGCAATTGAATTTGTTGCCGTTGGCCAACTTGTCGAGCAACTTGAATTTGGTCGCTTCCTTGGCCGGCATGTCTGGAAAAGAAACAAAAGAAAGAAGAGATTTCCTTTTCGGCCGCTTGGGTCTGTCCGAGTTGAAGAGAAAAAAACCCACCAATCTATCGGGCGGACAACAACAACGGGCGGCAGTCGCCCGGGCTCTGATGAAGAACCCACCCATTTTGCTTCTGGACGAACCGACCTCCGGTTTGGATGATTCGAATACCGAGGCGATCAAGAGCATCCTGTCCGACGAATTGCCTGCGGGTTGTACCTGCATCGTATCCAGTCATGATCATAGGCTCGAGGAAATTACTGATGAGATCATTGATTTTAATCTTCGTTTACCTGTCGAAGGACATTTCGAAGAGGTGGCTTGAAACGCCTGGGGCGGTTTTGGCCCGTGTGTCGATCGCCGTCTCCTTGTGCCTTTTGTTTTTGTTGATGCAAGCCGGCTTCATTCTAGCCGAGCGGGCAATCGAAAAGAAAATCGAGAGTTTCGGGATCAATTCGATGATTTTGCGAACTTCCGCTTCCGCAAACGGTGCGTTTAGGCCTGAACTAAGTACCTTGTTCGAGCCTCTGGCCGAGGATGGGCTTTACTTTCCTTTTTCATTCTTGTTTTCCTTGGCCGAGCTTTCGAACGGAGAAAAAGTGAGGGTCGTCGTGTACGGAGAGGATGCCTTGCCCGCTTTGTCCGAAATGATCGAAGGGTTCGATCAATTGCAAAACGACGTGATTCTTTTGGCTCACGGTTATCCCGTGTCTTTGATCGAGCGGGTGCGGCTCAAAGACAACTTTTTTGACTCGGTCGTGGTTTATCCCCCGGCTGTTTTGAGGTTCGTCACTTTGAGCAAGCCCGTCCTTTTCATTCCAAAGTCCAAAATTCATGCGATTGGACTGAAGGACATGCAGGAATCCCTTTTTTACCTGTCGGACGAACCCGGAAAGTTGGAGGGGGTCATCGAATCCATGGAAGCTCTTCTTGAAGCGGAAGGTTTTGAGCGATACAACTTGACGAGTCCCGTCCAATGGGTCGGAGAATTAAAGGATTTAAGGGAAGCGAGAACACGGGCCCAAGCTTTCGGGGGAGTCTTCGTCGGTATGCTCGTCGTTTTGATCTTTGGGTCGATCGCGGTCTTCGAGTACCGGCAAAATATTTTCGCCACGGCCTTGTTCAAGAGCTTTGGCTTGAGTTCCCTTCATCTGGCTGCCCGCTATCTGGTGGAAAGCCTTTTGTTGCTTGGGCTGGCTTTTTGTTGCGCCGTGGAGTTGGCCAAATTGATTCACGAATTTATTTTTGAGCTAGCGGGCTTCGATTCCGAATTGGCCGCTTTAGGGCGCGTCAATCCGTACCTGCTTTCGGATCAGCCTGTTTTGCTTGGCATTCTTGGGGTCGCGGGATTCGTCTCGGTGTTGCCCGTGTTTCTCGGGTTGTGCAAGCCGGTGGGCAAATCCTTGGGCTGATTGGTTGGAAAAAACCGAGAAAAAGAAAAAAGTAATGATGTTGCCGTTTAGCCCGCAAAGAATTTTATAAACCTTCATGATTTTCATCAAGGAGGTAAGCTTGGCCTATGGGCACAAGAAGATATTCGATGAGATTTCGGAGACCATCGGACCAAGGGATCGCATTGCCTTGGTCGGGTCGAATGGTTCGGGCAAAACGACCATGCTTCGTATGCTCATGGGGGAGGAGAGTCCGGACAGCGGAATGATCGAGAAGCCCGACTACGCGACCGTGGGTTACTTGCCTCAGGACGGGATCTCGGCCTCCGGGCATTCCTTGCGCGAAGAAGCGGGGAAGGCCTTTGCCGACGTGCGTTCCTTGCAAGAAAAACTCGACGAAGCCGAGGTCAAGCTCGGAGAGATGGAGCCGGATACCGAGGAGTTTTACGATTTGATCGATCTCATGGGGGCCTGGGAGGAGCAACTCGCTTCCTTTGAGCCCGAAAAGATGAATGCCCGGATCGAGAAGATCATGATGGGAATGGGCTTCTCGATTGCCGACATGGATCGTCAGTTGGAAGAGTTTTCCGGAGGCTGGCAAATGCGGATCGCCCTTGGCAAATTGCTCCTGCAAAACCCCTCGTTGCTGATTCTCGACGAGCCGACCAACCACTTGGACGTCGTTTCTCAGCATTGGTTGGAAAATTACTTGAAGCACTACCAGGGCGCGATTTTGGTGATTTCTCACGACCGGGCCTTTTTGGAGTCGGTGACCGAGCGCACGCTGGAGCTGAAGATGGGAGCCTTGAACAGCTACAAGGGAAACTACGGATTCTACCTCAAGGAAAGCGCCGCGAGAATCGAGAGGCAGCGCAAGGCCGCCGTGAATCAGAAAAAAGAGATCCAAAAAGAAAAGGAATTCATCAACCGCTTTCGTTCCAACGTTAAGAAAGCGGCCATGGTGCAAAGCCGGATCAAGGCCTTGGAAAAGATGGAAATCGTAAAGGTCGAGGCGGAGGAAAAAAAGATCTACTTTCGTTTTCCTCCTTCCCCTCCGGCCAGCCAAAAGGTCGTTGAGGTCGAGAACCTCCGGAAATCGTACGACGAGCTGGAGGTCTTCACGGGTCTTGACTTGAGAATTGAGAAGGGGGACCGCATCGCGGTAGTCGGAGTGAATGGGGCCGGGAAATCGACCTTGGTACGAATCTTGGCGGGAGTCGAACCCTTCCAAGAGGGAACGCGGGACGTCGGGGTCAATACGGTGATCGGTTACTTCGCTCAGCACCAGGCGGAGGAATTGAACCCGGAAAACGACGTGCTGACGGAGGTCGAGGAGGTCTTGCATGATAATCCGGACGCCAACCCAAGGGCCGCCCTTGGAGCCTTGCTTTTCAGTGGGAACGACGTGTTTAAGAAGACTTCCGTTCTCTCGGGTGGAGAAAGGAACCGCGTGGCCTTGGCCAAGTTGCTGATGAAGCCTTGCAACTTCCTCATCATGGACGAACCGACCAACCACTTGGACATACGGAGCAAGGAGGTTTTGCAGGAAGCCCTCAACCTATACGATGGAGCGGCCATCATCGTGAGCCATGATCGTTTCTTTCTCGACGGGGTGGTGACCAAGGTGTTGGAAGTTTCCCCCGACAAGACCCGGATGCTTACCTGCAACGTCACCGAGTACATGGAACGCCTCGATACCGAAGAGGCTTGAAATCTCTTCCGATCGGGTGAATGGTCGGAGACCCGATCATGGCCAAACTGTATTTTCACTATTCCTCGATGAACGCAGGCAAATCCACTGCCTTGCTTCAGGCGAACCACAATTATGGCGAGCGTGGAATGTCCACCATGCTCTTTACGGCCAAGCTCGACGACCGGGATGGGGTAGGGAAAATATGCTCGAGAATAGGAATCGAACACGACGCCTTGGTCTTTGGTTCGGAGGATGACCTTTTGGACCTCGTGACGCGCGAACTGAACGAGAGATCCGTTGATTGCGTTTTGATCGACGAGGCCCAATTTCTAAGCAAAGCCCAGGTCGATCAATTGACCAAGGTCGTGGACGAACAAAACGTCCCTGTCCTGACCTACGGCATACGGACGGATTTTTTGGGAGAGACCTTCGAGGGCAGCAGATACTTGATGGCTTGGGCGGATGAAATCAAGGAGATCAAGGCAATCTGTCATTGCGGCAAAAAAGCCACCATGAATGCACGGGTTGATTCAACGGGTAAGATGGAAACCGAGGGCCAGCAAATAGAGATCGGTGGAAACGAACGTTACGTTTCCCTTTGCCGGAGTTGTTTTTCCCGATCCGACACTGGATTGGTTCAGAGCTAACCCGATCTCTCCCCCTGCGTAAGTTTGACGTAAGGGCAAAAGCCTTTCAGATTGTTTTCCCATGAAATCCTTGATGCAGTGGCCCCTCCTTCTTTTGCTCGCCTTCTTTGCCGGTCCTTCCTTCGGTCAGGTGGAAATCCACGAATGGACGAACAAGGGCGGTCGGACGATCAAGGCGAAGTTCATCAGCGGGGACGCCTCCACGGTGACGATCTTCTTGAACGGCCGGAATTTCGTACTCAAGTTGTCCGACCTCAGCGAGGAGTCGCAAGCCTTGGCCCGCAAGCTTTCCGCTCCTCCCGCCCCCGTGACTCCGTCACCCGCAAAGGCCCCTTCTTCCTCCGGGTCCGAGCCTTCTCCGCTTCCCTCGCCTGTGAAGCCGGTTGGTTCGGGTGGCAAATTCGTTTTGCCCACGCTGGGTTCGGGCAAATGGGCGAGCTACCATTCGGTGCTGGAGACCTCCACTCACGACGTCGGCCTGCATGGAAGCGGGGAGTTTCACCTCTACCTCAAGGATGGGAGTCAGAATCTTCTGCAGGGTCGCCCGCTCGTCCTCAACTTCAATCATGGCTATTATTCGAAACCGCATCCCAAAGGCTCGGTTTATGCCTACCATACGTCCAGGAGCGACCATAATTATCACTACCGCAAGATCACCGGCTTCGATAGCCCGCCCGAGCCTTCGGAGAAACTTGGCCGGCTCAAGCTGAAGGCTGAGCTTGAGGACGGAGTTACTCTGGAGATCGGGTTTGAGGCCGGTTCTCGTCGCATTGCAATTTGGGGTAAGGCGGACGATCCATCGAGCGTAGAGCATCCGACGGTGCTGGCCCTGAGGTTGTCCGTTCCCGAATCCATGCCGGTCAAGGGAGGCGATGGCTTGGCCGAATGGGAGCCTATCGTGGACGACACCTCCATCGAGGTGGTCTCCAGTTCCCGGGCCAAGGAAACCATACCTTACCTTGAGAAGTGGGTCGACCTGAAGAAAAAGTTGAGCTTCTCAAGGGGGATCGAGTCAGCGGTGACTTCGGGAAAGCTTTTGGGACGAAGGGAAATGACGGTGGCGCCCAAGTCCATGCGCAACTCTTCCATGCAGGTGGGCAGTTACTCGGGGGTCTTTCCTTTCCAGCATTACCGATACTATTACCAAGACAAGGCGGGGGGAGAAATCGACAAGAACCGTCGCCTTGAAATCGAGATCAAGTAAGCGGAGTCAAGCTCTTGAACAAAATTCTGCAATGATTCGGATCTTTGTCTTCTTATGAGTGAGAAACGTGGAATCAAAGAATGCGGTTACTTGTTTTTGACTGGTTTTTTAATGGGGAGCGCCGACGTTGTTCCAGGGGTCTCCGGAGGCACGATCGCCTTCATAATGGGGATTTACGAAGAGCTTTTGAAGACGATCAAATTGTTCAACCTGAAGTTTCTTCGGATGGTCTGCAAACTTCAGTTCAAAGAAGCGCTCGATTATCTTCCCTGGAAATTCATTGGCTTTCTGGGTGGGGGCATTGTCTTGGCCATCGCGTCCCTGGTGCACTTGATCAGTTGGGCTCTGGAACATCATGAAACCTATCTTTTGTCCTTGTTCTTTGGCTTGGTTGGAGCGAGCATTTTTCTGGTACTGAAAGGCTTGAAGCCGAAGTCGGGCGTTTTTGCTTCCGTCTTGATCGGAAGTATCTTCGCCTGGTGGTTGGTCGGGTTGCCTCCGATCGAAAGCAGTCATACTCCCATGGTTCTTTTCTTATCCGGGATGGTTGCGATTACGGCCATGATTCTGCCGGGTATTTCCGGCTCCTTCATCCTTCTTGTCCTGGGCCAATACGCTTACGTCATCAACGCAATCAAGGAACTGGAACTCTTCACCCTGGCCATGGTTGCCGCCGGATGCCTCGTCGGAATAACCGGGTTCAGCCGAATTTTAAGCTGGTTGCTCGCTCGTCACTATCAAATTACGGTCGGATTGTTGGTGGGCTTTATGATTGGTTCCTTGCGCAAAATATGGCCCTTCAAAAACGAACTCACCTTCCTGCAAAAACCCAACGGAGAGTCCATTGCGATCACTTTTGAGAATACGATGCCCGATTTTTCCGGCAACGAGTGGTGGCTTTGTCTGATTGTGGCTTTTGCGGGAGGTGCGTTGATCCTGAGCTTGCACGGACTGAGAAAATCCATTTCCAATGCATCCTCCTAGCTTGGAGATCCGACCCTTTCCGGCGAATGAATCCGGAAGCGGGACTCAAGGGTTTTCGTAGACGGATGGCTTGAGCGTCCCGACATAGGGAAGTTGCCGAAAGCGTCCGGCATAATCCAAGCCATATCCCACCACGAACTCGTCCGGGATGGAAAATCCGGTCCAATCGGATCTGAAGTCGTTTTCTCTCCGGTCCGGTTTGTCCAAAAACACGCACGAGTGAACGGAGGCGGGTTTTTTGGCGAGTACCTCCTCATGAACTCGTTTCATTGTGTTGCCCGTGTCCAGAATATCGTCGACCAGCAGGACGTGCTTGTCCGAAACGTCGGATTTGAGGGAACTGAGAATCCGGGGAGCGGTTTCGGGGTCAGTCGAGTCGCCGTAGCTCGATACCCTCATGCAGTCGAGCCTCAAGGGAATGCTTAGGTTGCGGATCAAGTCGGCGGTAAAGACGATGGCTCCGTCGAGGAGGGTCACGATAAGGATTTCCTTGCCCTCGTAATGACGGTCGATTTCGAGTCCCAGTTCGGCAATGCGCTTTCGAATGTCCTCCTCGCTCAAAAGGATTTGTTTAATGTCGTTTTTCAAGAAAGATGACCCAGAAGTTGATGGATGCTGGATTGGGCGGATGAGGCATAGCCCCCTCCGAACAAGTTGAAGTGATTGAGTTCGTGATAAAGGTTGTAGAGAATCTTGCGGGTCTTGAAGCCGGGGTCGAGCGGATAAACTTTGTCATAAGCCTCGTAGAAGGCATGGGAGAATCCTCCGAACATTTGGGTGAAGGCGATGTCTGTTTCCCGGTCTCCGTAATAACTCGCCGGATCGTAGACAAAGGGTGCGCCTTGCTTGTCGCACGATGCGTTTCCGCCCCACAAGTCTCCATGAAGAAGGGCGGGGCGGGGGGAGTAATCGGCGAAGAACGAGGGAAGGTTTTCCAAAAGCCGGGAACTGCCGGCAAAGCTTTGCCCTTTGTTCCGGGCCAAGTCAAACTGGTGAGCGAGTCGATGATCCGCATAAAAGGAAACCCAGTCTTCGCTTCGGGGGTTGGGCTGTGGGGTTGCCCCGATGCAGTTGTCCCGATGCCAACCGAAATAAGGTTGCTCGATTGCGTGAAGCCTCGCCAGTTGAGTTCCGAGTTCCGCTTGACTGGCGGAGGAGTCGGACCCTTCCTCCATAAAAGAAAGGACCAAAAAGGATGACTTTCCGGTTAGCCCGGAGACAATAACTTCGGGAACCGCTACGGTTGAAGTTGCCTCGATTTCCCGCAGAGCCTCGGCTTCCGCTTCGAAGAAGTCATGGAAGTCCACGCCGTTTTGTTTTACGAAAAAATTTCGCCCGTCCTTGCCCGTCATCCGATTGGCCTGATTGATGCAGCCTCCCCCGATCGCAGAGGACTCTGCGGGAACAAAGGAGGTTCCGGTTCTCTCTGAGATCGCCTCGGCGACGGAAGAAAAAGAAGATGGGGAAGCCAAGGTTTCAGGAGGGAAGGTCGGGATGCCCCTCCAGCTCATCCAAAAGCTTGGAGCATCCGTCTTCCAAAAGGTCCAATACGGTCTCGAAGCCGGCCGCCCCTCCGTAGTAGGGGTCGGGTACTTCCTTCACTCCATTGGAAACGTAGGAGCAAAAGGGCTTGATCTTGGCTTTGAGTTCGGGGCTTGGAGCGAGCGAGGAAAGTTCCGAGAAGTTGAAGTCGTCCATGGTGAGAAGAAGAAACGATTTCTCAAAGTCCTCGTCCGTCACCATCCGGGCCGTGCCGCCGAGAGGAAGGTTGCGAGCTCGGGCGGCTTTTTGCATGCGGGGGTCGGGCGGGTTGCCGTGGTGTTGACCTATGGTTCCGGCGGAATCACAGGTAATCTTTTCCTCAAGTCCGCGCTCCTTGAGCAACTTGCGAAAAGTTGCCTCGGCGGAAGGCGAGCGACAAATGTTTCCCCAACAGACAAAAAGGATATGCATGCCCTTTTGTCTACCTCCTGCGCCTTTTGGGTTCAAGGCAGAACCTCTTTGGAGCGCGGGCAAACTTGACTCTGGCAAAGGTATGTTGACTCTGGCAAAGGTATGCTGAATATGTTGATCCCGTGAGCAAACGCATAACGATTTTCGGATGTGGCTATTTGGGTAAGGTTCTGGCCGGGCTCTGCTTGGAGAAAGGATGGCTTGTCTCGGCTTTGACCAGAAATCCACAAACCGCCCAAACTCTCCGCGACCAAGGGGTGAGCCAAGTTGTCGAGGCCGGACTCGAGAAAACCGAATGGCACGATCAACTTGATTCGGCTCAGGATTTCGTAGTGAATTGCGTGGGAGCCGCCAGTCGAACCTTGGACGGTTACCGTCAATCTTACGTCGAGGGGCAAGAGTCCATCGGGCGATGGTTGTCCGGAGGGAAGGTGGGCTCGTTGCTTTTTACCAGTAGCATTTCCGTATATCCTCAATCGGAAGGCAGGTCCGTGGACGAGAAGTCTTCCACCGAAGGGGTATCGGAGAGAGGGCGACTTCTTTTGGAGGCGGAAGAAAAATGCCTCGCTCCGTCAGTCGGCGTCGACCGGAGCTACGTCCTGAGGTTGGCGGGGCTCTACGGACCGGGTCGACACCTAATGGTGGAAAAACTCAAGGCCGGACAACCTTTCGAAGGCAATGCGAACCGAACCTTGAACCTCATTCACGTCGCGGATGCAGCGGATGCCATTCTCCATTGCCTGGAGGCAGGACCGAGTACTCGCGGAGGAATTTTCAACGTTTCGGACGGCAGTCATTTTTCAAGAAAAGAAATTGTGTCCTGGTTGGCCGGCAAACTTGGCGTGGAAGTGACTCCTTTTCTGGAAAATGACCAAGGCGGAACGCCCGACCGCAAGGTCTCCATAGCTAAAATAAAGAGCGAGTTGGCTTGGAGTCCTCGTTATAATTCTTTTGTCAAAGGCTACGAATCGATATTAGGGTAGCCTGAACGAAATCAAAACATTAACCCAAAAAACAAAAGATCATGGTAGGCGTAGGAAAACTTCTCAAGCAAGCCCAGAAAATGCAGCAAAAGATGGAAGAGGCTCAGGCTCTTTTGTCCGAAGAAATCATCGAAGTTTCCGGAGGTGGGGGAGCTGTTTCCATTAAAATTTCAGGACAAGGGGAATTCAAGGAACTCAAGCTTGATCCGGAGTTTCTAAAGGAAGACGCGGAATTTGTCTCCGAAGCCATTCTCCAGTCCATCGTAGATGCCTCCGAACAGGCAAAGAAGAGGAACGACGAGGCGATGAGCGGACTTGCGGGAGGCATGCAAATGCCCGGGCTCTTCTAGCAAAACGGCTTCTTGACACCGCGCTACGAACAACTGGTTCAGCTTCTCAAGGGCTTGCCTGGCTTGGGCTACCGCTCGGCGGAGAGAATCGCCCTGCACCTTCTTGTCGAGAAGACTAACTTGGTCCGGGAACTGATTGATTCCTTGGCTTGCGCTACGGAGGAGATCGGGCCGTGCCATTCATGCGGCAACCTGAGCGAGTCGGACGAATGTGAAATCTGCGTGTCCTCCGAGCGTGATGATTCGGTTCTTTGCGTTCTGGAAAGCGTAACCGATCTTTTCGCCATGGAGCGGTCCGGAGCCTACCGTGGGAAGTATCATGTTTTGCACGGCAAGTTGTCTCCAATCCGAGGAGTGGGACCCGAGAAGCTTAATATCGAAACTTTGCGAACCAAAGTCGAAGGCAACGAAGTAAACGAAGTGATTTTGGCCTTGGGGAACGACATGGAAGGGGAGGCCACATGCCATTACTTGAAGGAAGTGGTCATCGGGAATCGGCCGATCCGGGTCTCGAGAATCGGTTTTGGCTTGCCGAGCGGAGGAAACGTGACTTTTGCCGATGAGGTGACTTTGCGTAGCGCTTTGGACGGCCGAACCGAGATCGACGGGGCTTAGAAACTGGTTAAAAAACCGAATCGACCGGATCGATCGCCGCATCCCGGTCGAAAGACGACCATTCTTCGGTCAAATACTTGTAGATGCGCGGGCCGGCACTGGAATCGAAGTCGAAGAAAAGCCAGTTGTTGTCATCCGAGGACCAGATAAAGAAATTCGAAAAGCTGCTTTGATCGATCCAGATCCATTCGAGCTGGGGAGACCAAGCCCAAATCGATCCGTCCGACTGAACGGAGGGATAAATCCAGCCAAGTTCGAAGTGATAGCACCAGCCGTTGTCCGCCTGATAAAAGTAGCCTAGCCAATTGCTGGCGTACCAGCTTGAGATAGCTTCGGTCGCCCCGATCGTATCATTCAGTTTCTCGGGTGATTTTTCGAAACTGGCGGTGACATTGAGATCTCCGGTGATGGTGACGGTAATCGTAGACTCATTGGAATCCGCGATCCCCGATCCGCTCCAACCGGTAAAAAAATGTCCTTCGATGGCGTTCGCCGTCAAAGTAGCCGAAGAACCATGCGGATAGGTGCCTCCTCCTGTAACGAAACCTTGGCCGGTAACGTTGATCGAGACGGTGTGCGAGTTGAGCGTAAAGGATGCGCTGAGGTTTGCATCTTGCGTGACCGTGACGGAAGTGGTTGCGGAGAATGGGTCGGCGAAGGTCAGGTTGCCATCCCATTTGACAAAGGTATACCCGACGTCAGGCACGGCGGTTATCTGGGCTGTGGTGCCGTACGCAAAAGTGCCGGATCCGCTGACGCTTCCACCCGGGCCGGCGCTGGTCGTAAGTTGATGGCTGACGCCGAGGAAGTTGGCGGTCAGGTTCAGGTCTTGAGTGATGGTCAGGGACGTGGTGGAGGCATTTTCATCGGTAACGGCTCCCCCGCTCCAATTTTGAAAAGTAAAGCCCGCGATCGGAGTGGCAGAAATTTGCGCGGTTTGCCCATTTGCATAAACTCCGCCTCCAATCAATCCTGCGGCGGAATTGATCGGATTGGAACTTAGTTGCAGAAGAAAATTTCCGGCGGGAATCGGAGCGAAGTTTGCCTGTATTGTTTGGTCTCCGGATATGGTCACGGTGGTGCTCGATGCATTGATGTCCGTTATTCCATTGCCTGTCCATCCGGTGAAGTAGTATCCGGAGTCCGGGATGGCGGTGATGGAGACTTGGCTTCCGAAATCGTGGGAAGTCCCCGCCGGATTATTGCTCACGGAGCCTCCGGTTCCGGCGGTGAGGTTCAGGCTGTAGGGCAAAGGAGAGAAGGTTGCATGCACGGACTGGTTCCCCTCGATGCGCACCGTGGTGGATGCGCTTGCGGTGTCGGAAATCCCGTTGCCCGATTGAGTCCATGAGGCAAAGGAATATCCGGGGGCCGGAGTTGCGACGAGGGATACGTTGGTGTCGTAGGGATAGGAGCTGTTGAGAGCGTTGATCGTTCCGCCGGTGCCGGCCGTGGCAGTCAGGGTGTAGTTGATGGGAGCAAAGGAAGCGGTGGCGCTTTGGATCCCGGTGATGGTTACGTTGGTGTCTTTTGCGTTCGGATCCGTGATTCCGGATCCGGTCCATGAGGAAAACTCGTAACCGGAGTTGGGGGTGGCGGAGATTGAGACGACCGAACCATGGGGATACGACTGAGAGATTCCTCCGGGAACCGTCCCGCCGGGGCCCGATGAGATCGTGAAGGCATAGGATTGAAGGGTGAAGTTCGCCGTGATGCTCAAGTCGGCGGATGCGTTGAACTCGTAGGGGTTGGTAGTGCTTAGGGTGGAACTTCCCGATGTCCAATGGCTGAAGCTGTAACCGGTTGCGGGGGTCGCTTGCAGGCTAACCGTAGCGCCTTGGTTGTATTGACCGCTCCCCGAGACGCTTCCTCCGGCAGTGGGGAAGGAATCGGCGTTGATGGTGAGGGTTGGCCATGCCCCCGTTCGCGCCGTGTTTCTCTGGAATTGGGGCCAGTCCGAGTCGGCGATTCCGGTTCCCACGTTCACGGCGTAGAGCTTTTTGTCAAAGGAGCCGAAGTACAGTTTGCCGCCGGCATCCAAGGCGAGGGATGAATCGACGACGCCCCCAATGGTGAAAGGCGGATTCGTTCCATTCGTGTCCCATGCTTTCGAACCATTGGCTTCGTAGGCAAAGAGGTGATTTTCTCCTCCACCAATGTAGGAGATGACGTAAACCCTTCCGTTGGAATCAACGGCCGGTGAGCTGTAGAAAACGTCTCCGACCAGTGTCTCCCAGTTCGCGATTCCGGTAATCGTGTCGATGGATCGGAGGTATCCGTCGCGGGAAACGAAAAAGACTTCATTCCCGGTTCCAAGCACGGGAGATGAGTCGACCCGGTCGCCCGTCAAAACTTTCCAGTTCAGGGATGCATTTGCGCCGTTGTCGGCAATCGAGTAGCAATAACCATTTCCGCTTCCAAAATAAATACTTCCGGAAAGATCGAGGGCAGGGGAGGAGAGAATGGATTTGTTCGTGTCCGAGACGTCCTCCACCACATAAGTCCATTTTTCGGACCCATCCGGATTGACTGCGTGAAAAGTACCGTTTTCATCACCGAAGTAAATCGTGCCGTCTTGTCCAAGGGCCGCCGAGGAAGAGACGGGTTGCCCGGCGAAGTATTCCCAAAGTTTGTTTCCGCTGGAATCGAGGGCGTAGAAAAAGTAATCCTTCGATCCGAAATAAAGATTGCCATTCGAGCCGATGGCCGGGCTTGCGGTTATGCTGCTGCCCGTGTTGAAATCCCATAGTTTGTTACCATCCGATGGGTTGAGAGCATAAAGCTTGTTGTCCCATGAGCCGACGTAAACCGTACCGTCCGATCCGATCGCGGGAGTCGAGTCAACCCAGTTTCCGGTGGTAAAAGTCCATTTTGTGCTTCCGTCGGAGTTGAAGGCGTGGAGTTTGTTGTCGTTCGAGCCGACGTAAACCGTGCCGTCGGAAGCAATGGCCGGGGAAGAAAAAATGACTCCCCCCACCGCTGAATTCCATTCGAGGGAAGGATTCCCCCAAA
>JAYOMW010000026.1:0-26897 GCA_038121045.1 Opitutia bacterium
GAGCTCAACAAGGATATTGTTACTCCCGTCAGCCAAATCAAGGTAGTCAATTTTCTTTCTCCTCAATATCTCAGGCGCGTTGGTAACGGCTTTTATTCCAACGGTCGGGCTGGTCAGGATCTTGCCGGCATTTCCGGCAATAATGTTCCGGCCACTGGTTCCAACGGCAAACTAAAGCAATATGCCTTGGAATTGTCGAATGTCGACTTGACTAACGAATTTGCCACCATGATTTCTCATCAGCGGTCTTTTCAAGCCGGTTCCCGAGTGGTCACGACCTCTGACGCGATTCTTTCCGAAGCCGTTAATCTGAAACGCTAGTTTATCAACCATCCTATCTTCTTACTTGCCATGTGTGCCGCTCAATTAGACGAACTTCCTGCAACTAACGATGCCCCCGACAAAAAGTCCGAAGGGGGTGGCCTAATGCCAGCGTTAATCGCAATCATTTTGGCTCCTCTCCTTTCGGCCGGGGTTATGATTGTTTTCTTCAAGCTCAATGAAAAGCCGGCCCAAGCATCTTCCGTTTCCGGAGATTCGCAACCCCTGAACATGGAGTCGTCGGGGGATCTCCAGTATTTCGAATTGCCCTCAATTACCACGAATTTGGGGGGGCCCATCAAGGCACGTTACTTCACTGTCGAGCACAAGTTTGAAGGTTTGTCATGAGATTTCGAGAAAGAACTTGATCTAAACGAACACAGGATCCGCGACAAGGCTCTTCAGATTATGGGTGGGTATACCTATGAAGACGCCCAATTGGATGGTTTTCAAGAACGTGTCAGAGTGGATTTGAAAAAAGGTTTTTCAATCATACTGAAAGAATATCGAAGTGGGGAAAGTGATATCATCAGGCATATTTACTTTACCCAATTCGTCGTCCAGTAATCACCCTTTTTTGTTACATACATGGAAGAAGATCCTAGTTTTTCCGACGAAAGTTTCGATTTAAGTGAAATCGAAGGTTCCGATGGCGATGGTTTGGTTTTCCTTCACGACGGGACCAAGCTGACCGATCCCTCGCTGGTCAAGATTAAGAAATACGATTTTACCAACCCCATCGTTCTTTCGGATGCCGACTTGAGCAAGCTCAAGACCAAGTCCGAGCAATTCGTCTATTACTTGGCAGGTCATTTGTCGATGTTCCTGAGAACCGAATTCAACCTTGAACTTGAGGATTTGACTGCAGACTTGTATGCGAATTTCACCAATTCGGTCAAAACTCCGTCCTGTATCACTATGTTCAAGTTGCAAGAGCTTAACGGTGTTTGCCTTTTGGATGTGAATTCTCATCTTTCGGCTACCGTGGTAGACCGCATCCTCGGGGGCAGGGGGTCTACGAACCCGGAAGAGAGGGGCTTGACCGACATCGAAAAGGCTTTGGTGGAAGATTTCAATCAAATCATTCTTGAGGAATGGTGCAAGCAATGGGATAGCACGATGCGCTTGAGTCCCAGCATCATCGGTACGGAAAGCAGTGGGAAGTTTCTTCAGACTTCACCGGCTGATGCGATGATGCTCATCCTGAATATGGAAGCGTCTTTCGGCGATGTGTCCGGGCCCATGAGAATTGCCGTTCCCTATTATACCTTAGAACCTGTCGTAAGTCGATTGCTCTCAATGGCGTCCGCCAAGGAAGAAAAAAAATCGGGCCCAGTCAGGTGGCATGACGTCTATGATGATATTCCAGTCGACGTATCCGCCGAGTGGGATGCGTTCGAGCTTACCTTGAGGGATCTTTCGAACCTCGAGGTGGACGATGTCATCGAGATGTCGACCTCGCTCATAGGGAATACAAAGTTGCGCATTGAAGACCGTACCTGTTTCATTGGTGAAATTGGGCTCGAAGGCGATCAAGTTGCCTTTCAAGTAAACGAGAGTATTGCGGATGCCGTAAAATTAATCGGAAAAAATCATGGATAGTAAGAAAATGGATATCGTTATGGACGTGAAGGTCAGTGTCACCGTCCAACTTGGAACAGCGGAACTTCCCATGAAAGAAGTTGTCGAATTGAGCCCCGGAGCTCAGATTCAGCTCAAGCAGAACGCGAAGGATCCTGTCAGCTTGCTTGTGAACGGTAAACTGATAGCACACGGAGAAGTTGTTGTTGTAGACGATAAGTTCGGACTCAAGATTACCGAAATCGTCGACTCCCCCTCGTGATTCCAATGATGCTCTCGACTGCTCGACGCGGTTCGAAGGCTTAAGGATTCCATGCAGTTCCCAAGTTCATCTTCTCACTTTGCTGTTGTCCAATATTTGGCCAATGCCGACTTTTTCGATGATCCGTTGCTTTTGATACGCTTGGTTGCCGTTCTTGGCTTGTTGGGAGCCAGTGCCTATTTTTTGTCTAATTATACTAGAAAGAGGAGAATTCGCTCGAGTTTTTCCGGTGAAGGAAAGATCGTTGTGGCCGACACTTGTTCGTTGGGAAACAGGCAATTTTTAGTCGTTGCTCAATATGGCTCGGAAAAACACTTGATCGGGGTAAGTACGTCTTCAATCAGTTATCTTTCGAGGCTTTCTTCCGGAGCTAACGATTTCCAGCGCGAGTTGGATCAAGTCGAATCCAAAAGCGAAGATGGGCATGTTGTTTAGGAAAATAACGGCCCGCAGGTCTTTGCTGCTATTGTTCTTGGGCTTGGTTTGCCTTTCTCTGCCTCACTCTGTGGTCGACGCGCAAACTACGGGCACGGGTTCGCCCGGTCTTCGTATTGATGTTTCCGGTTCCAACGACGAGGGCGATTTCGGCGTAGCCATCCAATTGGTTGTGGCGATGACGATTCTCACATTGGGACCCTCTGTCATCATGATGATGACCTGCTTTACCCGCATTGTAATTGTTTTAGGTTTCGTAAGGAATGCAGTCGGCGTTAATTCCGCTCCTTCCAGTCAGATTATAATTGGTCTGGCTTTGTTCCTTACTTTTTTTGTTATGGGGCCGGTTTGGAACAAAATTTACGACGATGCCGTTACTCCTTACATGGCCAATACCATGAAGTCTGCGGACGCCCTTATGGTTGCGACTGCCCATATGAAGGACTTCATGATGAATCAAACCCGCCAGGAAGACGCTCAGTTCTTTCTTGAGATTTCCCGTCAGGGAGCGATGACCCGAGACGAACTTCCTCTGAGTATTGTCGTGCCATCCTTTGTTCTGAGCGAACTGAGGACAGCTTTTCAGATGGGGTTTCTGATTTTCATCCCTTTCATTATCGTTGATTTTATCGTCGCCTCCTCACTCATGTCCATGGGGATGATGATGATGCCTCCGGTTGTCATTTCCATGCCGTTCAAGCTTCTTTTGTTCGTTTTGGTGGACGGTTGGTATTTGGTCGTTCAGTCATTGGTAAGCAGTTTTAACATAGCTTAGAGGGTGGATTCGACATGACAATGGAACTTGCCGTCGATATCCTGAGGAATCTGCTTCAGACTGGGTTGATTCTTTCCATTCCCATCTTGGGAACGGCAACGGCGGTTGGCTTGATCGTCAGTTTCATACAGTCGATCACTAGTCTACAGGAGCAAACTCTTACCTTTGTGCCCAAGCTGATTTGCGTTTCCCTGGCGATCGTCCTGTCCGCCAATTTTATTCTTAAGACGCTGACGGAGTTTTGCACCTCAATGATCAGCATGATTCCTACAATGGCTCAGTGACCATCTTTGCTCAGGAAATCGTTGTATGGGTGCTCGTTTTTTTAAGGACGGGCGCTTTTTTTCTCGGGATACCGCTTTTTGCGGGCAAGATGATTCCCAAAAAGATCAGAACGGCTTTTGCTTTGATGTTGTCGCTTCTGATTAATCCTCTTGTTCCAGCTGATTTGGAACTTGCCAACCATTTTGCCGGGGCAATCCTGCTTGCCCTCAATGAAATGTGCATCGGTTTGCTTCTCGCCATGACGGTAAGGATGGTTTTTTTCGCGGTCGAATTGGCCGGGCACTTGATATCTTACGAGATCGGCCTTATGGCCAGCAATTCGGTCAATCCCCTATTGGGTTCCTCGGATGCGACCATTACCACTCTTTTGTATTATTTCAGTCTTCTTTTGTTTTTTGTCTCAGGGGTTCACTACGACGTGCTGAGAGCTTTCATTATGAGCTTCGAGCTTTTGCCAATCGGAGCATTCTTTCTTAAGGCCAGTCCCACGGTCGAGTTCGTGGAGGAAGTGTCGCATGTCTTCGTCATCGGGACATTGATGGCCGCTCCTTTCATTGCCTTGAATTTTTTGGTCAATGTTTCTTTTGCCGTGCTTGGCAAGGCGGTTCCTAAGATGAACGTTTTCATGACGAGTTTTGCAATCAGGATTCTTTCCGGACTTTTGTTATTGGTGTCATCTATTTTGCTGATTTCTTCCTATATTTTGGAAAACAGTCGGCGGTCCGTAGAGATTATGCTCGATATCATTCAGCCTGGCTGAGCCTTGCCCGATGTCCGACGTAGACAAAAGTTCGAAAACAGAGCCCCCCACCGACAAGAAACTCTCGGAGGCCAGATCAAAGGGTAATTTCGCTAAAGCCCCTGAGATTGGGATGACGTTGACTCTGCTGGCAGGACTTACGGTGATTATTTTTTATGCCCCGGGGAAGGCCCTGGAGCTTATGGCTTTTACGAAATCGATTTTCGAGAACCTTGATTCCATTACGGCTACCCAAGAAGGCGTTGCTCATACGATGACCCATTCCTACTTCGCTATGGGGTTGATCGTTTTGCCCATTTTGGCCTTTTGTTTCGTGGCCTCCTTTGTGGCGGAGGGATTGCAGACCGGTTTTCGGTTAACGCCCAAGGCCATTGAGCCGAAACTAAGCAAACTCAACCCGATATCCGGAGCCAAGCGGGTTTTCGGTTTAAAGGCCTTGAAAACTTTCTTGATAGACTTCCTGAAGTTTTTGGCCATCGGCTCGGTGGTATGGCTCACCTTGCTCATTTTTCTAGATGATCCTATCTTTTATGCGCCGATTCCCATCCAGCATCTCCCCCAATTCATATACAAATTGTTCGTCGTGATGTTTGCGATTTTGGTTCTTCTTCTTTTGATCGTCGCGATTATCAACTTCATGATCAAGAAGAAAGAGCACGACGATGATATGAAAATGACAAAAGAGGAAGTCAAGGAGGAGAGGAAAAGCAAGGAGGTCGCACCTGAAGTCAAATCAGCCCAAAGAAAAAAAGCAATGGAGTTGCTTGGGGGGCAGGGCGCCGCCGATGTTTCGACGGCCGATGTGGTCGTGACCAACCCCACGCATTATGCCGTGGCCCTTCGATATGAAAAAGGCATGGATCTTGCTCCTGTGGTTGTCGCGAAAGGAGAAAATCTCTTGGCAAGACGTATAAAAATCATAGCAGCGCAGCACGAAGTCCCCATGGTTGAGAACAAACCGGTGGCTCAGGCTTTGTTTGCCTTGGGCAAAGTAGGGCATCCGATTCCCTACGGTTTGTATCAGGTCGTTGCGGAGATACTTGCTTTGGTTTACAAGACCAACGCTTATTATTTTCACCGTCTCAAGGCTCGCAGGCTTTTGGCGAAACCCGTTGCCGGATAATCCATGCCCGATTTCTTTGCCAGATTCAAAAGCTTCCTAGGGCGTTTCACCGGTAATTCCGACTTGGGTTTCGTGGTGGGCCTTTTTGGGGCTGTGCTCCTTTTGATTATTCCGGTGCACAAGGATATTTTGAGCATATTGCTTGTTTTCAGCATTGCGATATCTCTTTTGATCCTGCTTACCGTAATTTACATCAAGGAACCTCCCGAGTTTTCCGTTTTCCCTACCATCCTTCTCGCGGTAACCCTTTACCGGTTGGGTTTGAACGTGGCTTCCACGCGGCTGATTCTGTTGGAAGGCGATGCCGGTTCGGTCATTCAGTCATTCGGAACCTTTGTGGTCGGGGGCAATTATGTCGTCGGTGCGGTGATCTTCTTGATTTTGGTGATTATCAATTTCGTGGTCATTACCAAAGGTGCCGGCAGGATCGCGGAGGTAACCGCCCGCTTTACGCTGGACGCAATGCCGGGCAAGCAGATGTCCATAGATGCCGAAATGAATTCGGGTGTCATCACCGAGGCCGAAGCTCTCGAGAAAAGAGCGAGAATTCAAAAGGATGCCGACTTTTACGGTTCCATGGACGGGGCAAGCAAATTCGTCAGGGGGGATGCCGTCGCCGGCATTTTTATCACCGTCGTCAACATCATCGGGGGAATCCTGATCGGCTATTTTCAGCGTGATCTGACCATGACGGAGGCTTTGCAAACCTATACGATTCTTTCCATCGGTGATGGCCTGGTTACTCAAATCCCCGCCATCGTCGTTTCCATTGCCGCTGGTATTTTGGTGACTCGTTCCTCGGAAGAATCGGACCTTGGAGAATTTGTCGGCCGTCAATTGACGGTCTACCCAAGGGCCGTCGCGATTTGTGGCGTGATGCTCCTTCTTTTTGCCTTCTTCCTCAGCGAGACTTTTTGGCCTTTCTTTCTTCTTTCAATGGGCTGCTTTGCGGCAGCCTATCACTATCATAAGAAAGCCGATTCGGAAGCATCCTTCGAGGAGTTGGGCAGTGCCGATTCGGCACCCCGGGGCCGCAGTCCTTCCAGTCCGGTTCCCACTTCCGGCGGAGTCCCTGGCGAGAATGAAGGTCCACAGCTTTCACCCATGGAAAATGCGATTGAACAAGAAGTTTTTGCTCTCGAGATGGGGTATGGTCTTCTTGTCCTTGCCGACAAGAAGAAAGGCGGAGATCTTCTCGACAGAATAACCGGGGCAAGGACCAATTTCGCTCGAGAAATGGGAATGCTTTTGCCCACGATCGGAGTGAGAGACAACATTGAACTCGAACCGAACGAGTACCGTTTTCTTTTGCGCGGCAAAGAGATTGTACGCTCCACTATCATTCCCGACAGAATGTTGGCTATGAGCATGGGGGGCGGAGATGCAAGCCGGCTTAACGGGATTCCTACGGTCGAGCCGGTTTTTGGGATACAGGCGATGTGGGTGCCCGAGGAGGAGAAAAGAAACGCCGAAGTCGAGGGCTGTACGGTGGTCGATCCATCCTCGGTATTGGTTACCCATCTTTCGGATGTTCTCAAGAGGATGGCTTACTTGATTCTTGAGCGTGAGGGTACCCAAAAGCTGTTGGATCTCATCAAAGACAAGAACCCCACTTTGGTAAGTGAGTTGCTTCCTGATTTGGTCAACGTCGGAATTATTCAGCGAACCTTGCAGAATCTCCTCCGTGAAAGAATTCCGATTAAGAATCTGACTCTGATTCTCGAGACAATTGCCGACATGGCATCGCTTACGAAAAACCCAGACGATCTTTCCGAGCAAACCCGAAAGCGCTTGGGAATGTATTTCGTCAAGGAGTATGAAGTCGAACCGAACAAGCTCTTGGCAATGACTTTCGAACCCAGGCTCGAGCAGACTCTTATCGGTCGCGTCAAGAGAAGTCAGTTCGACATTGGCATGGTCATGGATCCGACTCTTACCGAAGGGATCATCGGTGAGATTGAGCCCAAGATCCACGAAATGAGCGACAAAGGCCTTTCTCCTGTAATCGTGACGACTTCCGAGTTGAGGTTGGCCTTCAGGCGTTTCATGGAACCATCTTACCCTCAACTCGTTGTTCTTGCTTATCAGGAATTGCCAAGCGAAACCCAAATCGAGCCATTCGGGGCCATTGCTCTGCCCGGTCAGTCTTTTCCCGATGAAATCGTAAACGCAATGGAGGGCCAGCAGCAAGCCTCTCAACCCTCGGAGGAAGGCGTCGCCGTCGCCGCATAGTGATAAATGAGTGCTTTGACTGAAGATCAATTGGAGCAAAGGGCAGGGAAGCGCTTTAGGCTCGTCGTGCGTTCTGCGGAGGAAGCCGTGCGAGTTATTCGGGAAAAACTTGGCGATGACGCTCGGGTTTTGTCGGTCAAGCAGGTGGGGGGCGAGGGGCTCAAGCGTTTTATTTCTTCTCCCAAATTAGAGGTTATAGCCGAAATACCATCTGCAGAACAAGAGGTATTGGCAGAGTCGAAGGCCTTGGGCAAAGAGTCGACGCCGCCAGTTTCGGATCCATCCGGAACCGAGGTCCTGGATAAAAGCGTTGCTCTGATCGATCCTTCTCCGGAGCAGACGCAAGCCTTTCCGCCTGCCTCTGCGCAGGAGGAGTCCGGTATTGATTTGGTCGGGGAAACCGAGCGGCTTCTCTCCAAAGCCGGGTTTGATTCCCATTTGCTTTCTGAAATACAGTCTTGGACTAATTGGAAGAGCATTTTGGAATTGCCTTTGGCGGATGCCTTGAAGGAAATCACGATCGGTCTTTCCGACAGGTTCCGAGCGACTTCCGTGATTGAAACAACGGACAGGGTTGCTCTTTTGGGGGCTCCCGGAGTAGGCAAAACCACTACATTGTGCAAGTTTTTGGCTCATGAGGTATTTATGAACAAGCGAACGCCGCATGTCCTTAAGGTCGAGAATGGAATTCCCAATCCTGACGATGCGCTTAGGATCTTTTGCGAGGTTATTGGGGTGACGCTTTTCCGCGAACCAGGAAACCTTCCGGCCATTAGCGATTCATCTCCGCTGTATCTTGATTTTCCCGGACTCTCGCTTTCTCATATCGACGATTGGGTTGAGACGAAGGAAACGCTTGACCTCCTTGGGGTTAAGACCCGGGTTCTGGTTCTGAACGGAGCTTATGACCGTCAGGTTCTTTTGAAAAACATTAGCTACGGAAAGCATCTTGGAGCTACCCACATCGCTTTCACTCATTTTGACGAGCTGTCCAACTCCACAAAACTGTGGCCAGTCATTCTTCATTCCGGTCTTTCTCCTCTTTGCATCTGCAACGGCCAAAACGTAACGGGCGACTTTACGACCAGCGTTCTTAATCAAATGATTGCCAAGACCTTCCCTGACGAACTTTACTCAAGGGGCTTTGCCTCGTACCGAAGAAGCTGAAGTAATGAACGATTTTGCGAGATTTTTCTTCTGTGCCAGCGGCTTTTTTGGCTTCGTGATTTTTTTCCTTACAGCCATGCTGATTCATGGTGATGCTTCCCAAGCTTTGTTTTACGGAGCTTCGGGTTGCCTTCTTTTTTCATTGTCCGGCCGATTTCTTCTTGGTTTTGCTCTTAAGGGTCTTGCGGAGCAAGGAATCGTTTCCCCTGAAAATCAACAGTCGGATGTTTCGGCTCCAAATAGTTCGAGTATTCTGATGCAAGAAAAGATAACGGCTGAACGAATGAACGAGGCGGTAGCCCATCCTAAGCAATCCGTTGTGGAGGCCAAGGTGTGACGAAAGGATTCGATAAGTGAGCTCCGGAGTTTCCACCCTTGCCATGGACAATCCTTCGGGGCATGAGCGTGATTTGGATCGCATGAAACAGGCGGCTGAGCGGTATCGTCAGGCTATGGCCAACGAAAAAGACCGAGAGCGACTTATTGAGGATTACCTGCCTTTGGTCAAGTCGATCGTTTCCCGAATGCGTCATCATTTTCCCGACAGTTACGAAATGGAAGATATGTACGGCATCGGAGCCAAAGCCCTCGTTGTGTCGGTCAACCAATTCAATCCTTCGAAAGGGAAATCTTTTGGTAATTATGCTGCCTTGAGAATACGAGGTTCGCTCCTTGACGAGCTCAGACGGATCGATTCTTTGCCCCGGGCAAACCGAGCCAAGGCTAAATCGCTTCAAGCCACCATAGCCGAGATGGAGGCACGGGACAAGCGGCCGCCGGAAATTGATGAGATCAGAAAAGAACTTTCTCTTACTCCTTCGGAATACGAAAAATTATTGAAGGAAACTCAGCCCGTCACATTCGTTCCCATTGATTCTTCGGTTGATGGTGGGCAGTCCGACGGGGAGGGGTTGTCTTTGTCCGAGACTCTTTCCGATCCGACCGAAGAGGACGCTTTGGACAAAACAGAGCAGAAGGAAAAGGTTCTTTTGCTTCGCGACAAAATCAAGCAACTCCCTGATCAGCAGCAAAAAATACTGCTCTTGTATTACTACGAAGAGCTCAAACTTTCTGAAATTGCTCAAATCTTTGGCTTGACCGAAGGGCGAATCAGTCAAATTCTTTCCCATTCGATCCTTTCTCTTCGAACTCATTTTCAAAACCTTAATTAGAATCATTCATTTGCCATGCTTCTTGCCGTAGGAATAATAATCGTTTTCGCGTCCTGTATAGGAGGCTTCATGCTGGCTGGCGGAAGTCCGATCACATTGGTTCACCCCGGAGAGATCATGATCATTTGTGGCATCGGATTAGGTATCCTCGTGGTTTCAAGTCCCAAGAGCGTCCTCGTGGGACTGAAGAACGACATAGCCAAGGCTTTCAAGGGTGGGATTGCGAACAAGGGGAAATTCATTGACTTGCTGGTCTTGCTTTACGAGTTGTTTATGCTCGGAAGGCGAAAGGGTACTCCCGCGTTGGATGAGCACGTCAGCGATCCTCAAAACAGTTCGATTTTCACTAAGTACCCATCCTTTCTGAATGACAAGGGCTTGGTCGAATTCCTTTGCAATTCTCTTCGCCCGATTGTCGACGGTCGATGCAAACCTGCCGAGATCGGTGGAATTTTGTCGGCCGAATTGCAGAGCCGGGAAGCGGAGGCCAACCGCTCGATCAAGGCCGTGGCTATGATTGCCGATGCGTTGCCCGGAGTTGGAATTGTCGCCGCGGTTTTGGGTATTATTAACACGATGTCCAACCTCGAAGACCCCGAGTCAGTTGGGCAAAAGGTTGCGGCGGCACTCAGTGGAACGTTTCTCGGTATTTTCCTTGCTTATGGCATCGGTGTTCCTATCACCCAGTTGATCACCCTTAATCAAACTCAGGAATTTCTATATTATCATATCGTGCAAAGATCCGTTTCCGGCTTTGCCACCGGTTTGTCTCCGATCATGGCTGTGGAAATCGGTCGCCGATCTCTCGACAAGTTGATTCAGCCTACGGCGGACGAGTTAGAGGAAAAATGCAAGGAAGCTGCCAAGGGAGGCTGACGCGCTTTTCCCCGTTCAAGTGAAATCTACTATTTCCAAGTACTTGACGCGCCGCAAAAAGGCTGTTGCCCACGCGGGTGCTTGGAAAGTCGCCTATGCCGATTTCGTAACCGGGATGATGTCGCTTTTTCTCGTTCTTTGGATCTTGTCTCAGGACGAAGAAGTGATCATTGCGACCACCCGTTTCTTTCGCGATCCGTACAAGGCAGGTGTTCCCAAATCAACGCCCGTTGAGCAAAAGGACGCAAGACCAGGGAGTATGGTCGACCAAATCGTGGGTCGCTCCGATACGACCATGCGTAACACGGACGACACGACTTCCATTGACATAGACGTCTTGCATCGAATTGCCCAAGATTGGTACAAGCGACTAAGGTTGCACGAGATAGATGACGAGACCATTCAGATCGAAGCAACTACTGACGGTATCAAGGTAACTCTTTTTTATGGGGATGAAAAACCTATGTTCGAGAAGGCTTCCAATGCCTTGACCAATCATGGTAAAAAGGTCATGCAAAGGATGGCTTGGCTTTTGTCTCAACACGTGTTGGTTTTTCGCGTTGATTCTTACGCCAACCATTTTCCCCCTCATTGGGGCGATCCCCCGGAAATCCAAACCAAGGACAAGTTTGAATTACCGGGCGGATTCGGAGAGGGCAGTTCGACTCTCAGGGATTGGATTCGTGAAAAAATAGAAATGGATCGAGCCAATGGCGACGTTACGGGAAAGGATTCAAAATTCGGTTCATGGCCTAGATCCCTTGCTCAAGGAACGGAAGTTACCGATGCCCTCGTTCATTATTCGAACGGTGAACTTGGAGGAAAATTGGAGAGAATTACCGGTCACGGTTCAACCAAACCCAACGAAAACCGTTATCCCGATCAACCCGAAAAAAACCGAAGGGTCGAACTCAGCCTTGTGCTTGACATGAGCAAGGAAGACTTGGCCCGGTACAAATAGGTTGCTTTGGGTATGGGAAATGCTTGATTGACGTCATGGAAAGCTATTTGGCAGGTCGCGGACATACTTCCGGAAGTGATTCCGCCGAGGATTCTGGGTTCCGTTCCTATTTGAATGACGGTTCCAAGCGGGAGGGGAATCCTGTTGATGCTTCGGACTCCCCGCAGGACGAACAGGTGGAGGTCGTTTATGATCAAGCTGATTGCCCGAAGGTAGAGGTTGTGTCGGTCGACGGGAAACCGCGTCGCATAGTGATTCATCTTCCTGACGGAAAGCTCCTCGAGATTTCCTGCGAATATTGAGTTTGGCTCAGGCTTGTCGTTTTCCTGCTTTTGATTCTTTTTCTCTTTGTGGCGCGTTTTTTGCTTTCATGAACGCGTGAACTTGTCTTTATACGAAAACGCATCAGCACTGCGGGGATTGGAACAATACCAAAACGTCATCGCGAACAACATCGCCGCTAGTCATGTGGCGGGTTTCAAGAAAGTGGCAGTCAGTTTCGAAGCCGTTGAGGGTGGAGAGATCGCCAGAAGCACACACGACAAGCTTAAGAACGAGATGCCCGGTTCTTTTCCGGTCATGAAAAACCAAGTTGATTACAATGAAGGAGAACTTCGTGAAACCAACAACCCCATGGACTTGGCATTGCGTGGTGAAGGATTTTTCGCCTTGCTTAACGAGAACGGCGACTCTGTTTACACCCGGGACGGTCAGTTTTACGTAAACGCTGATGGGGAAATGGTAAATAGCATGGGTCACCAGTTCGCCGATGTCGGAGGTGCTGGGATTCAGACGATCCCCGGTGGTGGTGATCTTACCGTCGACAAGGAAGGTCAAGTTTTTCAAAACGGTCAGGTAGTCGGTCAAGTTGGGGTGTTCGTTTTTGAGAATCCTCTTCTCGATCTCCAAAAGGTTGGTGGAGGTTTCGTTGCAAAGGAAGCGGAGACACAACCTCAACCCGCAGAAGCCCAACAATTTACGATCATGCAGGGTTACTTGGAGAGTAGCAATGTTTCGGCCATTGAGGAAATGATCGGTTTGATCGAAGTTTCTCGCGCTCACGAAGCGAACCAAAAAATGATCCAAACATTCGATCAAAACATAGGCAAGGCCATCGGTACGCTTGGTCAAACCCAATAATTTCAACTAACCAAATTATTATGAATCTTTCTCTCTATTCCGGAGCAACTGGGATGCAAGCCCAGCAACTCAACCTCAACGTGATTTCCAACAACATCGCGAACGTCAACACCACTGGATACAAGAAGAACAAGATTGAGTTTCAAGACTTGCTCTACCAAAACCCCCGCCAAGCCGGAGGGCAGACCGGGGCCGGCAACGTCATCCCGACCGGAGTCGAGATGGGGAACGGAACGAAAGTCGTTTCAACGGCCAAAATTTTCACCCAAGGACAGCTTACTCAAACCAGCGAGAAGATGGATGTGGCAATAGATGGCGTGGGCTTCTTTCAAGTAGAGCGTCCAGACGGCACCGAGGCTTACACGCGGGATGGTGCCTTCAAAGTTGGGCCTGACGGGCAGATCACCACCGCCGACGCTCTTCCTCTCGCCGCCGGTTTGCAAATCGACCCTGAAGTCACCAATGTTTTCATTTCCCCTACCGGTGATGTTTCGGTCGAGACTGCAGACGGTACCCAAATCATCGGCCAACTTGAGCTCGTCCGTTTTCCCAACCCAGCCGGCATGAAGGCAATGGGAGGCAATTTGTTCATCGAAACCGAGGCGAGTGGAGCTCCTGAAATCGGGGCACCAGGGGAAAATGGCTTTGGCGTTCTTCAGCAAGGCTACCTTGAAATGTCGAACGTCAACGTCGTGGAGGAAATGGTAAATATGATCATCGCCCAACGGGCTTATGAGATTAATTCGAAGTCGATTCAGACTTCGGACGACATGCTTGCCAGGGTCAACCAACTCAAGAGGTAAGAATGCGAACTTTTTTGTCCTTTTGCATCTTTTTCACTGCTCTTTCGGCAGGAGCGGATGTCGGGCGTTTTCTTGAGCCCATCCAAATTGGTCCGAAACCCGAGAAAGCTCGTTACCTGGTAAAATCTTCCGCCTTGGTTTCGCCTCGTCCTTCAAGGCCGATGGTACAGCAAGCTTTGCCGCTTACTGCTTCCGTTCTCTTGGATAGGAAATTGATGGAAGCCCGCTTGAGCGAGGCTTTGGCTCACCGCTTTCAGGTCTCTGGGAAAGTCGCGGCTTTTCTCACCAGGGAATGGCGGAATCTTCATTCGGGTCCGAACTTCATAGTCAAGATCAAGGATTGCTCGCCCGACGAACTGACATCGAGCAGTTTCGTCCGTTTCAGCATTTGGGACCAAGGCAAGGAACTCGGAAGTTTCGCCGAACCCGTCCGCATGGCTCATTATGTCGAAGTCTTTTATTCAAAAGCGCCACTTGTTCGCGGAACGCGACTCAGTTCCTCGGCTCTTTCTTCGCGCCTCGTGGATGTCCTCAAGCAGCATGCCGGTTCCGTTCCCGCCCAATCCAGTTTGTCCGGCTACCAACTTAGCTCGAACATCAAGGCTAACGCTCCTATCAAGTGGAGCAACCTATCGAAAGTGACGCTTGTTCGAAAAGGCCAAATCGTGGATGTTTTTGCTTCCGGGAACGGGATTTATGTCACGATGAAGGGAATGGCTCTCGGCGATGGTGTCGCGGGGGGCATCGTTAACATAAGAAACCTCTCCTCCGATAAGGAATTTCCGGCAAAAGTTCTTAATGAAAACAGCGTAAAGGTTCATCTCTGATATGACGAAATCACTTATTCTCGGCCTGCTCTCAATCGCCCTGCTGCCTATCGGCAAAGTGGACGCGGTGTCACTGTGGATGAAAAGCACGAACAACCAAAAAGGTCTCTTCGTTGGGAAACGAGCCTATGCGGTAGGGGACTTGATTACCATTGACGTTTCCGAAAGTTCTTCCTTGGCCGCTTCGCAAAATTCGGTGCGCAATCGACAGTCTCAGGTTGAAAATGCCGTCCAACAGTTCCTTTTCGCCAACAGTGGCATGGGTAAGCACAATGGTGGGCTTCCTGGCACTGAAATCGAAACCAAAAGCAGCAACAAGGGAGGCGGTTCGATTGCCAACACCCAAGATTTGAAAGGCAGAGTCAGCGTGGTCGTCATCGACACTCTTCCGAACGGGGTACTTGTTCTTGAGGGTGCTCGGATGGTTACTTTTTCGGGGGAAAGTTATTACGCTGTGCTCAAGGGAATGGTTCGCAAGGAAGACATAGGCTTTGGCTTCAAGGATGGTCTTAGGTATAGGAATATTGTTTCCTCTCAATACATTGCTGACGCACAGATCGAATTTGTTTCGAAGGGCAGTTTGAACGACGCTCAAAAAGAAAGCTGGTACCAACGGTTGGCCTCCATTGTGAATCCATTCTGACGATGATTGCTCGAAAAACTGAAATGCTCAGAATCGCTCTTTACTGCTCCCTTGTTTTCTTGGGGGCGAGTTCGGTTTTTGGGGCTCGCATCAAAGACCTGACCGACGTGCGCGGGAGCAGGAGCAACCAACTGTACGGTTACGGGATCGTAACGGGTTTGGCCGGGCAAGGGGATTCCCGTATCGAATATACTGAACTTGGCATTCTGAATGCCCTTGAAAGCTTGGGGATTCGTGCTGACAAAGCAGACAAGTCTCGCAACATTGCAGCGGTCATGGTGACCGCTGATATCGGTCCATTCGCCAAGGAGGGAGCCAAGATGGACGTCACGGTTTCCTCCATAGGTAATGCAGATTCTCTCCAAGGCGGCGTTCTTTTGCAAACTCCTCTGTACGGTGCCGACGGGAAGGTTTACTCTGTCGCCCAAGGACCTGTTTCGGTCGGCGGATTGTCGGCGGGCAACGCCGGTGGGGCAAACGTCCAGGTCAATCATCCAACGGTGGGCATGGTAAGCAACGGAGCCACAGTCGAAAGAGAGATCGAGAGCCAAGTTCTCAAGAGCGGGGAGTTGGAACTTATTCTTAGATCTCCCGATTCATCGACTGCGGTCAAAATCGCAGACGCCGTGAACCAATACTATCCTGGAACCTCACTGGCCAAGGATGGTGGCTTGGTCAATATCCGGGTTCCAGCCAATTTCCAGGGCCAAACCACTAACTTCCTTGCGGCGATTGGTGGAATCGACGTCAAGCCCGACGTTCCTGCGAGAGTCATTATCAACGAAAGAACCGGAACAATCGTGGCCACGCAAAATGTGAGGATTTCTCCCGTTGCGGTAAGTAGCAGCAACATCACCATTTTTCTTAATCCCACCACCGGAGTCAGTCAGCCTCTGCCTTTTTCCGCGGGAGCAACGACCATCCTCGAGGGAGAAAACGCCGAGCTAATCGAAGAGGTCGGTCGATTCGAAGCTTTGGACGAGTTGGATCCCCCCGGAGCTTCGACCGTGAACGAGCTCGCGTCTGCTCTCAACAAGCTTGGACTTACCACGAGGGAGATGACTTCGATTCTTCAATCTATAAAAAATGCGGGTGCTTTGCAGGCAGAGCTCGTCATCAACTAATTACAACATGGAAACCAACGGCATAGGAAAGCAATATGTGGGCATGGATTCGTCCATGCTAATGGAGATGGCCCATTCTAAGCATGTGTCCGAACAGCAGAAGACAGCCGCCGTCAGCCAACAGTTTGAATCCGTACTCGTTAAGCAATTCCTCAAGGAAGCTCTCAAGCCCATGTTCAAGGGAGTATTTAACGAAGATGGCAATGCTCATAGGCTATACCGCCATTTTTTTACCGACGCGATCTCAGAAAGTATCGCAAGTGGTGGAGGTTTTGGAGTTTCCACGCTTTTGCAACAACAACTCGCTCAGCCGAACACTCAAACTCCTTCCGTTGCCGCCAGTCCCGCTGACGAGAAAAAGAACGGCAAATAAAAGTCATGGTACAAGTTGCGCAGATTCCAAACGTCAGTCCATCCTTTGAATGGGAGGACTTGCTCGGTCTTCTTCGGGACGAGCTCCAAGAGTACGGGGGGTTGGTTGGTTTGCTAAACGCCCAGCAGCAAAGCATTCTCAACCGTCGCCCGAACAGCTTGCTTGAGATCAATCAGTCCGTTCAGACGCAAATGGAGGCAAGTCAAATGCTGCAAAGGCGCCGGCAGGGCTTCGTCTCGTCCCTTGCGTCTTCCTACGGGGAGCCGGACGAATCAACGCTTAGTGAATTGGTTCCTCATTTCCCGGACGTAACGCAACCTATGTTTCAAAGCATCATTGAGGAAATCAACAGTCTCATTTCCCAGATCAGAAGAAAGATCGAGCAAAACCAACGTCTCCTTGTACGCTTGACCGAAGTCACAGACCAAATTCTTATGGTTTCCGACCCAACGGGTCATTCCAAGACTTACGACAAGAGCGGAGATTTGTCCAATCTATCGTCCGACGGTCGTTCCACCCTTAACGAATCCGCCTAACAACCCGAAAAACGTGTCCCTTTTAGGAGAAATATCCAAGAACAGCGAAGCTCTTCGTTATCACGCGAGGACTGCGGAGGTGGCCGGCCAAAACTTGGCCCATGTTAATGATGAAAAATACGCCCGGCAGCGGGTTCTCGCAAGGGAAGGGGTCATGCACAAGGCTTTCGGAGGTTTGCTTACCTCCGGTTTGGAGGCGGCAGGAGTGGATCACGCCCGCAATGAGTTTCTTGACGCAAGGGTAGTCAATGAGGTTGGGAAAGGGAAATCTTTGGCCGCGCAAAAGGAAATTTTGGATCTTTTGCAGGTTGCTCTCGGTGAGGAAATAACGAGGCAGGGCGTTAACGTCGGATTGGACGATCTGCACGAGAGCGATTTGGCTCCGGGAAGCTTGACCCGGGCGCTGAATGATTTCTTCAACACAATGGAAGAGTTGTCCGCCACCCCGTTCGAGCCAGCCATCAAGCAGGAACTTTATCACAAAATTCAAACCTTGACGAAGCGCTTCAACGAGGCAGGGCAAAGCCTCGAGCAAATCGAAGCCGAACTTAGTCAAACGGTCGAGCGGTCCGTTGAGGAGGTTAACCGAATTCTGGCCCAAATTCACGAGGCCAACGTTCAGGTTCGCCGTTTTGAACTCTTGGATCAAGGCAAAGCCGTTTCTTATCGGGACGAGAGGCAGGCACTTTTGGAGCGCCTCGCCGGATACGTCAATTTCACGACCCAAGCTGAAGTAAACGAGCAAAACAAGCCAACCGGATTCCTTAACTTGTTCGTGGAGGGTAAGAATGGAACCCCGCCTGTTTCTCATGCAATCCTGAATAACGATGGGGTGGTCGGTTTTACAAACGACTGGGGGCAGGAGTTCAACTTGGTGGCCCCGGTTGACACCTTGGGTTCCACTGCCAGGGTTCGCGCCAAAATTGGTTCGGATGGAAAACTCGGCCGCTTTGAAGTTTTGGACGGTGGTTCGAGATACGACGATTCCGAGAAGCCTTTGCTTTTCACTTTGCTTCCACCCAAAACCAAAGACTCGGCAGGTGATCAAGCCGCTCCGGATCAGCAGGCTCAGCAACAAGCCGGTGGACTGCAAGCCGATCCCACCTTGCAGGCAGGGCAACCTGTGGACGATCAGGTCACCAACAATACGGCCGACAACTTTCCCGCCGCCGCCGCCGCCGCTGAGGCTGGAGCGGGAGCAGCCCTTCAATCCTCCGAAGCTAGGAAAGTGGGCGAAGTTTTCTACGAAGGAGCCAACTACTATCAGGCTCTCACCAATACGATCAAAGACGATCTGTTGGCCGACGAGACTAAATTCATGGTGATATCCGAGCCTTTGCCCAACGGTCTCTTTACCGAAACCAAAAGAAGCTTTTCGGATGTCGAATTCGTAGCCAAAGGGGAGCAAGTTTACTACGAGGGCAAGCTTTATCAAGCTACTTCAAACATAGGACCGGTCAATGCTGAGCCCGGTGTTGTCGATGCGACGACCAACAATGTGGCGACCTCCCGTGGATACGCTTATGGTGAAGTCTTCAAGCATGACGGAAATTTTTATCAGGCGACTCAATCCGTTCCCAGGGGCACGGATCTGTCGGAGATGACGCTGCCGATCGACTTCAATCGAGGCTTAGTGCAAATCGGGCCCGATCTTCCCAAAAAATCTGAGGCGGCGGTTCTTACCTGGCCAAACGGAAACGATCTCCAGGCGGGAGAGGTCTTTTATTTTCTGGGGGCAGGCTCGACCAGCAACGTCGATGGAGCCTTTTTCATGGCGACGAATGCGGTTGCCGCCGGTTCCAACGTCGATCCGAGCAATTCGACCAAGGATTTTATCCGAGTCGGAGCCTACGTGGACGATACCATTCAAACCGTCGAAACGCTTGCCCAAGAAAAAACAGTTACTACCGTTGTCGACGGGCAACCGGTTACGGGTACCCAGATGGAATTGGTTCTCGAGGATGGCAAAGTTTACTATCATGAAGGTTCCGGTACGCATTTTCTCGTCAACGCTCAACCAGAGGCTATAGCCGGCAGCCAAGAATTCATTGCCGCTTTTAATCCGAATGACGCGCAGTGGAAGAACAATTTTCACGTTTTCACGCCGGATCCTACAAGTGAGTTGGAAGCACCTGCAATCCAAAGAAGGTCTGCTCCCACGGGTTGGAACGTTTCCGGGGGCGCCCTTGTCGAGGTCAACGTTGGGGTTGCCGAAGCCGTCGTTCAAGACGGGGAAATCAAGAGTCTGAATATTCTCAATCAGGGAATGGGCTTCCCTTCGACCGACGCGCTTTTTGTCAAAAGCGCTGATGGAACGACCGGTCCCGAAGTCAATCTTGAGTCAGGTTCCCTTCACGGTTATCAGCAATCGCGGTTGGTCGACGTCGAGAACTTTCGCACCTCTTTGAACGCCTTTGTTTCCTCCTTCGTCGAGGAGGTGAACGGGATTTACAACCCCGAAGACGCACCAAGCGAGTATTTGTTTGGTTTCAAGGCAAACTTGACTAGAGCGACCATGGGCTCCAATACCTTTATGGAGGATCTTGGGCTATATGGTTCGGAAGGAAATGGGGAGCTGAGGCTTTTTCGGAACGAGTCGAATATGATCCTGCCTTTTGGCGAATCCGATACCTTTACCTTGAGCAGTGTTTCTCCCGTTGTGCCGGATGATTTGCCGGAATTTCATCCGGATCCCACCAAGTTGGGTTTGGCGGATTTCAAACTTCAGGATTACTACATCAGGGGGAACGATGGCTTTCTTGATGATGGAAACGATCCGTATGACGACGATCTGGAGATATCTCAAAACAAGGCCAGCATCTTTCAGTTCTACGCCAGTGCCCGCAGAATGAAGAACGTCACGACGGAGGCAGACGCTTCGTACCCGGGAGACGATGGAATACCGGGGACCGGAGACAACGAAGGACGATTCACTTTGCTTGGCTACGACTCATTGCCTTTCAGGATAAACGAAGGTTCCAAGGCCTTCTTGTTCGGTGACAATTTCTCCTTTGACGCCGTGCTTGACAACAGTTGGAACCTTGCAAGTTCATTGGTTGTCCATGACGATTTGACGGCTGATACGATCAAGGCAAGCAACGATGACGACGAGGCATCCAACGGCATCGCCTTGAAAATATCCGAACTCGGCAACGGAAAGTTTACCGATATGGTTTCGAGCATGAATGCTGATCTCGGGAACTCACTTGCCGACGTCAACGACAACATTAGTCATCAAGAAACGATCGAGACTCTTCTTCTTGACCAGAGAAGGGCCGTAAGTTCGGTTTCCATTGATGAAGAAGTAGCTGACCTGATGCAGTTTCAAAGATCTTTTCAAGCCTCTTCTCGTGTGCTGAATACGCTCGACAAGATGCTCGAATTGGTTGTAATGGGGTTGGTTAAGTAACTTTTCATGCGTCTCCCCAACTTAAGCTCCAGCAACGCGATTACCTCGAAGATCCGAGAATTGGATCAGCAGAGGTTCAAGATGGATAGACAAATCACCTCGGGTCAAAAACTCACGCTTCCTGAGGATGACGGAATGCGTTTGGGGAGAGTTCTTCGATTGGAAACTCAAAAGGGACAATTGACCCAATACCAAAGGAACGCTTCCTATGCCGATGAATTTCTCAACGCGGGGCACTTGAACCTCGACAAACTTACGGAACTCAATCAGCGAGCTCAGGAAATTGCCCGGTCCGCAGGTTCCAGTCTCAATGGTCCGGCCATGGAAACCTATGGTCACGAGATCAATCAATTGATCGAGGAAGCCTTGAACCGAATCAATGCGACCCATCGCAAGCAAGCCCTCTTCGGCGGGACAAACCTCAAACCGAAATTCAATAATTCAGATATTTTGCGTGGGAAAGGGGAAACGAAGACCTTTTCCTTTAACGAAGTTTCCAAGCCCGGTGCGGATGGCAAGAGAAGAATGGGGTTTGGCGACGAAATTATTTTTGCCTTAAACGGAAGAGAGTATGTTTTGCAGTCGAAAGTCGATGGTTTGGGAACCGATGAAGTCGCGGCCACGATCAGGGATCTGATCAATAACGACTCCGACGTGCTCAAAGACTCACTTTCCTACGAAACGACTCAATACAAGGCTTTCGTGCGTGGTTCGAGTTCATCGGATTCCGTTTACAATCCTGCGGTCGATCTCAAAGCAGTGGTTTCGCCAAACGGAGAGTTAGTCGTTACCGGAGCGGTCGGCCAAAGCTTCGAGGCACGATCCACCTTGCTTACGCATTGGGATCCAAATTTTTACTTTCCCGAACAGTTCGAGCAAAAGCTAAAACAGGAGACTGCGTCCCGTTATCCCGGCGTTGCGTACGAAGACTTGAGCCAAACCGAAAAAGCTCTCGTTCAGGAAGCCGTCAAGGGAGTTCCGGACAACCTTTCTCAAGCGCTTGATGCCGAAGCGGCCAACCGGTTTGCCAACAAAACTTATTCGGATCTTAACAATTCCGAGCAGTTCGAGGTATACAAATCGGTGGTCAACAACAATTGGGACAGGGATCTTTCGGTTAGCTCCAAGCTTACGGACGGAACTTCCACCTTGATCACCTCTCATTCCGATCCCTGGAAAAGATTGACCATTTATCAACAAGGAGACGTTGTTCGTCATGGAGACAAGGTCTATGAATCTGTCGGTTCCCATAACGTAAATCATGATCCCCTAAAGTCGGGGGGGACTTATTGGAAAGAGCTGAATTCTGGTTACGATACGGAACGCGAAGATTGGAATCTCAAGGTAACCGGTTCCGAAAATAGATATTATTGGATTACTCCGGACGGCAAACTTTTTGACGAAGAAGCTACCAAGAATCCCGATACCGGTGAGGTGACTCCTCCAAAGTCTGCAACGGATCATGCCAGAAATCTTTTGTACGCGGCCAAAAAAACCGAGTACACCTTGATGGACAATTCGCTAACTCAGGAGCACGAGGGTTTTATCCAATTGGAACTAGATGTGGCCGCCAATGTCAAACAGGTGGCTATTCCCGTCAATGAATTTTCCGTCAACGGTTCCGAAAACGAGGGTACCGTATTTTTCGACCCCGACGCAATGGACTACCGATTGGTTGCTGCCTCCGAAGGTGGATCGATCATAAGGGGGCCCTATGTTAAGGGGAATTTACAACTCTTCACTCCTGACGACGGACTGGCCAATGCCAAAGACGTGATTCTTCACGAGGGACGCTATTTCTTGGTCCAGGATCCGGCGGGTATCGACAAGCAAAACCTTTCCAAAATTGTGGAAAGCTTCCCGCCCTCTGGTACGGTTGTCAGTTACAGCGGACAATTGCAACAGGTTGATTCGACGGCGACTCTTCCCCCTTTGACGAACCTTTCCGCGGGACAGTATGTTTTTGATTCCGCCACCAGTCAGTATTACGTGGCAAATCAAAAAGTTTCATACAATGCCTCCGACCTTCAAGCGGCATTAACGAACGCCAATTCCGTTGCCACTGCATTGAACCAAGCCCAATCGATTGCCATGCCTGTCGTCGCCAGTGCTTTCTCGGCTTATGGTTCGTCTCCCTATTCCGCTGGTGATATTGTTTCCCCCGATGGTCTTGTGACCAAAGTGGCGACTCATGTGATGAGAGGAACTTTCGATCCGAAGAAAGTATACAACGGCGACACGGATCCCAATGGAATTGACCCGCAAACCGGGTCCTCCCCTTTGGATCCCCATGTCGTCTATGGTGGAATCGATGCAGCGGGAAAAGGAATCTACTTTCAGTTCGATCGAAATCACCACGGGGAATGGAAAAGTGGGCAGACGGTGGGTTTGAACGAAACCGTTTTCAAGGACGGTAAATTATGGAGGGCGAATACCGCCTTGTCCTCGGCTCAAAACACTGATGCTGACTTTTCCGTAAATTGGACGGACTTGGGGCAACCCGTCGTACAGTCTTTAGGAGCTAACGTAACCGATGTTTCCACATCGGTGGAAAATGCAGCGACGACCGTTTACAACGCGACGATTGCCACACAATACTTTCAAGAAACCCAGTTCGACTCTACCCCCATTGCCGGCTTGGACAAGGTAGCCAATGGTCCCGGGAACGTTATCGCCAGTCGCGGTCAGTATATTCATGATACGACTTCGGATGAATACTTTCTTGCTAAGGACGACGTCACCATCGATCTCATTGATTCAACCATTGTCGCAGGAGATCTTGAGAGCAACGCCAACCTCAATATCGTTGCTCTGACCGAGCGTTCGGACGGAAACGTGTATTTGTTGGGAGACGATCTTCCGACAGAGGGCAAGGAGTTGTCTTATTTCAGTGATCGAGCCCTCGTCGCCGAGGCAGGTGACTATGTTTACGATCCGGCCACCAAAAATTATTACGTGGCTTTGCAAAACCTAAGCAAGCCGGCGGATTGGGCTGAAGGAGCTTCATTTAATTCTGGGGCCTTGGTCAGGCGTCCCTCCAATGGTTTGCTTTATTCTGCCAACAAAAACCTCAACGGCAGTCAAAATACCGAGGCGGATTTTAACATCAATTGGACATTGGCCAGCACTTGGGTCGAAGGCGTTGCCATGAATAGCGGCGACACCGTGTACAAAGACGGTAATTTGTACACTGCAAACCAATCTATATCGGCTGCCGACAATTCCGCCGCGAACCTTGCCAACGCCACTTTTTGGACCCCCTCCGCCGGTGTTCCCGATTTTACTCTTCCGATTGAAGATAACGATACCTCACCTTATTTTGCGAGAATCGGGAGCGTGCAGGGCAATGGCCCTCATGCCTCGGAGCAGGGTGACGATTGGAGAGCAACTCGCACCTATGATTATGGGCAGATCGTTCATTACCAAGGTAGTTACTACCGCAGTGTTGCTCATGACTTCGATAACAAGGTTTCCGTTACCACAAACGGAAATACCGAAGATGTGGTAATTACTCCAGGCGACGCATTGATTCCGAGTGAAAACGCACTCTTTCCTGATTCCATGATTGCTAATGACAAATGGGTCAAGATCGACGAACCCCTCAACCACGTTATGAAGTTCAGGGTGGATAACTCTGAAAAACCCAGCGTCGTGATCAAGTCCGCCGGTTCGACCGGCGAAGATGCGCAGGCCGAGGCGATCGTAGACGCATATGGCCAAGTAGTCGGGTTGAAAGTCTTGGATCCCGGCAGGTATTTTTTCGGCACTTCCTTGGGCGGACCTCTTCCTCCTGACTTTCAAACCGCAACGGTCGTTCTTCCTAACGGCGAAGAAATGCAGGCTGAAATTTTATGGGGTCAAAACCCCAAGGACCCGGGTCCTCACATTGTCACTGGCTTCAATCTTGCCCAGTCTTCGTCCGTGAGCGGAGCCACCGCCAAAGCCCAGACTGGAGACCTCTTTTCCTTTGCCACGGGTTCCAAAACCTTCCTTGACCACAGAGACGAAACCGGAAATGTGGTTAACATTAGCTACACCGGAAGTAAAAAAGACAGTACTTATTACGTTGGCAACGAGACCAAGATATCAGGTTTTCTAAGTGCCGAGAGGGACGGAACCAAAGAATTGGGAGATGCGGTCCAGACGATCATTGAATTGCGGGACGCACTCAACAACGCCACACCTTCTCATTACTCGCAAGCAGTGGAAAATTCGGAGAAGGAATTGATTGCCCAGGAGGAAAGCTTGATCAACAAGATGGGGGAGCTTTCATCCCGTATGGTTCGCATGAACACTGTCCGTTCTCATGACGAGGAATACTTCATGCAATTGGATCAACGCATTTCCAAAGACGTCGACATTGATCTTTCGGAGGCAATCATGCGTTTGACCCGGATATCAACGGCCTACCAAGCATCCCTCCAAGTCGGTTCCCAGTTGCTCAATACCTCTTTGTTGAACTACCTTTAACTCCTAGGATCGCATGAAGCTAGAGGCAGGGGAAGACTCCAACAATCCTGACATCAGTCAGACTGAAACCCGTAACCAAATCACCTTGCCTCAAGGTCTTTTTGGTTTTCCGGAAATTCGATCGATGGATCTTGTCTACGATCAGGAGGAACTTCCCTTCATGTGGTTGCGTGAGGAAAAAAAGGATGGTTTGGCTTTCATCGTTTTGGAACCTGGTGGCATTGTCCCCAACTATTCCGTAGAAATTGCCGATGGTGACGTCGAGGTACTCGGTATCACTGGTCCGGAGGATACGATGATCGTCAATATCGTTACCTTGCCCGCTGATCAATCAGGAAAAATTTTCCTCAATCTAGTCGGTCCGATCATCGTGAACCGTTCGACCTTGGTGGCGAAGCAGTGCATTATCAATAATCATGAGGAATTTTCTGCCCGTCATCTCCTCGATGTCGGAAATGAAGGTCTCTAAGTTACGCCCTAGAGACCCATGTTGATATTATCACGAAAAGTCGACCAAGGGATCACGATAGGGGACGAGATCGAAATTTCCGTTACCAAGATCGAAGGAGATTCCGTAAAAATCGGAATTTCGGCTCCCCGCTCGATTTCCATTCTCCGTCGGGAAATTCTTGAGGAAATGCAGTCATCCAACAAGGCTGCTGCGGTTTCCGGCAAGCCTGCCTCAGGCACCCTCAAAAGTACCTTGGTCGCTGGTTCGGCCAAACAGCTTATTGCTCAAATTAGGGCAAGAAAGGCGGTTGAGGCCGATAAGGAACGATCGAAAGCTTCTGGCTAAGATTCTTTGTATTCCGCCTTTTTTTCGAACTCTCCAATTCACCACTCCTCATGGCTATCTTCAAGCCCTTCAAGGCATTCAGACCTCAATCATCTTTGGCACAAGCCGTCGCTTCCAAGCCATACGACGTTCTCGATTCAAGCGAAGCGAAAGATGAGGCTGAAGGAAATCCTCATTCTTTCCTCCGGGTCATCAAGCCCGAAATCGAATTATCAGAGGAAACCGACCCTTATTCGGGCGAAGTGTATGAAAAAGGCAGGGAAAACTTTCTCAAGCTGTGCAAGGAAGGAATTTTCGAGCAAGACTCCACTCCATCTTACTATCTTTACCGCCTGACGATGAACGGCAGATCGCAGACCGGACTAGTCGGGTGCTGTGATTATCAGGAATATTATGAGGGGCGTATCAAGAAGCACGAACTGACCCGGACGGCGAAGGAGAACGATCGTGTTCGCCATGTCGAGTGCTTGAATGCAAATGCCGAACCCGTATTCTTTTCCTACCGCGGGGTCGCCGGCATTAATGAATTTGTCGATCGTGCCCTCAAGGGAACACCGGTTTTTGATTTTTTGGCCGAAGACGGTGTTCGTCATGAATTGTGGACAATCTCGGGGGGCGAGGACGTCGCCTTTTTGGAAAAAGCCTTTTTGAGCGTACCTGACCTCTATGTTGCGGATGGGCATCATCGAACGGCTGCCGCGGCGAGGGTGGGGCAGAAACGAAAAGACTCCAATCCCGATCATCGAGGGAACGAGGAATACAACTTCTTCATGGCCGTTCTTTTTCCGGACGATCAACTTGAAATTTTCGACTACAACCGAGTCGT
>JAYOMW010000027.1:0-26890 GCA_038121045.1 Opitutia bacterium
GGAGAAAGCGCCGGCTGCCCGGACGAAAATGATGAAGGATTTCCACATGAGACAGGATTTGCTGAACCGCTATTGGAAAACTTTGGATCCGGAAACAAGAGTCCGTGAAATGAATCATTTTTACCAACTTTCCTTGCCTCAACGCCCGAAGTATTTCGAAAAGGTGAGAAAAAGTCAAAGATCGGCCGAAGCTAAAAAGCCCAAAAGCAAGGAAGGTTCCCCGGAGTGATCGGGAAGTCTTGCCGGCAGAAATTTGATCGTAATTTAAAATTTCCCTTGCTCGCCTTGCTCTTTGCCTAAAGAAAAGCAAGTTCATACGAAATTTTTAATAATATGACGAAATTACATCGCACGACTTATCACTATTCACGCCGGGCATTTATCGGGGCTTCAGCATCCGCTGCCTTTTCCTTTGCATTCCTTCCTTCCCGGGTTTTCGGGGCGAACGAACGCTTGCAGGTTGCGGGTATCGGGGTTGGTGGAAAAGGCAAGGGGGATTTTGACGCTTTGGCCATGCACGGCGACGTGGTGGCGGCTTGCGACGTGGATGCGCGTCGACTCGATGTTTCCGTCCGCAAGCACACCGATGCGGTCAAGTTCAGTGACTACCGGGAAATGATCAGCCAGTTCGGGGACAAAATCGACGTTCTCAATGTCAGCACTGCCGATCATACCCATGCACCGGCTGCGATGCTTGCCATGAGAAAAGGCATTCACGTCTACGTTCAGAAACCCTTGACCCATACGGTCTGGGAAGCGAGGCAATTGGCCAAGTACGCCCGCGAGCACAAGATATGCACTCAAATGGGTAACCAGGGCACCGCTTCCGATGGTCTTAGGGAAGGAGCGGAATACGTTCGTGCGGGAGGCTTGGGCAAAGTGAAGGAAATTCATGCTTGGACAAACCGACCCGTTTGGCCACAGGCCCCGGGGATTGTGGCGCGACCCAGCGAAAAGATGGACGTTCCTTCTCACATAGATTGGAATTCCTTTATCGGGCCTGCTCCCATGCGTCCCTATCATTCCGCCTACACGCCGTTCAAGTGGCGAGGCTGGTGGGACTACGGAACGGGTGCTTTAGGAGATATGGCCTGCCATACGACCAATTTGGCTTTCATGGCTTGTGAATTGACCCAACCCTCTTTGGTCGAGTCCGTTAACACGGGTCCGATCAACGACGAGACCTTTCCTTCATGGGCCAGCATAAACTTGCATTTCCCGAAGTGCGACAAACACGGGGCTATCAAGTTCCATTGGTACGAGGGTAAGGTAGGGAACAACGGGAAGGACAACAAAGGGATCAAGAACCTTCCTCCGATGGAACTCTTCCATGGTCAGACCCCGAAGAACAGCGGCTTGTTGATTGTCGGTTCGGATGGAATCATGTATTCACCGAACGACTATGGCGCCGATTGGATGGTCCACAAGGGCGGCAAGTGGCACAAGCGCAATGAAGTCGAATTGCCTGAGCAAAGCATTCCCCGAAACGGTCGTGGTGACAACGGAATGAAGGAAGAACTTGTCAAGGCCATCCGTGCGGGAAAGCCCGAAATCGCCGTATCGAATTTCGATTACGCGGGCAATATGACCGAGGCCATTCTGCTTGGGAACGTCGCCATGCGGGCGGGGGGTAAGTTCAAATGGGACGCCAAAACCATGAAAACCGACCGCAAGGACGCTGACAAGTTGGTCAGCAAAGTTTATCGAGGCGGTTGGGAAGTCGATCCTGCTTAAAGTCTTCGGGACCGCCGATTTTTTCGAAATCAGGCCTTGGGGTAATCCCCAAGGCCTTTTTTTTGGCCGGTTAGCCAACAGGTTGTCTTTGGCGTTGATCAATTATTGCGAATGGCTATTTCTAGGAGCTTTTCATGAAATTCCCCTATTTTTCAGTCAATGCGTTTTGCAAGGGAGCCTTTTCCGGAAACCCGGCCGGAGTTTGCATTCTTGAGGAATGGCTCTCCACGGACGAACTGCAGAATATGGCTTCGCAGCTCTACTTTCCCGAAACAGCATTCATATTCCCTGGGAAGAAGGAGTTGTGGTCGATTCGATGGTTTACGCCAAAGTCGGAAGTGGATCTGTGTGGTCATGCCACAATGGCTGCTGCTCACGTTCTCTTTGAAGAAGGACTGGTGACAAAAGGTTCCGAGATCGTCTTTTCAAGCAACAGCGGAGAGCTCAGAGTCGGTAATGACGAAAAGGGTCGACTACGCATGGACTTTCCTTTGCTGAAGGCAAGAAGTTCGCATATTTCGCCGGCCTTGGTGGAAGGGTTGGGCGCTTACCCGGATGAAGTTTATTTGGGAACCAACTGTTTGTGCGTATTCGGTGAAGAGGAAACGGTGGCTTCATTGGAGCCGGATTTCAAGATTTTGTCGGGTCTGGATTCGTGTCTTGGAGTCATTGTGACGGCCCGAACGGCCAAAATCGGTTATCATTTCGTTTCACGATACTTTGCCCCCCGTGTGGGAATCGATGAGGATCATGCAACCGGTTCAGCCCATTGTCTGCTTGCTCCCTATTGGGGAAAGAGGCTTGGGAAGGAAAAGCTCGTTGCTTATCAGGCATCACCCAGAGGCGCGGAAATCAGATGCGAGCTCAAGGATGACCGGGTCATTCTTTCGGGTACGGCCGAGACTTTCGTCCGGGGCAAGATGACTTTCTGACTGCCGATAAGGAAGGAGCTTTGCCTGCGGGGAATTCTCCTGTCTTTTTTCTTTTGAAAGTTTTCTGTCCAAATTTTCCACTTAAGGGAGTGGTAGGTTGTCATGGATAATCAACTTACCGCTCCTTCTTGGGTTCTCTCCGGAAATTCAATGAAATCATTAGCTTTCCCTTGCATAAGGTTTTTTTCTGGAACAAAATGAAAGAATAGATTGGGATTCTTTTTTCCCTTTGATCCATGTGAAATTCATGAATTTTCTTACAGTCAACCTTACTTGTTTCGGACTTCTAACGGCCTTGGTTTGCTTTGCGCTTCCATTGAATGCAACCGTGGAGGCCGATGAAACGGCGAAGTCGGTCAGTTTTCACAAGGAAATCCGTCCTCTTTTCCAAGCGAATTGCAATGGCTGTCATCAGCCCGCCAAGGCCAAGGGCGATTACGTGATGACGGATTTCGCTTCCTTGATCAGGGGAGGAGAGAGCGGCAAACCGGCCATTGTTCCCGGCAAGCCTGATGAGAGCTTTCTCGTGGCGGAAGTCACACCTAATGAGAAAGGTGAATATGAGATGCCAAAGGGCAAGAATGCCAAGCCTTTGAATGAAACGGACATCGAGCTCTTGCGCAGGTGGATTGCCCAAGGGGCAAAAGATGACTCTCCGGTTGGTTCGGTTTCCGGCTACACCATGGAAAACCCACCAGTCTACACCATGCCTCCGGTGGTTACCTCTATGGATTTTTCTTCGGACGGAAGCTTGCTTGCGGTTACGGGTTTTCATGAAGCTTTGATCCATAAGGCCGATGGATCCGGATTGGTCGCTCGCTTGGTGGGTCTGTCGGAAAGAATCGAATCGGTTTCCTTTTCCCCGGATGGCAAGAAGCTCGGGATAACCGGTGGGCAGCCAGGACGAATGGGGGAGGTACAGATTTGGGATATCCCGAGCAAGAAGCTCGAATTGTCCAAGGCGGTCACCTTCGATACTTTGTACGGAGGCTCTTGGTCTCCGGATGGCAAATATTTTGCCTTCGGGGCAGCCGATACGTCCATTCGCGTGATCGATGCTTCGAGTGGAAAACAAGTTGTCTATATGGCGGGTCATGACGACTGGGTGCGTGACACGGTTTTTAGTATGGACGGAAAATCGGTTTTTTCCGTAAGTCGGGACAAAACGGTCAAACAAACGGACGTTGCTTCCGAGCGCTTCGTGGGAAACGTTACCACTCACACACCTTTTGTTCTAAGTGGCGGTCAAAGCTCCATTGCCGTTCATCCGAAGAAAAACGAACTTCTTGTCGGAGGCGCCGATGGCAAGGCAAAACTTTTTCGTCAAGACGTCAAGGCGGCTCCAGCCGGGGGTGGGAACCCTAATCAAATCCGTGAATTCAAAGCCATCATAGGCCGAATCTTTTCGGTCTGCTTCAATCACGACGGCATGCTTGGCTTCGCCGGGAGCAGCCTTGATGGCAAGGGAGAGGTGAAGGCCTTCCGGATTGATAACGGCGAGGACGTATGGAAGGTCGCCATGCCTGAGACTGGCGTCTACGCTTTGGCCTGCTCGCCGGATGGCAAAACGCTAGCGGTTTCAGGGTTTGACGGCAAGGTCCGGCTTCTTTCCGTCCTCTCAGGTGAAATCAGCAAGACTTTTGTTCCAGTGCCGATCGAAAAATCGGCCCCAAACCCGGTGGCGGGCAAGGTGCAGGCTAAACCCGATCCCGAGCCCAAGCTTGTGGCGGAGGAGTCTTTGCCCAAGCAATTCACCGTACAATCACTCGTTTCCTTCCCCTCTGAGCTCAAGGTTTTCCGTGCCCTGGACTATGGCCAGCTGATCCTCGTCGCCAAGCTTCAAGGCGGAGCGCAAGCCGATGTGACGCGAATGACGGAATGGGTCGTGAAGGGAGGAGTGGGCCAAGTATCCAATCGCGGATTGTTTACGCCCTCCCAAAACGGTTCCGGAAAGATTATAGGTGAATTTTCCGGTCATCGGGTGGAGATTCCCGTCGAAGTCAAGGGGTTAGAGGTTTCCTATGAACCTGACTTCATTCACGACGTCAACCCGATCATCACCAAGTTAGGCTGTAATTCCGGCACTTGCCACGGATCCAAAGACGGCAGAGAAGGCTTCAAGCTTTCCTTGAGAGGCTACGACGCCGTTTATGACGTGCGGGCCTTCACGGATGATTTGGCGTCAAGACGGGTCAATGTGGCGGCTGCGGAAAAAAGCCTCATGCTTCTCAAGGCAACGGCCGCCGTTCCCCATGAGGGAGGGTTGGTAACCAAGCATGGCTCCAAGAGCTATCGAATCATACGCGATTGGATTGCATCCGGAGCGGAGTTGGATTCAAGCGTTCCTCGAGTCGAATCGATCGAGCTTTTTCCGAAGAACCCGGTTGTTCAAGAGGTTGGTGCCACTCAACAGATCCGGGTAGTCGCTACCTATGCGGACGGAGTCAGTCGGGACATTACCCGCGAGGCGGTTGTGACCAGTGGCAACGGGGAAGTTGCCGAGCACGACGAAAGCGCTCTTATGACGACCCTGCGACGAGGCGAGGCACCTATTTTGGCGCGCTACGAGGGGCGTTATGCGGCCACGACGCTGACTGTCATGGGTGACCGTTCGGGGTTTGCCTGGAAAGAACCTCCTGCAAACAACGAAATCGACCGATTTGCCGCGAGCAAGTGGAAACGCATGAAGATTCTTCCCTCGGATCTTTGCACCGATTTGGAGTTTCTTCGCAGGGTTTCCTTGGATTTGACAGGTCTTCCTCCGACACCGGAATCCGTGCGTTCTTTTCTTGACGACAAGCGTCCTGCCCGGGTGAAGCGTGACGAGCTTGTGGACAAGTTGGTCGGCAGTCCGGACTTTGTCGAGCATTGGACGAACAAGTGGGCCGACCTTTTGCAGGTCAACCGGAAGTTTCTCGGACCTGTCGGCGCCAAGATGTTGAGGGAATGGATTCAAAAGGAGGTAAAGGACAATACGCCCTACGACGCCTTTGCCCGCAAGATTCTTACGGCCAGCGGTTCGAACAAGGAAAATCCCCCCGCTTCCTACTACAAGGTTCTCCGCAAACCTACCGAGACGATGGAGAATACGACTCATCTCTTTTTGGCGACCCGGTTCAACTGCAACAAATGTCACGACCACCCCTTCGAAAGGTGGACCCAGGATCAATACTACGAAATGGCGGCGTACTTCGCCCAATTCAAGTTGGAAAAGGATCCCGCATCGGGCAAAAGCGAAATTGGAAAAACCGCCGTCGAACGAGGCAAACCTCTTTATGAATTCGTCAAGGACGTCAAGTCGGGCGAAATGAAGCATGAACGTACGGGTGAGGTTACGGCTCCTGCCTTTCCGTATCCGGCGAAGCATGAAATTTCCAAGGACGCATCGCGCAGGGAAAAACTGGCTGCTTGGATGACTTCCCCGGACAACCAGTATTTTGCCCGGAGTTACGTCAACAGGCTTTGGGGATACATGTTCGGAATTGGAATCATTGAGCCAATCGATGATATCCGGGCCGGGAATCCCGCTACCAACCCTGAACTACTCGACTATTTGGAGGATGAATTCATCAAGAGCGAATTCAACGTGCGACACGTGCTTAAGTTGATTTGCAAGTCGCGTACCTACCAACTCTCGGTCAAAACGAACAAATGGAATGACGATGACCAAATCAATTTTTCCCATGCCCGCGCCCGCAGGCTTCCAGCCGAAACTTTGCTTGATGCGATCTATGTGGTGACGGGCTCGAAATCCAAGTTTCCCGGAGTTCCCGCCGGGACAAGGGCTGCCTCGCTTCCCGATTCCGGGATCAAGTTGCCTGACGGTTTTCTCGGTACTTTCGGAAGACCTCCCCGGGAATCGGCTTGCGAGTGTGAAAGGGCTGGCGGGTTGCAACTCGGGCCAATCATGGCCTTGGTCAGCGGGCCAACTGTGAACAATGCGATTTCCGATCCGGGTAATGCAATCACCAAGCTTGCTTCCGAGGAGAAAGACGACCGAAAACTGATCAACCGTCTTTTCATCCGAATTTTAAACAGACCAGCTACGGAAAAGGAAATCCAAGCAAGCCTCGCCCTGTTTACCGATGAAATCGATGGGGACCATGCTGATTTGGAAAAGGAACTTGAGCTTGCCCAAAAAGACATCAAATCAGAATTGGACAAGATGGAGAAGACCCGTGCCGAGGCCATTGCCAAGGTCGAAAGCGAACTGAAAGCCTACCGGGCAAAAACGGCTCCCTCAGTCCAAAAGGCAAACGACGAGCGCAATGACCGGATCAAGAAGGCGGAGGATGCGCTGAAGGGTTTCGACGAGGGACTTGCCGCAAAGATCGTGGCCTGGGAGCAAAGTCACAAGGCAGGCAAATCAATTTGGCGGAACCTGGACATGGGCAACGTCACTTCCAAGATTCCGGGTATCAAGTTTGAGAAGCAAAAGGACGGATCGGTTTTCGTCGGAGGAAGAAGCGCCAAGGGCAGTTACGTCGTCAAGGCTGCCACGGAGCTTTCCAGAATCACCGGGGTTCGCGTCGAAGCCTTGTCGGATACCCGGTTGCCCAGGAAAGGTCCCGGTCGAGCCTCCAATGATGGAAATTTTGTTTTGACTGAACTTGAGGTTCAAGCCGGTCCGGTTGCGGATTTGAAAAAATGGACGAAGGTCAAGGAATGGTTGTTTGATGAATTGTCCGAGAACAAGGATTGGCAGGGTGCGTACGGAGCCAAGACGAGTCCCGGAGCTGGGGGACTTGCCATAACCGGGAACCCGTTGGAAGGCGTTTTGTCGATCGGTGAATTTTTTCACGCCGGTCCTTTTGTCAATCTTGCTTTCGATCAAAAAGCCGGCCCCGAGGGCCTGCCGGGTTTTGACGCGAAACAAAAGTTCAAGTATGCAAACAAGGAAATTTCTTGGACGAGAAAGCCGGAATGGAAAAACGGTCAACTTTATGGAAGCGTCTTTTCCGGCGATAACACGGTCAACTATCTTCATAAAGTGATTACGGTTGATTCTCCGCTTGATCTGCCGATCAGCCTGGGGAGTGACGACGGAATCAAGGTATTCCTCAACGGCAAGCAAATCCTTGCCAATAATATTGGTCGAGGGGCCGCCCCGGATCAGGAAAAGTTGACCCTCAACCTCAAAAAGGGAGAAAATTTCCTCCTCCTCAAGATACATAACGGGGCAGGGCCATCGGGCTTCTACTTCAAGGCGGATGGGCAGGCCAAGCCGTTGCCATCCATCGCAACCGAGTTCCCGGTGTCAAAGGGATCCGTTTCCGTCGAAATTTACGCCAAAGCAAAGGAAAAGCGCAAGGCCCGGATTTTCTGGAAGGACAAGAAAGCCAATCATTTTGACGCCAAGCGTTCTTCGCCTGAAGTGATGATTGATCCATCGGACGATTGGAAAACATACCGGTTTGATTTTGTTTCAGCGGAAGATCTCACCGGGCTGCGTTTCCAACCCGGCGGTGAAGTCTTCGTCAAATCGATCCGAGTTTACCGCAATGAAGCTCCCGTAAAGTTGTCTTTCGAAAATGCCTTGGCGACCTTCAGCCAAAATGGGTACCCGGTTGCATCGGCAGTCGACGGCAAGATAGCGAGCGAGGGAAATGGGTGGGCGATTGCCCCTCAAATGGGCAAGGATCACTTCGCTTCCTTCCAGACCAAACTGGACACTAATTTCGTGGGGGGAGCGGAGCTTGTCTTTACTCTTAAGCAAGAGTTCAACAGTGGTCAACATGCCTTGGGACGTTTTCGCCTTGCAGTTACGGATGCTCCGAGACCAGTTTCCTTCGGGTTACCAACCGAGGTCAAGGCAATCTTTGCCATATCTGCGGACAAGCGCACCCCTCAGCAAAAAAAGCAACTTTCCGACTCTTTCAAAAATGCGAATCCCGAGAGAATCAAGTTGGCCGGCGCTCTGACCGAAGCCCGAAAACCTTTGCCTGTCGATCCCCAAATCAAGCAATTGCAGGAGAAGTTGGACCTTGCGAAAAAACCTGTTCCGCTCCCACTTGAAATCGCCCGTTTGCGAAGGGCTCTTGAATTGAGCAAGGGGCAACTTGCCAAGAAACGCATTGTAGGAGCCCAGGACTTGGCTTGGGCGATCATCAACACCCCCGCTTTTTTATTTAATCGATAAACTGTAATAAGTATTGTATTTACATGTTATTAGCAAAAGGAAAGGTTAAGTCATGATTGGAATACCAGGAGATTTGGGTAAAGATTTGTGTGACGCTCATCTGCCCATGAGCAGAAGGGACGTGCTTAAAGTCGGAGGTTCCGGGATGCTCGGTCTTACCTTGGGCTCAATGTTGGAACTACAGGCCAATGAGCCCAAGTCCAAAGGCGGCCCGGGATGGGGCAAGGCGAAGAGTATCATCATGATTTATCTGCAGGGCGGTCCGAGCCACTTGGACTTGTGGGATCCGAAGCCCGATGCTCCGGATAACGTCAGAAGCATCTTCAAGCCGATCAAGACCAAGATTCCAGGGGTGAATTTTACTGAGTTGATGCCCAAGCTCGCTCAGGTGAATGACAAGTTCACCATGATGAGAGCCGTCAGTTACACCCCCAAAGGTCTCTTCAATCATACTGCCGCAATCTATCAAATGATGACCGGTTACACGACCGACAAGGTGAGCCCTTCAGGTCAATTGGAACCACCTAGTCCCAAGGATTTTCCAAACTTCGGATCCAACTTGATCAAATTCAAGCCCCCTACCGAACCCATGTTGCCTTTCGTCATGCTTCCCAGACCTCTTCAGGAAAGCGGAGTCGTTGGAAAAGGGGGAGCGGCTGGCTTTTTGGGCAAGGCGTACGATCCTTACACCCTTTATCCTCCGGGAAGCGACATGGACATGAACAAGATGGCCAAAATCCGGGTGGACGATCTGGAAATGCGTCCTGATATGTTCGGAGTCAGGCTGAACCGTCGGGCCAGATTGCGAAACGCCATCAACGACGCCATGCCCGTGATCGACAAGGCCGTGGAGCACTACAACTTGAACGAACATTACGACCGGGCGCTCAGTCTCGTCGCCTCGGGTCGGGCTCGGCAAGCCTTCGATTTGTCGCAGGAGAGCGAAAAGGTCCGCGACTCCTACGGCCGAAATACTTTTGGTCAAAGTTGTCTCCTTGCTCGGCGTTTGGTAGAGGCAGGTACCCGTGTCGTCGAAGTGATTTGGCCCAAGGTGGCTAATTCGGACAACCACTCTTGGGACGTTCACAAGGGCTTGCCCAAACGGATGAAGGATCAGTCGGCACCGATGCTCGATGCCGGTCTTTCGGGTCTTGTCGCCGATTTGGATCAGCGTGGTTTGTTGGAAGAAACCATGGTGGTATGCGTTGGTGAATTCGGACGCAGTCCGCAGAAGGGCGTGAGCACTTCCGGTAATGGGAACAGCGCTGATGGTCGGGATCACTGGCCTTACTGTTATACAGGCGTCATGGCAGGGGCGGGCATCAAGCAGGGGTACGTGCACGGTGAGTCTGACAAGACTGGTTCGGCGCCGCTGGACAAACCCATTCATCCACGCGAACTATTGGCTACGATTTACCATGGCTTTGGCATTGATCCTGAAAGCATCGTGTACAACCACCTGAACCAACCGAGGGAATTGGTCAAGGCACAGGCCGTTACCGAGCTTTTCGCCTGATTCCAAGGCGATCTTTCGATTTCCTTTCTCACCAAGCACTCCCGTGAAAACCTTCCCGTTGTCTGGGGTGTTTCATGTTGTATGGATCATTCTGTCGGTTGGTTGCACTAACCGGATCGATCCTGCAACAGCGGACCGGGAGGTTCGGGCTTTGCTCGGAGACGCCCCTTTTTTCAACTGGCAAGTCGAGTCCCATTCCCGATTGGCTGCCCCTTCGGGTCATCAATTCCCCCTCTCTCCGGTCGATGACCCAGAAGCTCGCAAGGTGACCTTGCGCATTCAGAAGACAGAAGCTCACGAAGACGGAAACCAATCGATTAAGTTGGAAAGCGAAAAATGGAGGGAGAAGTTGCCCCTGCTTGAAAACGGAAAGGTTCTTTTGGATTTGGAAACTTCGATGGAGCTTGCTCTATTGCACTCCCCCGAATTTCAAGCTCAGAAGGAAGAGTTGTACTTGTCGGCCCTCGACGTAACCTACGAGCGTTTTCGTTTGCAACCCAAGCCGTTTTTCGGGGTTTCAGGCGAAGTTGCCGATATCGGCGAAGGTTCGGAAAGTACCTTGGACTCAAGAATTCAAACCGGATTGAGCGGCGTCGGTGAAAAAGGAGCGACTTGGGTTGCTACTTTGGCAAGCCGTTTGAGCGTCGAACTGGGCGAAGGCTCGGCTGAGCTAGGCGGATCACTTGCCAACCTGACCATTACTCAACCTCTTCTCAAAGGGGCCAGCAAGCGGATTTACAGGGAACGGCTTACTTTGGCCGAAAGAAGGCTGCTGAGCGATGCAAGGAGCATGGAACAGTTCCGGCAAGGATTCTTTCTTGGATTGGCTACCGGCAGCAACCCTTCGCGTGGACCGGGAAAAGGTGGGCTTGCTTCCTCCCCTTCCAATTTTTCCTCGTCCGTTTCAGGATACCTCGGACTTCTTCAGGATGCCCAGAGGATTCGCAATCAGGAGGCGAACGTGGCCAAGTTGAAGGACAGCCTGGCCCAATTGGAAGCAGCCTTCGAAGCTGGAAGAATCGGCAATCGGTTGCAGGTTGATCAGGCAAGGCAAGCCTTGTTTGGAGGGCAAAGTGGATTGCTTGCTTCCAAAGCGAGCTTTGAAAGCAGACTGGACGCTTTTAAGCAAAGCATGGGATTGCCTCCTGATTTGCCGGTTCAGGTGGATGAAGAATATGTCGAGCAGTTCCGGCTTACCGACGTACAATTGGTGGCGGTACAAGAATACCTGGGGCAGCTTCTCTTGTTCATAAGAGACCCTGAGGAGACACCTGCCAAGGAAGACCTTGAGGCTTTCGGTCGACAAGCCTTGTCGATGAAGAAAGAGGTGGAAGAGAGCATGAACGGTTTTTTGGCTGACCGGACTCTTCTGAAGGAGGCCATTCCAAGTCGGAAAAAATGGTATGCCCGTCTTCGGGGCCGGTCTGATTTGCAGGAATTGGGAATGGGCTCGGAGGCCTTCGGCGACGATGACCTTGACCGGGTTGTGTCCGACTTGGACGCAGCTTTCGTTCGCTTGAGCGAGCAATTTTCGCAATACTGGAATACCCTTGATGAGTTGCTTTCTTCCATCGATACCTTGACCCTTGATCAAGCACGGGGCAGGCTTGCCGAGTCCTTGAACGAGTTGACGGGTATGTTTTTGGAATTATCCCTTGCCCGGGCTTCAGCCCGGTTGGAATCAATCGTGATGGAGGAGGTGGAGGTGAACGCCGGGGAGGCTTGGAAAATCGCTTCGGCCGAAAGACTGGACTGGATGAACGCACGGGCGGCCTTGGTGGACGTTTGGCGAAAGGCTGACTTGGCGAGGGATGACTTGCGAACCGATCTAGATTTGGTTCTTTCGGGAGACCTTGGGTCCGATCGTCTTGGCGCCGGTCATTTCCAATCAAGCGAGGGAAGGGTCAGGGTCGGTCTGGAGTTGGATTCTCCACTCTCAAAGGTTTATGAGAGAAATCAGTATCAAGCCGCCTTGATTCGCTATCAACAAGCCAGAAGGCAGTATTTGACTTTCGAGGATGACGTATTGCGTTCCCTCAGAAACTTCAATCGCTTGGCGAAATTGAACCAACTGAATTTTGAATTGAGTCGGGCCGCGGTGCGGGGCGCCATCTCTCAGGTCGACCTGGCCCGTTTGCGTTTGAGCGAACCACCTCAACCGGGACGCAATGCCCAGTTTGGCGCGACTACGGCCCGTGACTTGGTCAACGCCCTCAACGATCTATTGGATGCAAGCAACGCCTTCCTCCAGGTCTGGGTCGGCTACGAGGCGATGCGCATGAGGCTCGATTATGAATTGGGAACAATGAAACTAACCGAACGCGGGCTTTGGCTTGATCCGAAGGCGGCTCTGAAAGCGAATGATTTCTAAAAAAAGAAAATAGGATAAAAAATTGATCCTCTCTTGATGATTTTTGCTCATTTTATAGTCTAAGGATTGATGAACTTTGACTTTTCGAAACCCAACGGCTTTATCTCGACCAAAACTTTGGTCGGGTTGGCCAGTGCAGGCATCCTTTCCTTTGCCTGGTGGGCGATGGATGACGACTCAACGGTGGATGGAGAAATTCAACCTCTTTTTGAAAAAGTGACGAAAGGTGAATTCAAGCTTGAATTCACCGAACCTGGAGAAATTGAGAGTGCCGAAAACATTGAAATCAACTGTGAGGTAAAAAGCAGGAGTTCTGCGGGCGTCAGCATTCTGGAACTCGTCCCGGAAGGCACGGTCGTAGAGAAAGGTGACTTTTTGGTGAGGCTTGATGATGCGGATCTTCAAAAAGACTTGCTGACCCAACGCATTTCGGTTCACCGGGCTCGAGCAGCCCTCGTCAAGGCAAAAGCCGACGTCGAAGCTGCGGAACTTGCATTGGACGAATACTTATCGGGTTCCTTTCGTCAAGAAGAGGAGCAAATGGAAAGCGCGGAATTCGTGGCCCGGGAAAATCTCAGGAGGGCCGAAGAATATCTTGCCTACAGCAAAAAGCTTGCGACCAAGGGTTACCTGCCGGAGGCACAACTTGAAGCAGACCAGTTCTCCGTCGAAAAAGCTCGCAAAGAACTTGACCTGGCGATGACCAAACTGGAGGTCTTGAGGGTTCATTCGCGCAAGGCCAAGGTCAACGATCTGAATGCCTCGATCATGACAGCTCGGGCTCAACTCAAGTCAGCCGAAAACTCCTTTGAGCTGGAATCAACCAAGGAAAAGGAAATCAGCGATCAAATCGCCAAGTGCGTCATTTCATCTCCTGCTGCGGGAGAAGTAACCTATGCAAATCGGAACAATTCAAGCTCCGGGGAAGGCATCTTGATCGAGGAAGGCAAACAAGTCCGGGAAAGGCAGACCATCATTCGTCTGCCGAACGCCTCTTTGATGAGAGTTCGGGCCAAGGTTAACGAAAGCAGGATCGAACAGGTCAAACCCGGGATGCCTTGTTCCATTACGATCGATGCTTTCCGGGGGCTTGCCTTGCGTGGAGAAGTCGAATCTGTGAGCGATTACCCCCTTGCCTCGGTAAGCAGATACACCTCCCATATCAAGGAGTATGCCACGGAAATAATAATCGAAAACCCCCCGGAGGGCATTCGCTCCGGAATGTCTGCCAAAGTGACGATCCTTTCGGAGAGACAGGAAGACGTTCTTCAGATCCCTTTGACCGCGGTTATTCGCAAAGATGGTCAATCTTTTTGCATTGTGAAAAAGGGGGAAAGCTCATTGAGCTTGCGAGCGATCGAAATTGGAACCCCCAACCTTACTCATGCCATTCTGCAGGGCGGACTTTCGGAGGGTGACGAAGTGGTGGTAAACCCGGATTCCTTCCCTGATATATTGGATGACGAAGTCAATCCTTCCGTTGCATCCCGATAAGTAAGCCCGGTCATCCGGACTTGCTTTTTTATGAATCCCATGAGCATGGCTTTTTCAATTAAGTCCTTGTCGAAGACCTACGTGATGGGGGAGGAAAAAGTCGTTGCTCTTGATGCAGTCGACTTGGACGTTCCCGCGGGGGATTACATTGCGATCATGGGGCCATCTGGTTCCGGCAAAAGCACCTTGCTCAATCTTCTCGGTTGTCTTGATTCGCCTACCGGCGGGAGCTACCGTTTGAAGGGCGAAGAGGTGACGGGGTTGAGCGATGAGCAACTTTCGGAGGTGCGCTGCCGTTCCATCGGATTTGTCTTTCAGTCCTACAACTTGATACCCTATCTCGACGTATTGGATAACGTCCGGATGCCCCGGGCTTATGCCCGGGGAAAGATCGTGTTCGGTAATGACGTTCGGCATTTGGTTGAGTTGGTCGGACTGAAGGACCGGGTAAACCACAAGCCTCAGCAATTGTCAGGCGGTCAGCAACAACGCGTGGGAATTGCCCGTTCTCTTTCCAATGATCCGGATTTCATTTTGGCGGATGAGCCTACGGGAAATCTCGATAGCAAGACGACCCATGAAGTTTTGAATCTTTTGGATGAATTGAATTCGAGAGGGAAGACGATCGTCATGGTTACTCACGAGAAGGAAGTGGCGGCCCGGGCAAGGCGCGTCCTAGTGATGAAAGATGGGAAAATCGAAAAAGAGGAGTGTGCCCGACCTCTTTGCGACCCCACTGCGAATACGAGTGCGTCCGCTCAAGAAGCCAAAGGCAATGGGGATGGATTCGGGAAAAAGGCGAAGAGAGTTTGGAGAAATTTAGGCAAGGCTGCCCTGCTTAGTATCGTGACGCGTCCCATGAGATCCTTTTTGACTGCAATCGGTGTTTTCATTGGCGTAGCCAGCGTCATTTGGTTGCTTGCGATCGGTGAGGGAATTGCGGCCGAAGCGGAAGGCGAGATCATGGCTTTGGGGGCAAACAACTTGATTCTTTCAAGCAAACGACCTTCGGACGAGGAGCGCTCCACCAAAGGGAAATACTTTTATTCGTACGGGCTTACGAAAAACGACTTTGCCAAGATCAGCAATCGGGTTCCGCATCTTTCGGCCGCTTATCCGACCAGGGAAATCAACAACCGGACGATTTTCTCCAAGCACGCCAGGGCGCGGGCTGAGCTTTTGGGATGCCTGCCGAACTTTAAAGACCTGCATAAGCTGAAAGTTACGAAGGGACGGTTTCTAACCGATGAAGACAATTTGATCGAGTCCGAGGTATGCGTTGTTTCGACAGCCTTGTCGCAGACTTTGTTTCCCTTTGGAGATGCCTTGGGGCAATCGATCAACATAGGAGGAAACCTTTACGAGGTCGTGGGCGAAGTGGCTCCTCGTTTCGAACTTAAGGACGAATCGAACCAAGGTTTCAAGGAACTCTTCGAAGACAACGTTTATTTGCCTCTGGAAACCATGTGGTCAAAGGTTTTCGATTACTATTACCGGGGATACGATGGATCTCCTCTCGTGTCGAAGATAACCTTGACCGTGGATGATCCAGAGAAATTGGTAACGATTGCCCAAATGATCAGGGATATCTTGACCAGTGATCATGGCATTGAGGATTATATGGTAACCGTTCCGCTGGAACTGATGGAGCAGGCGGAGAAAGCCAAAATGACCTTTGTCGCTCTTATGGGGCTGGTTGCGGGGATATCTCTTTTGGTCGGTGGGGTGGGGATCATGAACATCATGCTTGCGACCGTCACGGAGAGAACCCGGGAAATCGGAATACGCAGGGCTCTTGGGGCCCGTCGCTCGGACATCGTCATGCAATTCCTTCTTGAAACCATTGCCCTGACGGGTCTGGGGGGGATCCTAGGTATTCTGATCGGCTTGCTTTGCGAACCCGCCTACGGTTCCTTAATCGAATTGATGGAAAGATTTACCCCGAGCGTGTACGAATCCCTTCCGCCCTCCATGAAAGGAATGACTCCGGAAGTCGTTTACTGGTCCTTGCCGGCTGTTTTTGGTATAGCGGTTCTCACGGGAGTGATTTTTGGGATCTATCCTGCCCGCAGGGCAGCGAAAATGAATCCCGTGGACGCTCTTCGTCACGTTTCTTGAATCAGGTACGAAGAGGGAAGCCTTGCCGGCATACCGGACGGACAAAGCGACGGTATGCGAACAATCCGATGGAGGTGTGTCTTGAATCAGTCGTGGCCGGCCATGGCCCTCCGTGATGAGTGGCAATACCCGGGATGACTCCCGGGGGGAAACCTCCCCAAAGAAAGCGTCCGACTCGTGATTCAACCAAAGGGAAAAGCCGTTTGGCCAATGCCTTGTCTTTCTCATGAGCGTGGATCGTTCCGGTCAGGCTTCCTTCCATGGTCCGTGCGATTTCCAAGAACTCGTCCGGTTCACCGCAGCGTACGATGATCGAGGTGGGGCCGAAGGCTTCCGTGCGAAGAGTACGGTTTTTCATGAAATCAGTGCCTTTGGTTTCGAAAAACCGACAGAAGACATGGTTTTCGCTTTCGTTCTCGTCCTTCTGATTCGATGCGACCAAGTTGAGAGAGGAACCAAGTTCACGGGCAACGGAATGATAGTTTTCGAAAACCGTCCGGTTCAGCATTTCGGAGCTTAGCGTTCGATTGACCGCTTCTCCGACCCATTGAAGAAACGGTTCGACGCCCTGACCTTCAATCAGAACCAGAAGTCCGGGCTTGGTGCACATCTGTCCGGAGAACAAGTTGACGGCGGTCACGAAAGCCTTGGCCAAATCCTTCCCCTTTTTCTCGAGGGCATGAGGTAGAACGAAGACAGGGTTCAAGCTGCCCATCTCGGCGTGAAAGGGGAGGGGAGTCCTGCGCTGTCCGGCCAATTTGCGGAGGGCTTTTCCTCCCTTGAATGAACCGGTGAAGGCGACGCATGAAGTTCTTGGATGCTCAACCAACTCCTGGGTGACCGCGTGTTCGGTCCCGTGAACAAGTTGAAAAGTTTTTGCGGGCATACCCGTTTCCCTCAAGGATTCTTCGACCAAATCAGCCAAGGATTGGCAGGTACTGGCATGATCAGGGTGTGCTTTGACCACGACCGGACATCCGACTGCCAGTGCGGAAGCTGTGTCCGTTCCGACGACGGAAATGGCAAAAGGGAAATTACAGGCTCCGATTACGAGCACCGGTCCAATCGGGACGTTTGCGGTTTGCATCCCCGGTTTCGGGATAGGTTTGCGATTCGGTTCCGATGGTTCCTCCTTTTGCTCTTTCCATTTGCCGCTTTCGGCGAGGCCGGCGAACAATTTCAGTTCCTCAATTGTCCTTTTGAGTTCGAACCCCAATCGGTCATGACCTAGTGAAGTTTCGGAGTCTGCGATCAAGACGAGTTGATCCTTCTCTTGCTCCAAATGCCTGGCGATGGTCCTAAGGAGCCTGCCCCTTTCTTTACCCGGTTGTTTTCGAAAGGATGCAAAGCAGGACCAGGCGCCCTTCATCGCCTCGTCGATTTCATGAGGCGAGGCATCGGGATACTTTTTTCGAGTCATTCCTTCCTTTACAAATGCATGCTTTCGTAAATGTCGGCAATTTTTCGAATGGCCAACGCATAGGCAGCCATTCTTCTGTCCTTGATTTTGTCATTGGTCAGAAACTGTTCTTTGATCTCGCCGTATGCCTCGCGCATGGTGTCCTCGAGTCCGGAACGCACGAGGTTGATTTCATCGGGTCCGGTAAGAAGTTTTTTTCTCGATTCATCGTCTAACTTTTTGCCTATGCCGCTCTCGATGGCATCAACGATCTTTTGGCCCTGGGCCTCGGCGAATCGCCTGTCCATACGGCCAAAGCGGACATGAGAGAGGTTCTTGATCCACTCGAAGTAGGAGACCGTGACTCCGCCGGCATTAAGATAGGCATCCGGAATGACAAAGGTTTCTTTCTGACAAAGGATCTGGTCCGCATCATAGGTCAAGGGGCCATTGGCGGCTTCGGCTATGACCTTTGCTTGGATTCGAGGCGCATTTTCATGATCAATCACCCCTTCCATTGCGGCGGGGATCAATACGTCGCACGGGTGCTCGAGCAGTTCCTTTCCCCCCTTGAAGAATTGCCCGTCCCGAAAGCCCTCGACTTTTCCATATTCCTGCTTGTATTCGAACACCTGTTCCACGTTGAGTCCGTTTTCATTCAGCAGGGCACCGTCCTTCTCCAAAATGGCAATGACCTTGGCGCCATCCTCTTCCTGAAGAAATTTTGCCGCATGATAACCTACGTTACCCAACCCCTGAACAATGATTTTCTTGCCTTCCAAGTTTCCGTTCAGCTTGGCGAGGGCAACGTCGTCGGGGTTTCTGAAAAACTCTTGAAGTCCGTATTGAACCCCCCGGCCGGTTGCTTCGATTCTTCCGGCAACGCCGCCGAAATGAACGGGTTTTCCCGTTACGCATGCTCGGGCGTTGATGTCGGATGGGTGGAGTTGTTGATACTCATCGGCAATCCATGACATCATTCGCTGTCCGGTGCCCATGTCCGGGGCAGGAACGTTCAGTCCGGGGCCAAGTAGACCTCTCTTGTCCAATTCTTGAGCGAAACGACGGGTAATATGTTCAAGCTCGTCGAGGGTGTACTTCTTCGGGTCGATCTTGAGGGCCCCCTTGGAGCCAGCGTAGGGAACGTTGACAATTGCGCATTTGTAGGTCATCAAGGCGGCCAGTGCTTCGACTTCTTGCTGATCGACAAAGGGGGCATAGCGGATTCCACCTTTTGCCGGCAAGGCGTGCTCGCTATGGGTTGCCCGCCAGCCGGTGAAAATTTCGTAGCCGCCCTTCAATTCAACGCCGAACTTCATTTCGCAAATTGCGTTGCAAGTCCGGATTTGCCGAGCCAACCCCTTGGGTAATTTAAGTGCTTCGGCAGCTTTGTTGAAGCAAAGATCTACGCTTTCCAGGAAAGAGGTCGTTTTAGTTTTACTCATTCTATTTTCCTGAAGGAATTTTCAACGCGAATCAAACAAGAAGATTTTGACCGATCAAAACAAAAAAAAAGTCCGCCAGAGGCGGACTTTAGAAAGTGAATGAGAAGGGTAGGCTTACCAATCGGATTGCCTCGGTGGACGATCTTCACGGGGGCGAGCTTCGTTAACCTTCAGGCCACGTCCGCCCATTTCACTGCCATTCATCGCTTCGATGGCTTTGTTTGCTTCATCAGCGTCATTCATGGTTACGAAACCAAATCCCTTGGATCGACCCGAATGGCGATCCGATATGATCGAAGCCTTTTCCACGTTTCCGTATGCGCCAAACGCATCCGCTAATTCCTGGTCAGTGACCGACCAAGGGAGATTACCCACATATATTTCCATTGTACTGTATTTTTGATTGTCCTGAATCACTTGCTTGGCAATTAGGGAGAAACCCCCGACCAAACAAGTGAATAAAGGGTTTATTATGACATGGACACCTTGTAAATCAACTGCAAAAGACCAATCTTCCTTCTAATCTCGAAGGGATGAATTTTTAATTCGTTCTTAGGTTGAACTTACGTGAGTACATATTCTCTACCGATCACTTCGGTTGATTCGCCAAAAGATCGGTGCGATGATTTCCGTTTCCTGTTCAGTTTGTCATATCCCAGTAGGACGAAAGCCTTGATTATGATTTAAAAAACGGTCAAGATGCACTCATGGTTCGCTTATCGCTTGCCGCGGCTTGTTTGTATGCCATGCAGGTTCCTGCTGAATCGATGGATAAAGTCGATGTCTCCTCTCATTGGGCCTTTCAGCCCATTCTTCAACCCAAGTTGCCTGACACCCGTAATAGGGATTGGGGGAAGAATGAAATTGATGCCTTTGTCCTCCATCGTCTTGAAAAATCCGGAATCAGACCCCCGGAAAGGGCTGCCCGGAAGGTTCTCCGGCGTAGGTTGCACTACGCTTTGATCGGTTTGCCTCCCTCTAGCGTCGAATCGATCCCGGCTTTGGACAAGGAACTCGATAGACTTCTTGAATCGCCGCACTACGGTGAAAAATGGGGTCGGCATTGGCTGGACGTCGCGCGCTATGCCGACTCGAACGGATTGGATGAAAACTTGGCCTATGCCCATGCATGGCGTTACCGGGATTACGTTACGGATTGTTTCAACGCGGACGTGCCTTTCGACCGTTTCGTCATCGAGCAGATTGCAGGAGATCTTTTGGCCGAAGGGGAATCCTTCAAGAAAGCGAACCGATTGAAGATCGCAACGGGTTTTCTCGCTTTGGGGCCAAAGCTTTTGGCCGAACCCGATCCGGTCAAGTTGGAGATGGATATGATCGACGAGCAACTCGACGTCATCGGACGGGCTTTCCTTGGCCTGACCGTGGGATGCGCCCGTTGCCATGATCACAAGAGCGATCCTATTTCAATGGGCGAATACTATTCGTTGGCCGGTATTTTCAAAAGCACGGTAACAATCGCCGAGGTGAAGCGACCGAGTCGTTGGTTCGAACACAATCTTTCCTCCGAGTTTCGATTGAAGTTTGCCCAAAAGCACGAATCGCTGATTGAGGCGCAAAAGAAGTTGATCCAGTCTTTCAAGGACCGGGCCAATCACGAGCTGGTTGTCTTGGGGAAGGTCGGAAAAATTCCCAAGAATCCGGTTCCCTTTTATTCCGAACAAGCCAAGAATGACTTGGCTGCCTTGGAGGAGACCTTGAAGAGATACGAGTCCCAAAGACCGGAATTGGAATATTCGATGGGAGTCAAGGAGGGTAACGTCACGGAATTGCATGTTTTTCTGAGAGGCGATCCTGACCTGAAGGGCGATCTGCGGACACGAGGATTCCTGGATCTTTTCCCCGCCGGATACGAAAATATGCCAGGGGAAAATGAAAGCGGGAGGTTGCAGCTTGCTCAATGGATTGCCTCTGATCGAAATCCTCTTTTTGCCCGAGTGATCGTGAATCGAGTCTGGCGTTGGCATTTTGGAAAAGGGTTGGTCGAAACCACGGACAACTTCGGGGTATTGGGAGCCAAGCCGACCCATCCGAAATTGCTCGATTGGCTGGCGTTTCAGTTCATTGAGGATGGCTTTTCGATCAAGGCTCTGCATCGTAGGATTTTGACTTCCTCGACTTGGCAAGCGTCCTCTTTTTGTCCGGATTCCACAGGACAAAAGGATCCTGAAAATCAATGGTATTCCCGTTTCCCGGTCAACCGACTCGATGCGGAGGCCTTGCGGGATACCCTGCTTGCGCTAGGCGGGCAATTGGATTTGACCGTGGGCGGAAAAACCTGGGAGTATGAAAACCGCAAGCATGTCTTCAACCACACTTCGGTTGATGAGACCGAATATGAGATTCCGCGTCGCTCCCTTTATCTTCCGGTCATTCGAAATCACGTTTATGATATGTTCAACCTCTTCGACTTTCCGGATCCCAATTCAATGAGAGGAGACAGGATGCAATCCTCGACGGCTCAACAGGCTCTTTTTCTCATGAACAGTCCTTTGGTTCAAAAAACCGCTGACTTCCTCTCCCGTGAAACCTACCAATCCGAGTCTCCCGAATTACAGGTGAGCGCTCTTTATCGAAAGATTTTCAACCGCTCCCCCAAAGGGGATGAAATCCAGAGGGCTTTGGAATTTTTTAGAAATTTCAAGGATGCGGACAACTCGTATCTTCCGGGATCTGCCTTTGCTCAAACGATGTTCTGCTCGAACGAATTTCTCTACCTCCGATGACGATTAATCAGCGATGGACGGAACCCTTTGCCCGAAGACGCTTCTTTCGAGCCGGGGCAATGGGCTTGGGTTATTCCGTTTTGGCAAGTATGCTCCAGGGTGAGGCCAACCCATCGCGCTTCCCCCAGAGAGCCAAAAGGGTGATCTTTCTGTTTATGAAAGGAGGGCCTTCACAGGTCGATACCTTTGACTTCAAACCCGCCTTGCAACGAGACCATGGCAAACCCTTGCCCTTTGCCAAGCCCAAGGTTCAGTTCGCCAAGACCGGAAACTTGCTTGCTTCGCCCTGGTCTTTCGACCGTTACGGCGAAAGCGGTCATGCCATCAGCGAGCTTTTTCCGAACTTGTCGAATCATGCGGATGAGCTCTGCTTCATTCACTCCCTTCACGGGACAAATCCTGCTCATGGAGCCGCCACCTTGAAGCTCCATACCGGAAGCGATAATTTGATCCGACCCGGAATGGGTGCATGGGTGTCTTACGGTTTGGGGAGCGAAAACGAAAATTTACCTGCTTACGTGACCATTTGTCCGACCCTTGCCCACGGCGGGGCTCAAAATTGGGGGTCGGCTTTTTTGCCGACCGTGCACCAAGGATGCCCGATAGGCAACGCTTCGGATTTGGCCGAGAAGGCCAAGATCCGTCATATTTCCAACGGCAAGCTTACTTTCGTCCAACAGAGATCTCAGCTTGCCATGATCAGGTCCTTGAATGAATCTTCACATCTCAAGGGAGGCTTTGGGGAGGAGCGCATCAACCAAAGAATCGACAGCTTCGAACTTGCCTTTCGTATGCAAGGTTCGGTTCCCGAAGCGCAAGACATTTCGGGAGAGACTCTTTCGACAAGGAAATTATACGGGCTGGATACGCCTCTTACCAAAGATTTCGGGCAACAGTGTTTGATGGCCCGCCGTTTTGCCGAGCGGGGCGTTCGGTTCGTGCAAGTTACGCACAGCGATCAGAAAGTTCAGTGGGACCAGCATGGAAACTTGCGTGCAGGTCATGCCGAACGGGCCGCCCAAGTGGACCTGCCGATTGCCGGATTGCTCAGTGACTTGAAAGCCCGCGGAATGCTAGACGACACTCTCGTGGTTTGGGGCGGAGAGTTCGGGAGGACTCCGACCGTTCAGGGACCCAAGATGGATGGAAGGGATCATAATCCGCACGGATTCACGATCTGGATGGCCGGCGGGGGCGTGAAGGGAGGTTTTGCTTATGGTTCAACCGACGAGTACGGATACTACGCTCAGGAGAATCCGGTTCACGTTCATGATTTTCATGCGACGCTGTTGGCCTTGCTTGGATTGGATCACGAGAAGCTTACTTATCGCCACGCCGGGCGGGATTTCCGCCTCACCGACGTCGGCGGGAGGGTGGTGCATGAGATTTTCGCATAGAGCGTGAGAACCCCCAGTCAGCTGAAGTGATTGAGAAGTCGACTGAATCTTTCGCCGGCGATCTGAATTCTGTCCAAGGTCGCGTTATCGATGTCTTGTTCGAATTCCTTTATGGTTTTGAGATCGGTGTTCTTATAGGCAATTTTCGCCGCTTCGCTTCGCAATCTTGACGACAAGGAGTTGTCGGGGTCGAAATCATTCTTGAACTCGAAATCTTCCGACACGATGAATTTCTCATACTTCTCCCAGAAAGAATCATCGGCATTGAGCAAAAAGCCAATTTCCGCTTTGGCTACTTCAAGGGAATGAGCGCTGTTGAGAATTTGAGCTCGAATACTCTCCAAATCACGTATGCTGTCGCTGAACAAAATCCGGTCCATAATGCAGGTTTTAAGCTTTGCCATGGTTTCGTCCGAATGATATTATTGCTCAGACCTATTATGAAGCGATTGTTGCCTTTTCTCTTTGCTTTCCTTTTGTCAAAGATCCTTTTGCAAGGTTTCGAATCCAACAAGGTTGATTTTGCTCGTGAAGTCTTGCCCATCCTTTCCAACAAGTGCTTCACCTGCCACGGACCGGACACCAAGGAGAAAGACTTGGTTCGGTTGGATTCGGAGGAAGCGGCCAAGAAGGACTTGGGTGGTTTTCACGCCGTGGATGAGAAATCTCCCGAAGATTCTGAGCTCCTCTTTAGGATTTTCGACGAAGAGGAGCCTATGCCTCCCAAGAAGTTTGACAAGACCTTGACCAAGGAGGAGAAGGAAATCCTTAAAAAGTGGGTTTTGTCAGGGGGCAAATATGCCCAGCATTGGGCTTTTGTTAAACCTGTTAAAAGGCAGCTGCAGGGGCATCCAGTCGATCATTACGTTGAGGCAAAGTTGAAGAAAAAAGGATTTGAACTTGCTGCGGAGGCGAAGAGGGAAACCTTGGCGAGACGGGTTTCTCTCACTTTGACCGGGTTGCCTCCTGATCCAGCCCGACTGAAAGCGTTTTTGGAAGACGGACGCGAAGACTCCTATGAACGTTATGTAGATTCCCTTCTTGCTAGTTCCAATTATGGCGAGCATCAGGCAAGGTATTGGCTGGATGCAATCCGTTACGGGGACACCCATGGTTTGCACCTTGATAACAGGAGAGGAATTTTTCCCTATCGCGATTGGGTCGTCCGAGCCTTGAACGACAATCTTCCATTTGATCAGTTCATTACCTGGCAACTCGCGGGTGATTTGCTCCCCAATCCAGCGATGGATCAAAAAATTGCGACCGGTTTTGTTCGCATGAACCCATCTACCGCCGAAGGTGGGGCAATCCCGGCTGAGTTTCAGGCCAAGAATAATTTCGATCGGGTGGAAAGCTTGGGCACTTCCTTGCTCGGCTTGTCCCTGGTTTGCGCGAGGTGTCATACCCACAAGTACGACCCAATAACCCATACCGAATACTTTCAACTGATGGCTTTCTTCAATAGCACGGCTGAATCCCCTATGGATGGGAATCGTTACGAATACGGAGATCATCTCAAGGTTCCTGCTGATCAGAAGGCGTGGATTGAGTGGAAGGCTCTTGAGAAGAGAGAGTCGGAACTTCTCGCCCGGGCCCGGGAAACTGGGAAGTTTCCTCAAGCCCATGACAATTTGGAAAAATTGGCGAGCCTCTTTGGTTCAAATGATTTGACCCGAAAGGGAGACAAGGTGCTCGCAATCTCCGGGAATTCCCCTCAAAACCAAACCGCGGCTCAGGCCATTGATGACGATCCCAAGACCAAATACCTTAATTTCAAAGGCCAAGGGAGCGGTCTAGTTCTTTACTCTCAAAGGGGGGTGGTTGAGAAAATCGCCCTTACTTCGGGCGAGGACGTTCCAGCCCGGGATCCGACTGGCTTTGAGCTTTACGGGTCCCTGGATGGAAAGACTTTCAAGGAGATTGCCAAAGGGGCGGTTCCCGCCTTTTCGAGGCGGCGTCAAAGAGTGGAAATCGCCATCGATAACTCAAGCGCTTTCGCGATTTACAAACTGATCTTTACCAGTCTGGCTTCATCCAAGGCCGACGCCATGCAAGTCAGTGAGATCGAATTGTTGCAAGCTCCTGTCAAAGGATTGGAGGAATGGGCACAGGAAACTATTGCTCTGCGGGATGAAAAGGCGAAAGCCATGGAAGCCTTTGTCTCAACCCTGGTGGCTCGGGAATTGCCCAAGCCCCGCGTAACCAAGCTGCTGGACCGGGGAGAATACGATATGCCCGTGGGCGAGCCTCTTCAGCCCGGCGTGCCGGTTTCCCTTGGTTCGATGCCCGAGGGTGCTCCCTCCAACCGGCTCGGACTCGCTGCATGGTTGGTTTCTCGAGATCACCCCTTGGTCTCCCGTGTGTTGGTCAACCGCATTTGGCAACGGGTTTTCGGAGCAGGCTTGGTTCGGACACCGGATGATTTTGGCTTGCAAGGCCAACAACCCACTCACCCCGAGCTCCTCGATTGGTTGGCCGTTGAGTTCCAAGAGGGAGGTTGGAATCTGAAAAAAACGTTACGTCTTCTGGTGATGAGCAAAACTTTCAGGCAAAGCTCATCCTACCGTGATGACCTGCCTGATCCGGCAAACCTCCTCTACGGTCGCGGTCCCAGTTACCGTTTGGATGCCGAGGTGCTCCGGGATATGGCCCTGTGGTCTTCCGGATTACTTGATTCCACCATGGGCGGTGAGGGCGTCAAACCATACCAGCCTCCCGGAATGTGGAAGGAACTCATGCATCCGGCCAGTAATACGAAGAATTATGTTGCGGACAAGGGGCAGCGTCTTTACCGCCGGAGCCTTTACGTCTATTGGAAGCGCACAAGTCCTCATCCCATGATGACTTTGTTCGACGCACCCAGTCGGGAGGCTTCCTGTGTGCGCCGCTCCCGGACCAACACCCCTCTCCAGTCACTCGCCTTGTTTAATGAACCGCAACGCGTAGAGGCAGCTCGGAAGCTGGCTGAGCGGTTGATCAAGGAGCGTAAAAAAGATGATGCCAGGCTCGATCTTCTGTTCACTCTTGTTGCCTCCCGCAAGCCTTCGGCGACCGAAAGGGAGGCTTGTTCCAAGCTTCTCCAATCCCAAAGAAATCGTCTTTCCGGAAAAGCCGAGGACGCGGAGGCCTTGTTGGGAATCGGGGATGCGCCCAAGGATACCCATCTTGATTCCGTGGAAGTAGCTGCTTGGGCTCAGGTTGCCGGGACTGCCTTGGCGAGCGATCTCTCCATCCTGCTCTACTGACGAATTTAATTTCACTGTCATGAATATCAATCCACTTCGGGAACGAGAACTTTACCTTACGCGCCGTCAGTTGTTCGGCAAAGCGGCCCTCGGGTTGGGCACGGCCGCCATGGCTCAATTGACGCCCAGTTGGGCGTTGCCCAAAGCCGGTTCTTTGAACGGAGGAATGCACCATCCGGCCAAAGCCAAGCGGGTCATCTACCTCTTCATGAGCGGAGGGCCTAGTCATCTCGATCTGTGGGATTACAAACCCAAACTAGCGGAGGAATTTGGGAAAGACCTGCCCGATCACGTGCGGGACGGTCAGCGAATAACGGGCATGACCTCGCGTCAGAAAACCCTTCCCGTGGCTCCGA
>JAYOMW010000028.1:0-17537 GCA_038121045.1 Opitutia bacterium
TAACTACAAATATAACGTAAATGTCTACTAAAATTGGAATTAATGGATTCGGCCGCATCGGTCGTTTGGTCTTTCGCGCCCTTGTTGATCAGGGACTTCTCGGCAACGAATTTGAAGTTGTCGCTATCAATGATTTGGTCCCCTCCGACAACTTGGCATACTTGCTGAAGTATGATTCTACCCAAGGCCGATTCAACGGAACCGTCGAGGCTCCTTCCGAGGACTCTCTTGTCGTCAACGGACACGAAATTCGATGCCTTGCCATGCGCGAAGGCCCCTCCGCTCTCCCTTGGGGCGAATTGGGCGTCGACGTCGTGATCGAGTCCACGGGCTTGTTCGTGGCCAAGGAGTTGGCCGCCGGTCACCTTGAGGCAGGAGCTAAGAAGGTTATCATTTCCGCTCCTGCCAAAGGCGACGTGCGGACCATTGTTCTTGGGGTCAATGACGCAGACTTGACGGCCGACGACGACGTTGTTTCGAACGCGTCCTGCACCACCAACTGCCTGGCCCCCATGGTCAAGGTCGTCTTGGAGAACTACGGCATCGCCGAAGGTCTGATGACGACAGTGCACGCTTACACTGCTACGCAAAAGCCAGTGGATGCGCCTTCGGTCAAGGATTGGAAGGGAGGCCGTGGAGCCGCCATCAACATTATCCCTTCCACCACTGGTGCGGCCAAGGCTGTGGGTCTCGTTTTGCCTGACGTTCAGGGCAAGCTTACGGGGATGGCTTTCCGCGTGCCCACACCTACTGTTTCCGCTGTCGATTTGACGGTCAAAACCGAGCGACCCACAAGTTACGAGGCCATCTGCGCCAAAATGAAGGAAGCCTCCGAAGGTCCCCTCAAGGGGATTTTGGGTTACACCGAGGACGAGGTAGTGTCTTCCGACTTCATTCATTGTCCGGACTCCTCGATTTTCGACGCCGGTTCCGGCATGGGTTTGAGCGACACCTTTTTCAAGTTGGTATCTTGGTACGACAACGAATGGGGTTACAGCAACCGTTGCGTCGATCTGCTCAAGAGAGTTTCCGCCTTTCTCTGATTTAACTGCATTTCCTTCTGTTCAACCTGAAGGTTCGGGGCACCCGGATACTTCCAAGCACCGCAAGTCATGTCCAAGGTAAAAACCATAGACGACGTAAAACTAGAGGGTAAGCGTGCTTTCGTTCGCGTTGATTTCAATGTTCCGCTCGATTCGGATGGAACCATAACTGACGATACCCGTATCAAGGCCGCTCTCCCCACCATCCGAAAATTAATGGAAGGTGGGGCGAAAATCGTACTGGCGAGTCATTTGGGGCGTCCGAAAGGGGAGAGAGTCGAATCGATGAGCTTGTCTTCGGTGGCCGTGGATTTGGCCGACAAACTTTCGGCTCCGGTTTTGTTTCTGGACGACTGCATCGGGGCCGAAGTCGGCCAAGCCATCGACAACCTGGAGAATGGTCAGGTCGCTCTTTTGGAAAACCTCCGTTTCCATCCGGGCGAAACGGAGAACGATCCTTCATTCGCCCGTCAGCTCGCATCCCATGCGGATCTTTTCGTCAATGACGCATTCGGCACCGCTCATCGCGCTCACGCCTCGACTTTCGGAGTGGCCGAGCTTTTGCCGGAAAAAGTTTCGGGTTACCTGATCGAGCGGGAACTCGAGTTTCTCGGCGAGAAGACCGAAGCTCCCGATAGGCCGTTTACCGTTATTCTCGGCGGCGCCAAGGTGAGCGACAAGATTACCGTCATCGACAGGCTGTTGGACAAGGCCGATACCATTATTATCGGCGGCGCGATGGCTTACACCTTTGCGTTGGCGAAAGGCAAAAAGGTGGGAGACAGCCTGAGCGAGCCCGACAAGGTAGCCATGGCTCAAGCGGCTCTGAAAAAAGCGGAGGAAAAAGGAGTCGATTTCCTATTGCCGGTCGATACCTTGACAACCAATGCTTTGGATTTCGACGCGAAGACGCTTGGGGAAACCAGGATAGCGGAAGGCGATATCGAGGATGGTTGGGAAGGGGTCGACATAGGCCCCAAAACCATTGAGTTGTACTCGCAGGAAGTTTCCAAGGCGGGAACCGTTCTATGGAATGGCCCCATGGGGGTCTTCGAGATAGAGGACTCGAGCAAGGGTACTTTTGCCATTGCCAAAGCTGTGGCCGAAGGTGGAGGACTTTCCATCATCGGAGGGGGAGACTCGGTCAAGGCGATCAACCAAAGCGGTTATGGCAACCAAGTCACTTTCATGAGTACCGGTGGCGGTGCTTCGCTTGAATTTCTCGAGGGCAAGGAATTGCCCGGCGTGTCGATTCTCGATCAATCTTAAATTAGCTTACCTTTTTTAAAATGTCCCGAAAATACCTGATAGCCGGAAATTGGAAAATGAACAAGACGGCGACTGAAACCGTCGACCTGATCAAGGAAATTAACTCCTCCGTTGGTTCGCAGACAAACGTTCAGGTTTGCGTCTGCCCGCCCTTTACCTCCTTGGCCAAGGCATCCGAACTGGTTGACCAATCCGAGGTTTTGCTAGGCGCTCAAAACATGTGCCCTCATCCGGCCGGCGCCTACACCGGAGAAATTTCGGCCGAAATGCTGAGGGACCTCTACGTAAGTTTCGTGATTCTTGGTCACAGCGAGAGAAGACAGTTTTACGGCGAGACCAACGAATCGGTAAACAAGAAGGTTCTTGCCGCGGTGGAAAACAACTTGAAGCCCATCTACTGCATCGGCGAAACCCTCGAGGAGCGAGAGGCAGGGCAAACCCTCGACGTGGTCCGGTCTCAGGTTCGGGAGGGGTTGGAGAATTTTCCTGCCAACGCAATCGATAGCCTGGTTCTGGCGTATGAGCCTGTTTGGGCAATTGGTACGGGCAAAACGGCGACAGACGAGATGGCTCAGGAAGTTCATGCTGACATCAGGAAAGTCCTCGTGGAAATGTTCGGAGATTCGGCCGGCGCATCGGTTCGGATTCTTTACGGCGGTTCGATGAAGCCTGAGAATGCGGCCGGACTTCTGGCACAGCCTGACGTCGACGGTGGATTGATCGGCGGGGCGTCGCTTACCTCCAGAGCGTTTTCGGGTATCGTCGAGGCGGCCTTGGAAGCTTGATTGCCAAAAAGGTCAGAGGTCGTCGAGAACCTGGGACGGGTGGTCTTTGGCTTTCACCTTGAAGTAGGCTTTGGCAATCTTCCCTTCCTCGTTGATCAGGAATGACATCCGGTGGATCCCGTCAAACTCACGGCCCATGAACTTTTTCAAACCCCAAACCCCGAAGGCCTTGGCCAGTGAGTGATCTTCGTCCATCAGCAAAGGGAAGGGGAGGTCGAACTTCTCCCTGAATTTTTGGTGGGATTTGGCGGAGTCTCCCGATACTCCGAAGATCTGGATTTTCTTACCCTTGAATTCGTCCCACAGGTCACGGAATCCACAGGCTTCCGTGGTACATCCGGGCGTGTTGTCGCGAGAGTAGAAATAAAGCAGGAACTTGCTGCCCTTCAAGTTGGAGCTTGATACTTCCTTGCCCTGATCGTCGGTGGTTGCAAAATCGGGTATCCGGGTTCCTTCTTCAAGTGGGACGGGCTTTTTCATGTCTCTATCCTTGAAAAACTAGCGGTCTTGCCCACCAAGGCTAAGAGGCTGACGGGGAGTTTGCTCTCGAGTTGGGCGACCTGTTCGAGTCTGATTTGTTTTTCGGGGGAAAGCTTGATTTTCAAGAGCGAGTCGTCTTCCAATATACGCCTGATCTCGGAAAGCAGGTTTTCGGTGATGCCCTTTTTGCCGACCTTGAGGTCGACCGGGCGAGTCTTTGCCAGAGACTTGAGTCTTCCCCGCTCTTTTCCGGTAAGTATGGTAGGCATGCTAAGGAGTGTTTTCCTTTTTGAGGAATTTGAGTACGGTCGAGCTGTCCATGGGGGCTTGAACCTTGTCGTTTTTGTAGAGGACCTTGCCGTCCTTGGACAAGAGGAAGGTCCACCGCTTGGTGGTGACTCCGCGGGTCAGGGTGAACTTCTCACCCTTTACGAAGCGGTCGATGCTTCCGCCCTTGCCGGCAGGAACGCCAAAGGCTTTGGCCACCTTGCCGTCCGGGTCTGCCAACAGGGTGAAGTTAAGTCTCTCGGCCCGCTTGAACAAGGCGAGTCCTTCCGGTTGATCGCCACTGATCCCGACAACTTCAACATTCCTTTCACTCCACTTTGCGCGGTCATCGCGGAAGGCGCAGGCTTGCTTGGTGCATCCGCCCGTCATGGCGGCCGGGTAGAAATAGACCAGAAGGAGCTTTTTCCCAAGAAAACTATCCGACTTCCATGGTTTTCCTTGGTCGTCCAATGCCTCGAAGGCAGGTGCTTTTTCCCCGACTTCCAGGGCATTTAGGTTGAGCGAGCACAGGAGAGCGGAGGCAAGAGCAGAGAGGATGAAGATGAGTTTGTTCATTAGCTTGCAACTTGATGACTGCTTCGGTCGAGAACAAGGTTTATTTTAGGGCTACCAAGAAATTTCCAAACCATCTTCCCCAAGAAAAACGCCGGAAGCGCCGGAATTCAGGTTGTCTATGGTTCCGAGCATCAACCGGACGGACTCACCTGTTTCATATTTGGCCTCGCTTCCGCCCATCTCCGTCTTTACCCATCCGGGGCTGATTGAAATGACCCGGATCCCTATGGACGACAAGTCGATGGCCGCTTGTTTCGTAAGCATATTGAGGGCTGCCTTTGAGCATTGATAGGCAATGGCTCCCCCAAGCTGTGTGTTTCCCCGAAGGCTGATTGAGCCCAATCTCGAAGAAAGGTTGACGACGAGTGGATCCGGAGATCTGCGAAGGCAGGAAAGCGAGGCTCGCAGGACCATAAGGGCTCCGACGAGATTCGTGCGATAAACTTTTTCCAGCGAATCGAAGGTCACCGCGTTCAGGTCTTCCCAGTCAATGATTCCGGCGTTGTTAAAGAGGAGATCGATCTTCCGGTTGTCATCCTTGAGCTTTTTGAAGCAGGAAAGAACGGAATTTTCATCGTCCACGGACAGTCCGACGATTTCGAGTTTGTTGAATTCACTTTGCAATGCCCGGAGGCTTTCTGCTTTTTCGGGATTTCTGCAACTTGCGATCACGATGTTACCCTTGATCAAAAGCTGTCTTGTAAGCTCTTTTCCAATTCCCCGGCTGGCTCCTGTGATGAAGATCGTTTTCATGACTACAATAAATCCGAAGGCAGCCCGTCTTTCAAGGGCAAGAGCGCGTTGCCTCTGTGTCTCGCTTTTAACTCGCCTAGAGTTTGGGGTTTGATAGCCTTTCCGTTTCGACCGTATGAAACTGAACAAACTTGGAAATTCCGATCTCCTGCTTTCGCAGATAGGCCTGGGCACTTGGGCTATTGGCGGCGGGGATTGGGGAATGGGGTGGGGAGATCAAGACCAACGGGAATCCATTCAGGCCATCATCGAGGCCCTTGAGCAGGGAATCAATTGGATCGATACCGCCCATGCCTATGGTTTCGGGGTGTCCGAGGAAGCCGTCGGCAAGGCGCTCCGGGAGTGGAACGCCGATGAAATCATCGTGGCCACCAAGTGCGGGGTTCTTCCGCAGGAGGACAACAAGCCCCGAAGGTTCATATCCTCATCCACCATCCGGGAGGAGGTGGAGGGGTCGCTCAGGCGTTTGGGGCGCGACTGGATTGACCTTTACCAAATTCACTGGCCCGACCCTTTGGAGAATTTGGCCGAATCCTGGGAGACCTTGCAAGAACTGCGAAAGGAGGGCAAGATTCGTTGGGCCGGGGTGTGCAATTGCTGGAAAGAAGAACTCGAGCTGCTTGATTCGATCGAGGCGGTTACTTCGAACCAACCGATGTACAGTATGCTTGCCCGTGACATTGAGCCGGAGGTTTTGCCTTGGTGCGGAGGAAAAGGAACCGGTGTTCTGGTCTACAGTCCGATGCATTCAGGTCTTCTTACGGGAAAAGTTTCCCGCCGGTGGTTGGACGGGTTGCCGGATAACGACTGGAGGAAACACAAGAAGGATCATCCCGTCGTAAGTCCTTTGCAAAGCGAGGAGGGAATGGAGGCGTTTTTGGCTTTTCAGGAAGGCTTGAGCTCCATCGCCCTTGCCCATGGAAGGACCATCGGTCAGCTCGCGGTAGCTTGGGCCTTGCGTCGGGAAGAAGTGACCTCGGCAATCGTGGGCGCCCGCCGCCCCGGGCAGATCGTGGAGACCGTTCGGGCGGCTGAAAAAGATCTGACTCAGGAAGAGGACGGAGCGGTCGCCAAGTGTCTGGATCAATTTGAAGAAAGGATGAAAAGTGTCTGAGGATACGCAACCTAATCGGGAACCCGGATCAACGGAAGAAGCGAGGGCCCGGTCATCCGCAAAGCCCGCCAGGCACAGGCGAAAGCCTGCCAAGCGCGAAAAGCCCGTCGACTCTCCGGTGAAAGCGTCGGGAGCCCCGGGACAAGGACGAAGTTCGCCGCCCAAGGCAAGTGAGAGGACCCGGCATGAAGTCAAGCCTACCGTCCGTTACCTTGCTGAGCTAAAGGGAAAGAGACCTATCGTTGGCCTGACCGCCTACGATGCGATCATGGGAAAGTTAATTTCGGATGCCGGAGTCGACTTCATTTTGGTCGGGGACTCAGTAGGGACCACGCTTTTGGGGTATGACACGACGATTCCCGTCACCATCGACGACATGGTTCGCCATACTTCCGCCGTTAGGCGTTCCGATCCTGGTTGCCTGTTGGTTGCCGATTTGCCGTTTGGCGAAGCCAGCATGTCTTTTGACCGTTTGCTTGAATCCTGCAGGAGGCTCATGCAGGAGGGGGGAGCGGACGCGGTCAAGTTGGAGGGGGGGAGAGATTTGGCTGACGACATCGAAAAACTTGTCGCGACGGGTATTCCGGTTTTGGGGCATATCGGTCTTCTTCCGCAGACCGTCAAGGCGATCGGCGGTTACAGGAAGTTCGGTTCGGAAAGGGATGAAGCGGAAAGCCTTTACACCGATGCAATCAGCTTGGAAGAGGCGGGGTGTTTTGCCATCATTGCCGAGATGGTCGAGAGCAAAGTTGCTGCCGAGTTGGCCAATCAGATTACTCCGCCCCTTGTTGGCATCGGAAGCGGACCGGACTGCGATGGGCAGATTTTGGTTACCCATGACTTGCTTGGGTTAACGGTCCAGAGAGTTCCTTCCTTCGTTGCTCCTTACGCGAATCTTGCCAAGGACGCATCCGCTGCCTTGAGCAAATACGTCGGGGACGTTCGGAAAAACGGAAAATGAAGGTTATGAATTTTTGCATTTTAGGGGCGGGAGCCTGGGGAACGGCGGTGGCGGTCTATCTTTCGAAAATGGGGCATTCGGTTTCCTTGGTGCCAAGGCGCATGGATCATGCTCTCGCCCTTTCTTCGGCACGGGAAAACAAGGATTATCTTCCGGGAATTGGCTTTGATCCCGACTTGCAGATTGGTTGCGAGCTTCGCCCGGTCCTGATGGAATGCGATTACGTTTTTTTTGCCTGCCCTTCGCACGCTTTGCGGGACACTTGCCTGAGGGTCGCGGAGCACAAGGAAGACTCTTGGAATTTTCGTGGCGCCATTGCCTTGTGCAAGGGGCTTGAACCCAAGTCCAATCTGTTTGCGCACGAGGTGATGCAAGACGCATTGGGCGACCGGATCGGTTGCGGGTATTTGACGGGACCAAGCCATGCTCACGATGTTGCCGCAGGCAAGCCTGCGGCCATGGTTCTTGCTTTGAATTGCGAGCCAAACGAGGTCATTGAGCTTCAGGCGAGCTTGAGTTCTTCGTCGATGAGGATTTATCGATCCGAAGACCGGATCGGAGTCGGATTGGGGAGTTGCCTCAAGAACGTCTATGCCATCGCGACGGGACTTTCGGATGGCCTTGGCCTTGGGGACAACGCCCGGGCTGCGTTGCTCACCCGCAGTATGAAAGAAATGATGGCCTTAGGCGTTTCCTTGGGCGGGGAAAGCGAAACTTTCTTCGGTCTTGGCGGCTTCGGTGATTTGATCGGAACGTGCATGGGCGATTGGAGCCGCAACCGAATGTTCGGGTTGGCTTTGGCCAAGGGGGCAAAGCCCGAAGAAGTCATCCGTTCCCAAAAAACCGTGGTCGAGGGTTATTCGGCCACCGCCTGTTTTTTCGAGAAATGCCGTGATTCCGGAGTGGATATGCCGATTCTGACGGAAATATATTCAATCCTGCACGAGGGAAAAGCTCCCTCGATCGCCATTTCGGATCTGATGGCTCGAGACCTCAAAGCGGAATCGGCAACCGAATAACCGATTGCCATCTCATTGGACAGTTGCCATTGTTTGTCGTCGTGAATACGGCCATCAGACCGAAGTTGGAAGCACCGGGGCGGGCGTCCCGGATACTGCTTCATTCTTGCTGTGCTCCTTGCGAGGGCGAGGTGTTGGAGACCTTGCTGGAATCCTCCATCCAACCGACCGTCTTCTTTTACAACCCGAACATACATCCCAAGCGTGAATACGAACTGAGGAAATCGGAGGACAAGAAATTCTGCGACAAGGTTGGAGTTGAGCACGTGGATGTGGATTACGACGTCCGCAATTGGTTCGAGCGAGTCAAGGGATTGGAGTGGGAACCGGAACGGGGGGCGCGTTGCACCGAATGCTTCGACATGCGGTTCGAGCGTACGGCTTTGTATGCTCATGAAAACGAATTCTCCGTTTTTTCAAGTAGCTTGGGGATTTCCCGATGGAAAAACATGTCTCAGATCAACGGGTGTGGCGAGCGGGCCGCGAACCGGTACGAGAATCTTGTTTACTGGACTTACAATTGGCGCAAGGCCGGAGGTTCCCAACGGATGATCGAAATCTCCAAAAGGGAAAAGTTTTATCAACAGGAATATTGCGGATGCGTGTTTTCCCTGAGAGATACTAACAAGTGGCGCAAGGCAAAAGGAAGGAAAGAGATTGCAATCGGCGAAACCTTTTACGGCCCGTCCGAGGAGTAAAAAAATTTCCTATTCCTTGCCATGCCCCGAATTATTCCCAATAAAAACTGCTATGTCTGAATCTTTCGTATGGAATTCCTTGCTTGAGGAAGCCCGTTTGGTCGCTTCGAGGGAACGAATCTTGTCAAAGGTATTGACCGAGTACATTCTTGAACGCGATTCGCTTGCGGATGCCCTGAGTTGGCGGTTGTCTTCGCGCTTGGCCAAGGGTTCGGTGCCCGAGACCGATTTGCGCGAGCTTTTCAAAGAGTGCCACCTTGGTTCCGATGAGCTGATGGAAGCGGTGGATTGCGACTTTAAGGCGGTCCGCGAAAGGGATCCGGCTTGTGATGATTTTCTCAGTCCTTTTCTTTACTTCAAGGGATTTCAGGCCTTGTGCGCTTATCGATCCGCACATTATTTGTGGAAAAAGGGTCGAAGGGATCTTGCCCTTTACCTGCAAAGCCTGATTTCTGTCGTCTACTCGGTTGACATTCACCCGGCTGCCGTGATCGGAAAGGGCATTTTGCTTGATCACGCGACTGGTTTCGTGGCTGGTGAAACGACCGTCATCGAGGACGACGTTTCCATTCTGCACGAAGTTACCCTGGGTGGTACGGGCAAGGACCGCGGAGACAGGCATCCCAAGATCCGTTCGGGGGTGCTCATCGGGGCGGGAGCCAAGATTCTTGGGAACGTCGAAGTCGGCGAAGGAGCGAGAGTGGGGGCGAGCAGCGTTGTTTTGGCCGACGTTCCACCCCATGTTTCCGTTGCCGGAGTTCCTTCCAAGGTCGTCGGGAAGGTGACGGAAGATTCGCCTTCTTTGGCTATGGATCATTCGCTCCAAAACCTGCGGGAGTACGAATCGGGTGGGGGTATTTGATTCCTTTTCACTTTTTTCCCCCTGCAGTTGACGAAGCTTTTTTTTTCTACTAGGAAAGCCGCATGCGTACCGAATCGAGTGAACCTTCCTCCCCAAAAATGGTCAATGACGAGGAGGCTGACAATGAAGATGCAGTCAATGCCCCTCTCAAGCCCGGTGCGGAAAAACAAGTGGAGGATTTGGAGGTCAAGGACGCTCAATTGATCTTTCAGGCGGTATGGCATGAGTTGGAGGAAGAAGTCGGGGTAGAAAACCTTCGCTTTCCTGCTGAAATCTTTTGGCTCAACGGTTCGCCCGGGGCCGGAAAGGGGACGCAAACTGCGTTCATCATGGAATTTCGCGATCTAACCGAGAAACCCATCATCGTGAGCGAGTTGCTCAAGTCTCCGGAAGCTCGAAAAAAAATGGACGCCGGGATGCTTGCGGGGGATCGCGAGGTGACGAAGCTTGTTTTGCGAAGCCTTTTGAACCCTTCTTACGAAAGCGGCGCCATTGTAGACGGTTATCCACGGACCAAAACCCAGGTTGAGTGCCTCAAGCTTTTTCACGGCAGACTTAGTGAGCTAAGGAGCAAGTATTTGGGAACCTTTCAGGAAGAGCAGTTTCCTAAACCGAGGTTTCATATCATCATGCTTTTCATTGATGAGGAAGAAAGCGTCAGAAGGCAACTTTTGCGTGGGCAGCGAACCTTGGAGCACAACGCGGAAGTCGAGGCATCCGGGGTCGGTGAAAAAAGGGAGGTCAGGAAAACGGATTTGGATGAGGACGCCGCCCATCGGCGATACAAGACTTTCAAGGAGTCAACCTATCATTCGCTGACCACCTTGAGGGAAGTTTTTCACTATCATTTCATCAATGCCCATGGAACCGTAATCGAAATCCAACAACGAATCATTCAGGAGCTCAAATATCAGAGCTCCTTGGAGTTGGATGAGGCTACCTACGACCGGATTTCCTCCATTCCCTTGGCCCAAAAGCTTTCCTTGCATGCCAGGCAGTTACTCGTTCATCGGTTGGACTCTTACGAGAAGTTTCATTCGCAACTTTTCGGGCAAGTCGTGGACTTGATCCAATCGAAGTTCATACCCATCGTGGAAAAGCATTCCATTTCGGGCTTGGCGTACATCAATTCGGAAGATTCCGTCTTTGCCGATCCTCTCGCCATTGCCATCCTGATCGACGTTTTTACCGAACGGGGTTTTACCGCCGTCGTGGACATTAGGAAAATGGAGGTGCCCGAGCGAATCGATCCGAAATCCTACGAGATCATCAACAAAGTGAAAAAAGTTTATCGGGTACGTATCAACTTTCCCGGATCGAAGATCAGACGGGGATTGTAAGTCCGGCCTTTGTTTACTAAGAACTTTTCCATGGATCCGAGATACGAATCGTTGGCCGACAACCTCGTCAGCCATTCCACAAACCTTCAACGGGATGAAAAAGCCCTTGTTCACGCTTTCGACGTGCCGGAGCAAATCACCCTTGCTTTGATTCGGGCGATCAGGAGCAGGGGAGCGATTCCCTTCGTCATTTTGGAAAACAGCCGGATCGGAAGAGAGTGCGTTTTGGGGGGGTCGGACGTTCAGTTCGAGACGGCCCTTTCCTGGGAAATGGAAAGAATGAAATCCATGGACGCCTACATTGCGCTGCGCGGATCCCCCAACGTGTTTGAGAATTCAGATCTACCGCAGGAAGATATGAAAAAGGCCATGAAAATCCTCAAGCCGGTTTTGGACTGGCGGGTAAAGAAGACCAAATGGTGTGTCTTGCGCTGGCCTACTTCCTCCATGGCTCAACAAGCCAAGATGAGCACGGAAGCCTTTGAAAACTTCTTTTTCGATGCTTGTTGCATGGACTACTCAAGAATGACGGAGGGCATGACGGCACTCGAAGGAAGAATGCGAGAAGCCGAGGAGGTAAGGATAACGGGCCCGGGGACGGACTTGAATTTTTCACTCAAGGGAATCAATGCAGTTGCCTGCGGAGGTACCCATAACATTCCCGATGGCGAGGTTTTTTCATGCCCCGTGCGAGACAGTGTGGAGGGAACGATCACCTACAATGCGGACACTATCTACCAAGGGTCTTCGTTTTCCGACATATGTCTCAAGTTCCGGTCTGGAAAGATTATCGAGGCAACCGCTTCTTCCAACGAGGGAAAGTTGAATGAAATTCTCGATTCCGATGAAGGCGCCCGTTTTATCGGGGAGTTTGCAATCGGATTCAATCCCATCATACGCGAACCGATGCTCGATATCTTGTTTGACGAGAAAATCGCCGGTTCCTTTCATTTTACTCCCGGACAGGCCTATGAGGAAGCGGACAACGGAAACCAATCGCAAGTGCATTGGGACATGGTGAATATTCAAAGGCCCGAGTACGGGGGAGGGGAAATTTGGTTTGACGGTGAGTTGATCCGCAAGGACGGGGAATTTCAGCACGAAGATTTGGCCAAACTGAACACGGAATATTTGCTCGGGGATTCCTGAAAGCTTTATGATGGATCTTTCGGCAACTCGAGAGTTCATCCAGTCGTTGCCGAAGACTGAAACTCATTTGCATGTCGAGGGAGCCCTTCCCTGGGAATTGTTGGAGAAAAAGGATCCGGACAAGTATTCGAGTCAACCCGCTTTTCGGGGTGAGGGTTTTCGTTACGATTCTTTCGAGCAATTCGAGTCAATCCTGATTGATCATGCCTTGGATTGGTTCGATTCGCCCGAGAGTTATCACGAGGCGGCCAAATTGATCTTTTCAAAACAGGTCGAGCAAAACGTCAAGTACGTCGAGACTAGCTTTCATGCCGGAATGATGGAATTTCTCAAGATTCCCGGCGAAGAGATTCTCAAAGCCATTCTTTGCGCGGTGCCTCCGCAATTGGAAGCACGGGTCTTTCTCGGAATAAGCAGAAATGCTTACACGCCTTATCTCGGGCCATTGTTGGAAGAAGCAATCGAGAAGTGGGACTCGCTGGCGGGGATCGACTTGCACGGTCTAGAGTCCTTGCCCATGGAAGCGTGGACTCAACCTTTTTGGGAACGAGCATCCGCATCCGGGAGGGCGCTCAAGGCTCATGCCGGAGAATTCGGCCCGGCTGGGAACGTCGAGCAGGCAGTTGTTGATTTGGGAGTCCGGCGAATACAGCATGGCGTGCGGTCATCGGAATCCGAGAAGGTCATGGAACTCCTGGTCGACGAGGGAGTGACCTTGGATCTTTGTCCGCTTAGTAACTACAAGCTGAGGGTCGTGGATCAAATCGAGGAGCATCCGATCGGTGACTTTATGAAGAGGGGGATTCAGTGCACGATCAGCACCGATGATCCACTTTCCTTCAACAACAGCCTGAATCAGGAATATGAGGTTTTGGTCGACAAAAAGGGTTTTTCCGCACGTGAAATCGGCCGGTTGGCGTGGAATGGTTTTGAGGTGGCGGACTTGGAGCCCGATCGGGTCAATTCCTTCCAAAAACAAATTGAAGAGCTGGTCGACGAGGCCTGCCTGGCCGATGAGTGAAGAGCGCTTTGTTTGTCCGGAAGGCCCGGTGGAACGGGCGGACAAGGTTTTGGCCGTGGCTTTCCCCGAAACCAGCAGGTCCCGGATCAAAAAGGCAATCGAAGAAGGGAGAATCCGGCGAGAAAACGGAAGTCCGCTTGACCCGAAAAGCAAACTTACGCCCGGTGAGTTTTTGATGGTGAATCTGAGTCCCTCCCAAACGAAAATTCATTCTCCTGCGTCGATTCCCCTTTCGGTTCTCTTCGAGGATGACGATTTGATCGTTCTGGACAAGGCTTCCGGCATGGTCGTCCATCCCGGAGACGGGACGGGGGAGGATACCCTCGTTCATGCTCTTTTGCATCATTGCCAAGGTTCCCTTTGCCCGGTCGGGGAACCTGATCGTCCGGGTATCGTTCATCGTTTGGACAAGGAGACGAGTGGGGTCATGGTGGTGGCCAAGACGGAAAAAGCCCATCACTCTCTAGTCGCTCAATTTTCTCAAAGAACGACTGGAAAAGTTTACCATGCTCTTGTCTCGGGTCACCCTCAACCGGACAAAGGAGAGGTTTCTCTCCCCATTGGGCGTCATCCAAAGATCCGGGTAAAAATGGCGGTGGTTGAAAAAGGAGGCAAACCGGCTCATACGCAATGGTTGACCCTTTCCTCATACAGGGAGAAATTTGCCCTGATCGAGTGCCGGATTAGCACAGGCAGAACGCATCAGATCCGGGTTCATCTTTCTTCTTTGAATCATCCGATTGCCGGGGATTCCGTTTACGGGTACAAAGCATCCAAAAACCATGGGTATGAATTTCCCCGGGTTATGCTGCATGCCCAAAGATTGAGTTTTATTCATCCTCAATCCGATGAGAGGCTTTCATTTTGCGCCCCGATTCCCAAGGACTTCGAGTCGGCTCTTTCCTTGCTTACCGTTCTATGAGCAAACTGATTTCGAGCCTTTTTCGATCAAACCGTCAGGTTGCAGGTGGCAGGCAAGCGGTGATTTCGCAAAAGGCTTCTTCGACGTCATCCACTATCTTGAACAAATCGACGTCTCCGGGAGAAATGACTCCCCATTTGACGAAATGATCAAAATTAATCAAGCCGTCCCAAAATTCCTTGCCGTAAAGAAATACGGGTAGTTTCTTGTCCAGTTTTCCCGTTTGGGCGAGAGTGAGCGTTTCGAACAGTTCGTCCATAGTGCCGAAGCCCCCCGGAAAGACCACGATCGCCTTCGCATGATAGAGAAAATAGAATTTTCGAATGAAAAAGTAGTGGAACTCGAAGGAGAGTTCCGGGGTCGCATATTGGTTGACCCCTTGCTCAAAGGGTAGACTGATCCCCAAGGCAATCGATGAACCGCCGGCTTGATGGGCTCCTTTGTTTGCCGCTTCCATCATACCAGGCCCTCCGCCGGAACAGATCAGATGCCGCTTTTGCGGATCCTCTTCGGCAAGAGACCACTCCGTCAACCGTTGGGAGAGCTCGACCGCTTGGTCGTAATACTTTGACAGCATGAGAATCCTCTCTTTCTTGAGCACTTCACCGGCTTGCTCGTCCGTTCTTTGAGTCGGATCTTCGGGAAGTTTTTCCAACAGAGCTTCCAAGTCCTTCTTCGCTTGGGTAGAATCTTTGGATCGTGCGGAGCCGAACAAGACGATCGTATTCTCGACTTTTTGTTCGGAAAAGCGAATGCTTGGTTCGATTAGTTCGCATTGAACCCGTATGGGGCGGGCATCGGGGCCATTGAGGAAACTTGAATTGGCGTATGCTTTGGAAGGTTTGTTCATGGGGGTATCCTTGACCTTTGACGCCAAAATGAAAAGAGCAAAGGGTCCCTACTCAAAAAAAGATCAACTTTTCGCTAAAGTCCGAAAGGTCCGGGTCGATTATGCTTCGTAGCTGCATGGATGCAGCCCTAGTTCATCGAGGTTCGGTCCACAGGAGGTAGACTAGAATCACAGCCGTCAATCAGTGTCTCCAGGCACTAATCCAATTTAGTTGTGATTTTTTTCAAAGACTACTTACGAGAAGAAACGAACCCTTCTTCAGCATCTTCCTCCGATTCAATCTTCGTGAATTCCGAATCGGATAACATTGTAGACTTTCCGCCTTGCGACTCAGCAAAAGAGTGTTCGCGAGAAGAAATAGGGAAGTGGGTGGACAAACTTATGGCCATGCCCGACGAAATCGGAAATCTTCAACGACCGTTCGAATCGGCGGACGATCCCTTTCTTGCCGTGGCCTCGAGGATTTTGAGAGAGGAACTTAACTAGGCGGGTGTCCCTTTTTCGGGTACTCAAAATCAAGAAGCTCGCAGGTTCCCGGTTCCAATTCGTCCCACCTCGCCACTTTCGGTCTGAGGACCACGATTCCGCAGGTCGGGACGTTGGGAATGCTCAGTTGAGCGAGGATGTTCGAAAGGTGGGTTACGGTCGGGTTGTGGAAAACCAAAGCGAGGGATTTGACTTCGGCCGGGACTCGAGCAATAATTTCCAAGGATGACGAGGCACCGCCGTGATAGAGCCTTTCGTCTATTTCAATGGTTTGTTCGTTCCACCAAGATGAATTCAGAATTGCAGCTGTCTCTCGAGCCCTCCGGGCATGGGAGCAAATGATCTTGTCGGGAGCAGGCCAACTTTCGGCCATTCTTCGAGCCATGATCGGGGCGTCCCAGTTTCCTCTGTCGTTAAGAGGTCTTTCATCATCCTTGAGCTCGGAGTCGCTCCAAGATGACTTGGCATGCCGAATGAGGAACAGCGTTTTCATATTTTCATGGTAAACAAACTTTGGTTTTTCTGTTTGCCTGCAGGTGGTCAATCGTAATGATGAAGAAATGAAAGCCTATCCCCCGATTTTGCTTTTTGCAATTTTGCTTTCTTCTGGGTGTTCGGACGACGGCGCTACTGAAATTTCTCAGCCAAAGCCAATCGACGAACCACCTGGTGAAGCTCGGGACTCGAAACCTTATGCCGGTCCGAGCAAATCGTTTGTATCTTCCGACCGGGGCATTGATGAGATCATGGGGGATTTTGCGGGTCCCATCGACACCTATCCCGTGATTAATCAAGATGAAACCGTTGTCAGGCAAAACGGAAGGACTTACAGGAGGGGCTTGGAAGACGAACCTTTCAATGGAACCGTCGTTGAGACTTTCCCTGATGGCAGTTTGTCCTTGAGTACGACTTTTTATCAAGGAAAGCCACACGGTTTCCAAAAGAGGAACTTTCCAAACGGAAATTTGGCTTTGGAAGTTTTTTTCGATAAGGGAATTCTTTCCGGAACCAAGACCAGAAGGTGGAGGAACGGTCAAATCCGGGAGGAGGAGTATTGGAGCGGGGGCAAGTTCAAGGGCCGCAGGCTTTGGGATCCCGAAGGAAGGTTGACGAGAGAAGAAATGGTTGCGGAGCCCTAAGCTCTTTGTCCGTTTTCGATTTCCTCGACCCTGTCGAGGTAATTACCCAAGTCTCCGATCCGCAGGATTGACAAGTTTTGATAAACTCCACTTCTTTCGACTGAGCGGATCATTTCGAAGGACTCGTCCGAAAGGCTGTCCGGAACCACTACCAACAAATATTTTGCCTGCAGTCTGAAGTTGGTATTGCTCAAGGTATTCTTGAGGACGAGTTCCTCCCTTTCGTCCCAAGAGTTCTTGACTTCTATGCCCAAGGCCCATGCAGGAATCCATAAGTCCGTTTCGCCCACCACGTATCTCTTGTCGAATTCTATGCTTCTGAGGTTTAGCTTGTGCTCGCAGATATGGATAAGGTCCATGATACTGGCCGAATTGGTGCCCAATGAGTCTCGTTCCTTCGAGACCAAGGAGGCAAGATAAGAATTGAGATCTCCACGATGAAGCATTTGCATGCGTTCGCGGGCATAGTTTCTGAGCTCCGGTTCGGGGAAAAGGGCACTCAGGGAAACATTTGAGCCAGAGGGGGCGAAACCGCTTTGGGTGGCCCGTTTTTCAACCCCATGAATGGTGCTGTCCAAATCCTGAGGGAAGGTCAATGGATGAACGCTCAAGTGGTAATTTCCCTGTTTACGAGATAATTCGCTGAGCTGTTCGCGAACCCACATGGCCATGTAGAGAGCCTCCTTGTTTGTCTCATACCCTTTTTCCCGAAAACTTTTGATTTTTTCACGATAAGCCGTGACGCCTGCATCGTAGTAGTCGTAAGGCCCATCCACTCGACTGACCTCTACGACCAATTCCTC
>JAYOMW010000028.1:17637-26770 GCA_038121045.1 Opitutia bacterium
TTTGGCTAGGATCTTGCCATTGTTTGGGCAAACCGTATTGTCAAGAAATGTTGAAGGCATTATCGGCAAGTGGAACCTTTTCGGTCCGATTGGGGGTCTTGGCAATCTGCCTTGCAGGCGCTACGGGATTGGGCAAAGCACCCGTCGCCGAACAAAACCGGACTTCGTCGTCACCACAAATTATCCGCGTGATTCAACCCGGCGTTTTTGACGTTCAAACTAGTAGTTTCATCATCCGGATGAGGGCTTGGGGGGTTGGTTTTCCTGAACGTGGACAACCGGGTTACGATCAGGCTCTTTCCTTTACCGAGAGCAAGCTTGTTTCGACAAGCCCGGATATCAGAATCAGAAGGGAATTCGATGAGAAAAACCTCAAGGTCGCGGAAATTTTGCTTTTGGATGGCAGTTTGAATTTCAGTCGGGATGCAATCGGTTTGGGCATCGGGTGGCATTTGGAAAAAGAAACAAACCGCTACGGCCCGTTTTTGCTCGCTCAATTAAAGGCCAAGCGTTCAAATTCGGGGGTTTGGGCCAATCATTTCAATTACTCCCAAGTCATCGATCCTCTTGCCCGTCCTACGCCCAACTTGCCCGGTGTGCTAAACCGACGAGATACCTTTGTGCCCGGTTTGAGCTATTGGGTCACCAGTTTTGGGAAAATTCACAGGCCTGGTTGCACGTTCTACGAAAGAGGTCGAGGCGTTCTCACCTCTCAACCCAATGGTACGGATTGCAGGATTTGCGGAGGAAGAAAGCCGAAGTGACTTTTTTCCCTCGTTCAGTTGGTTTTTTTTGTGCTATCAAATAGTATTATCGATATGTACACTCCGCAACTCACCGAATTTCCTGAATTTTCTTTAGAACGTCTTTTGGTCACTTGCTTTGGCCACACCCCTTCCGCGAGACTTAAGACTTGCATCCTAATCGACCTCCCGGATCTGTCCCTCATGGTTGGACATCGCTTTCTCGGTGAAAATGGTTTCGAGGTCCAGAAATACGCCCACGATGTTTTTCTCAAACTGCTCAAGGAGGGGGTGTCCGAGAAAATGGGATACGCCTCGAATGATTTTTTTGCTTTCAAGGCAACCGGTGGGAGCAACCTTGACCCGGAGAACGAATTGATTGATGGCGAAGGCAACTCGTTGACCTTCACGGAAGACATTTGTCCGAAATATGACTTGATATTGGCTATCACCGATTTCTCACTCACCGCACCCTTGACCGCCATGGCCAAAGAGCATGGTTTTCGTGGCGCCACTCTCCATGGCGTGAACGAAGTCATTCTCAAGTCAGGACTTTCGGTTGACTACGAGATGGTCAGCAGGCAAGCCGAGTTGTTTCGTTCGGTTTTGAATAAGGCGGATGCTTTTGAATTGGATTTCGAATGCCTTGGTCAGGAATTTTCTCTCAGAATCGAATGTGATGCCCAGGAAGCCCAAAAAAGCCACGGCCTTTGCCCACCGGGCAAACCGGACGTGGCGAATCTTCCCGCGGGAGAAGTTTATTTTGTACCCAAAGGTGCTATGGGGTCTTTTCCGTTCCGCTTTTCGGATGGAACCTTGGCAAGTATGAAGGTTTCCGAAGGGGCAATCGTAGAAGCTGAATTGTTGCGTGGGGACGAGGAGTTGGTGAACGAAAGAAACCGAAAGCTTAAGCAGGATCCCGCAACCGGAATTATCGGCGAACTTGGCTTCGGCACCCAGTTGCTTCCCTTCTCCGGAAAGGATATCCAAGATGAAAAAATCCTTGCCACTTGTCACGTCGCAACCGGACGGAGTGATCACTTGGGTGGATCGCTTACTCCCGAGCTTTTCAATTCGAGAGAAAATGCCTCCCATGACGATATTCTTTACGCTCCCCCCAAGACTCCGGAAATCATGGTTTCCCAAGTAAGGATGTATAAAAACGACGAAGTTTTTCCCATTTTGGAAAATTTTGAACCAACTTCCTTCCTTCTTCAAAAGCTCGAACCTGAATACCCTGTGGAAAAGTTTGCCAGTGGCGTTTCTTAGGAAGACAGCCTTCCTTGTCGGCGTTTGTTTCGTCTTCTCTTCCATGGCTTGGGCTTTTCGGTTCGTTCCCCGTGTCCCGAGCGTTCCATCCGTCAAGAAAGTTCGCTCCGTACCAAGTTTTTCAAATTTCAAGAGAGCTCCTCGCGCCCCGACGGTTCCGATTTCAACCAAGGCGCGGTTTGCCCCCAGAGCCCCTCTCCCAAAAAATGTTGCTTTGGTCAAAAAGCCCCCGCGTGTAATGCGCCCCAAGCCCGTGCGAATGGCTCCCTTGGTCCGGCGTGCACCCACCGTCCGACATGCCCCTTTCGTTCGGGCCGTCCCCAAGAGAAGGTAGAATTTTACCCAGAATTGATCAGGTTTCATTATCACGCAACCGACAGTTTCTTAAAAGTTGCTTTTTCATAAGTTTTCTAGGACATTGGCCTAATGTCGGAGCAGCCCAACCCACATGCTCTTTTTCGTCCAAGGACTTGGTTTCGTCGGCTTTTTCTGCTGACTTCCTTTCTGTTGGCTGATTTTTCGTCAATCGGGAACGCTCAAGCCTTTGATGGGCAAGTTTCCCATGGCTTTTCGCTTGTCTGGGACGGCAGCTCCTTCCAGGTTGCCGGTTTTCCCGGTCAGGCTTTCCCCAACCTGACTTTGTACGAAAATCATTACTATGTCTTTGAGAACAATTCCACGAATGGCGGCGTACTTGCCATTGGAGAAAACAACCGGTCTGCCTACGGCAAGACGGATGTTTGGAACAGCCTGGCCCTGATGGATGAATATGCCTTGGTCGCTCCCGATGGGAACACCTCGAGAACCCTCCACTATTTCAATCCTGACCTGAATGCGAGTACCGGTCAGTTGGTGATCCTGCCCTATGATTCTTTGCTCGTACACCCCGATTTCAGCTTGGACGATTCTCGGTTTGGCCATGCCGTGGAGGTAAACGATTGGAACCAAACCATCGTGGGCGCCCCTGGTCAGGGCTCTTTGGACGGAGCCTTGTACGTGTTTGACCGGGAAGCAAACGGAAGCTTGAGCCAACGTCAGGTTCTGTTGCCCGCTCTTGCTGCCGGTCAGCTCGGAGCAGCCTTGGATACGGACTCTGAATTTCTCGTGGCAGGTGCTCCCGACGAAACTGGGTTTCAGGGTAAAGTCTACCTTTACAAGAGGGAGTCGAACGGAAGTTACGTCTCTTGGGAAAGCCATGCTGCGCCCGTTCCAACTCTAGGCGACAGTTTCGGTTGGGGCCTGACTATCGAAGGATCTCGTATGCTGGTCACTTCACTGCAGCGCGAAAACTCTGGAAGCGGAAAGGTAAATTATTACCAAAAGAATATTAATGATACTTGGTCTTTTCACTCCACTTTTTCCTCCGACGACAACCAAAGCGGGGATGAATTCGGTCATGATTTGGATTTGGATGGAGACCATTTGATTGTCGGATCTCCCTTGTCGGACGGTGATGGAAACAACTCAGGTGCGGCCTATGTTTTCGAATTCAACGGATCCGGATGGACGCAGGCTCAAAAACTTGCCCCTTCAAGTCTTTCGGTCGACGACAAGTTCGGCTATTCGGTGGCCTTGTCCGGGAACCTTGCTTTTGTCGGGGCGGTGAACGGGGACGCCGGCGTGTCGAATACGGGGTGCGTATATGTTTTCGAAAAGATCTCGGGCCTATGGGCGGAGGTGGCGAAAATCGTTCCGCCGGATCTTGTCGCCGACCAATTGTTTGCCTCGAATCTGGAGGTTTTCGAGGACTTGCTCATGGTCGCCGCTCCACAAGCTGGAGAAGACGGTTTCAGTTACGTATACCGAATGGATGGAAATTCGAGTCACTGGACACTTCGATCTTCGCTCGATTGCAAGGCCGCTGATTCGGACAATCGCGACGTGACGTCCATTTCTCTTACCAACGGCATGGCCGTAATGGGGAGCCCGGGGGACAGTTCGATCGAGTCTTACGGAGGCGGTGTCGTGGTTTTTTATAATGATGCCTGGAAGAGTATTTCTTTGCCCGAATTGCGACCGATCATAGATGGAAACTCGACTCCTGTGGTTCATTTTACCGAGGTCGAGGTGTCAAACGTCTCTTACTTCTACGACTTGAACGGTTCTCATCCTTTCTCCAATGCACTGACTTGGACAATCGACGATGCCAACTTCAGTCCAGGGCAATCGCCACCGAGCATCGATTCGAATACGGGGTTTTTTACCTATCGACCTGATGCAAATTTCAGTGGAACCCATACCTTTTCCGTCTCTCTTCATGAAGGGAACCTCACGGACACCGTGCAACTGTCCGTCGTCGTGGACGGGACGCCTGACCGTCCGATTTTTGTCGGCGGAGGAACGACCCCTGTCGTTTTGCCCTACGCGATGGAGGGAGACGAATACAACCAAACGATTTCCGTTTTCGATGCGGACGGGGATGCCTTGACCCTTAGCTTGGTTAGCGGGTCGCCACCGACGAACTTCGCCATTGACGGCCACAACATTACCTTCACGCCCCTGCAAGACCCCAAGTCGGAAGGAAATTATTCTTTCGACTTGCGGGTTTCGGATGGTTTGCTTTCGTCCGTCCAATCCTTTGATCTGACCGTGCTGGCAAGAAACGAGCCTCCTTACATTGAGGTGAACGGCAGTCGGCTTGTGACGGACCTAAACATTACGATACCTGAAGATTGCAACAGATCTACTTCGCCATCTTGGTATTCTTTTCTTCCCTCTCTGAATTACGGAGACCCTGATAATCATAAAGTCGAGCTCCATGCATCCGTATTGCCTTCCAATGGGATGTTGACCTTGAATCTCAACGCCTTGAACAACGAAAGCGTGCTTTATGAGCCGAATCCCGATTTCAATGGTACCGACTCCTTTACTATCCGACTGAAGGACGTTCAGGGGATGTTGAACAAATATGTGGAGCTTGCTTTTCACATAACGGTGCTTCCCGTCAACGATCCGCCCGTCATCACTTCCGCTCCTCCCGGGAATCAGGCTGCCGAGGGCAGTCTGTTTTCCTATCAAATCACGGTCAGTGACCCGGACGAGGGGGATTCCTTTTCAATCGCTTGCTTGAACCTTCCGGTTTGGCTTAGTTTTGATCCATCGACCCTGGTCCTTTCCGGGACCCCGTCTTGGTCGGATTACGAGGAGTCGGGCCCGCGCTTGATTGTCATCGAGGCGACCGATCAGGCGGGAGAAAAGGGAAGGCAGGCTTTTCTCCTTGAAGTAGTCCCCTCGAATTATCCACCCAAGATCGGTCAAGGGGATTCCATTTCGATTCAGATCAATGAGGATTCGAACTTTTCGGATTGGCCCAATCCAAACGTTTCCGCTACCGATCAAGATGGAGTTCTTGGTCAATTGACTTGGGTTCTTGCGACCGCTCCGCTTCATGGAGAGGCGATGGTATCCGGAAACGGAAGCCAACCTGACGTTTTTCAATACAGACCGGATGCAAACTTTACGGGTTCGGATTCCTTCATTATCAAGGTCTATGACTCGGGGGATTCCAATGCCGCGGATTCCATTTTGGTTCAGGTTTCCGTTTTGCCGGTGGACGATGCCCCTGTCTTCACGAGCACGACCTCGGGGATTGCGGTCAAGGACTTTCTCTTCGAGTACAATGCCACTTGCTTTGACGCCGACGGACAGGAATCTATCGTCGTGAACGTGCTCAGTCCGCTTCCTTCTTGGGTTGCCTTTGTCGACGAGGGTAATGGCAGTGCCCGTTTTTCGGGGACGCCGGGGGAGTTCGACGTGGGGGAAAGCCTGATCGTAGTGGAATGTCGAGATTCGACGAATCTTTTCTCTCAGCAAGTCTTTTTTCTCAAAGTAATCAAGGAGAATACCAACCCGATCATTACTCAAGGGAGCAGCATTGACTTTTCGGCTACCGAGGACACGACTTGGGTGGGAGACGGTTTGTTGACCGCGACCGATCCCGACTGGCAAGATCTCTATTGGAACGTCTCGAGCAACCCGACCCACGGATCGGTCGTAGCCGCAGGAAAAGGAGGGAGTATCGAGCGTTTGGAGTACCTGCCCGATGCAAACTATTCGGGACCGGATTCCTTTGTGATCAGTGTAAGCGATGGCGTTGGAGCGAGCACGATTACGGTTAATCTCGATGTCCAGAACGTTGACGACGCCCCTGTTTTTCCCGCTTTTCCCGTCAACCAAAGTATTGTGGACGGCAACCTCTTGAGCCTTTCGATCGAAGTCAAAGATGCCGATGGGTTGGGTGGGTCCGTTTTGAGCGAGATCACTCCATCCTGGTTGACCGTCGACGATTCGGCCTTGACCTCGACCAATGATTTCAAGGACGCTACCATTACCCTTCGAGGAACTCCCGCTGTTTCCGACGAGGGCCCGCATTCGGTTAGCATCACGATTACCGATTCCACCGGTTTGTCGGTAAGCGCAAGCCTGATCGTGACCGTCGAGGTTCACAACTACCCTCCGATTATCAACGGAACTGATTTCAGCGTTCAAATGACCGAGGACCTTGCCGCTACTTGGACCGCCCCCGCACTCTCCGCGAATGATCAGGAAACCGATGCTGCGTTCCTCAAGTGGAGCGTTTCGCAAGCTCCGAGTCGAGGCACCGCTTGGTTCGTTACGGAGACCGATCCTTCGAGTCTTACCTATTTGCCTGACGGAAACTTCTCCGGGACAGATGCTTTCGTCGTGACCGTAACGGATGGGGGAGGGATCCATTCTTCTCCGCCCAAGTCCGACAGCGCCAACATCTCGGTGGAGGTTGCGGCTGTAAACGATCTTCCCGTTTTTACCTCGACCCCTACGACCGATAAGTCTGATGGCACTTACTCATGGAACGATGAGTCCGAATACCTCTACAGAGTAAAGGCCTACGATTCCGACTGGGATTGGCAAACCCTCGAGTTGAACGTGACTTCGGTTCTTCCCGACTGGCTGACTTTTAGGCAGGATTCCAATGGGACGGGTTTGCTTTGGGGGACCGGGGCCGTCAAGGACAAGGGGACCTACCGGATTGAGTTCACGGCGACTGATTCAAACGGCACCTCGGTCAAGCAGGTTTTCGATCTGGTTTTGCGCATCGACAACTATCCACCCGTTTTCAAAAGCCTTACGACCAACGAGGAAATTTCCGAACTAGTCGTTTATTTGGATGAGGATTCGCAGGCGGGAGGGATTCGTGGGTGGGTTACGCCTCAGGATTTTCAAGCCGAGGATCCTGATCCCGAACTCCAGGTCCCCGCCCGGGACTTGGAATGGTCCCTCGGGAGTCTACCCCTTAGCTTGGCTCATGCGGAGGTCAATGGGACTGGGGTTCGTCCGCAGGTCTTTCAGTATCAGGTTGTCGGCAATTTTTTTGGCGAAGATCTTTTTCATCTGAAGGCTTTCGACGGTCACAGGTATGCGCTTTTACCCGTTCGCGTGCAAGTGCGACCGGTTCCGGACGATCCCTCCTTTGCCACCTTGGTTCCGGCCCAGATTTTTGGAAAGGTTGGTTCTCTCTTGTCAGTGCCATTGAGGACAGAGGATCCGGACGGTGACAGTCGCAAGATTGAAGTTGTCGGACTTCCGTCGGGAGAGGAAGGCTTTTGGCTCGGGATTTCCGACATGAATGAGACAAGCGGGACGGCTTCACTGCAAGGGGTTCCGCCCCGCGGGATTCAGGGCAAGGTTTATCCCTTGGCCTTGATCGTTACCGACAGCACGGGTAGGTATGCCACCGTCAATTCAAAGCTGATCATTGATGGTGAGAATCGTTCCCCGGTCATTCGCGGACCCGAAACCGTTAAGTTGGCATTTGATCAAGCTGGTCAGTCAAAATCATCGGACCTAGCTTCCATCTTCGCGACCGATTTGGACGGAGATGCCTTGACTTGGTCCCTGTCCCCCTTATCGAAGCACAAATATGGTGTTCCGAAAGTCAGCGGAACAGGGTCCGGACCAACGGAACTCACTTACTTGACCTTCGGCTCTCAAACCGAGGATGCCTTCGTAATACGGGTTTCCGATTCGGAGAGTTTCGACGAACTCAAGATCATTCCCGTTGTCGTGCAGTCGCATTCTCGCCTTCAAGTCGGATTTCCTTCGGATCACGATTCGGCACAGGCAGGGACGGCGTATTCGAATTACTTTTCCTTGTCCGGTGTGAGTGATTACACGGTTGTCGATGCATCCCTGCCGGTCGGCCCCTCCTGGTTGCGGGTCACCAAGATTTCTCAAAGTCTTTTTCGTTTGCACGGGTTTGTTCCGTCCGGCTCGTCGGGTGACTTTGAAATAGAGGTTGTTTTTGCCGAGCGAGGAACCGAGTTGGCCAGGGAAAGTCTTGTATTGAAAGTCTCTTCTTCGTCCCTTCCCAGCCTTTCCTTGTTGGGTGACGATTTTGTCAGGTTGACGAAAGGGAGCCTCTTTTCGGAGCCCGGATATCAGGCGAAAGGTTCGGGAGGCGAAGACTTGTCCGGCGCCGTTCTCTTTCAAGGGGATACTGGAGCCGCCACCCTTGGCGTCCAGAGGCTCCAATACGAAGTGAGTGATCCTCAAACAGGCAGCAAAGTGTCGTTGAGCAGGTTTTTGCAAATAAGCGACGGGAATTCGACCGTTGCCGTTTCGTCTCTGATTCGTTTGGATCCGAGCAAAGTGAAGGGCTTCTTGCCTACGAGTGGCAACACCTTGGCTTGGGGCGAAGGTAAAAACGGAGCAACCGTTTCCGGGGATTCGAACGCCTATGCCTTTCTTTCCACGATTGATTCGAACGGCAACGCTCTTGCAGTTCGTTTTTTTGAGTCTCTCTCCGGGCAGGAAGTTTCAATCGAGGACTGTGCGGCATCGACCGACGGATGTTATTTGATTGCAGGGCTCTACGAGGGCAAACTTGGTTATGGGAATTATCAGCTTGCCGCGAAGGACGAGCATAACGCTTTTATTGTCAAACTTGACCGTAACCTTGACCTGATTTGGAGCAAGACTTTCTCTTGCTCGGGCACTTTGCAAAATTTGAAAATTACCGAATTCTCCGATACCGATATGCTCCTGGGGGGAGCCTTTTCGGGGGCTCTTTCATCGGAAGCAGGAATCTTTTCTTCCGTTGCCGAAAAGGATCTTTTTGTCGCCCGAATGAACCATTCCAACGG
>JAYOMW010000029.1:0-26471 GCA_038121045.1 Opitutia bacterium
CCCTACCAAAAAGCTCCCCTTGGGCAGGCCAGAAAAGGAAAGATTGGGCGGCAAGGTTCCTATCCTTGCAAACGAGTCGAAAATCAAACGGTATAGTTTCTGGAAATATCTTTGAGCACGGAAAAAATCTTGCGCGCCCTTAAACCGGTTGCTTCCAGAAGCATGCGGTCAGGACTTTCGCCCCGTCCAATGATACCATTGGTTTGTTCGGTGTTGGCGAGGGTTTCGTTTGCGATCCTGAGCAAAGCTTGGGCAAACGGAAGCCTTGTCTCATAAAATTCCTTGTTTGCATCTTCAACGACCTCGACAACGATCTTTACAAAGCCGAATTGCGTCATCAGTTGAGATGCGCATTCATCATAAAAAACTTTGTTACCATCAAAGTCGGGCGTATCCGCCCCCATGTCCTCATATGTGAGCTCGTAACATACATATCCATAATTGAAGAACAGTCCCCCCAGGTAGGCCTCATCGGGATCCAATCCAATGTCGGAAGAAAAAGTTTTTAGAAAACGAGCCAGTATGACGCTCCTTTTCTTGAGCAAGAAAGGAGTTAAATCGGAATTTGGCATTGGGATTTCGAAAATCTCCCTGTTCATGGAGCGAATGGCCAAGCTTTTGAGAAAACCCAAACCCTTTTTGAACAATACGTCTCGGGCAAAATCTTGCTCCGATCCCGAAAAACCAGCTCGCCTCGTCAATCTGCCCAAAAGCTTTGGATCATGAGAACAAACGCGCAGGATATCCTCCAAAGTAGGTTCCTCTTTGTTAATAATTTCCTCAATGCGAGGCAAAAGAGCCATAATCGGAGACAATTGCATTAACTTATCCCGGAGCATTGGTATGTCAGTTTGAAGACTTGAAGTGATCATTGATTAAATAATTAATTCGATGATTAGTATAACATCATCATGTAACTTTTAGTACACAAATATGTCATTTTCTTACAAATACTGTACCTTGGTATTCATATACAGTGCCAAAAAGCAGGATTGTGCACATTTTTGTTTTCAATAAAGCCTTAAATGAAAGATATATAACATATCATTGCACTATCGTTGGCACTTTTCATGCCAATAAAGCTTTATCAAAAAATTAGTTCTTTTTTTTTATGCACTTTATGCTTTTTTTGAAGTCTTTAACAAGAATCAATCTCCTTCACTTCATTTCAATTACGGAAAGAACAGAGAATTCCGAGAATTCAACCCAAGCCGATCAATCCGCTTTCTCCTATGGTCGAAAGATCCTTTCAAGAGACGAAGAGGCCGGAAAATTCAACCCAAGGCAAAACTCGATTGCCACCAAACGAGTAAGAAGTTCTTGTGAATTCATTCATGAAAATGTACATCAACCTTCAAAAGGACATCTTTTCGTCAACAGGCTTTATTCTGACCCTGTTCATTCTGATCAGCCCCCTTCTTGCTTTCGGGAAACCCAACCTGCTTTGGATCACGGCGGAGGACATGAGCCCCGTCCTCGGATGCTATGGACATCCCGATGCCATTACTCCGAACATCGACGCCCTGGCAAAGGAAAGCGTTCGCTACAGTCACGCCTTCGCCTCGGCCCCGGTCTGCTCGCCCTCGCGCTCCTGCCTGATCAACGGATCCTACCCACCGTCCCTCGGCACCCAACAGATGCGCTCGGGCTTCCCCCTGCCCTCTTACATGAAGGGATTCCCCGCTCTCTTGCGAAAGAATGGCTATTACGCGACCAACAACGTAAAAACGGATTACAATTCGGGAAACTATCAAGATATAATCAAGAGCTCGTGGGACGAAAGCTCGGGGACGGCCCACTGGCGCAATCGTGCGGACCTCACCCCCAATAAAAAGCCCTTCTTTTCGGTCTTCAACCTGATGACTTCTCACCAAAGCCGGTCCATGGTTTGGCCCTACGAGCGCTTTCAAAAAGAAATTCAATCCAAGCTCTCTCCCGACGAAATCCATGATCCTGCCCAAATAACCCTGCCACCCTACTACCCGGATACCCCTGTCGTGCGCAAGACCGTCGCCCGGTTCCATGACTGCGTGACGGCCATGGACAAAGAGGTAGGCAACATCCTTAAACAACTGGAAGAGGACGGTTTGGCGGAAAACACGATCGTTTTCTTTTACTCCGATCATGGATCGGGCATGCCTAGGCACAAGCGGGCCCTCTTGGACAGCGGGATGCGCGTCCCCTTGTTGGTCCGCTTCCCCGAAAAATGGAAAAAATACGCTCCCGCCAAAGCGGGGGAAACCATCGATCGTTTGGTCGCCTTCGTCGACTTCGGGCCAACCGTGCTCAGCCTGACGGGAACCCCCATCCCGGAATATATGCAAGGCAAACCCTTTCTCGGACCAAAGAACACGAAGGCCCGGAAATACGTCTACGGGCACCGCGACCGGGTGGACGAAGCGCGCGACTTAGCCCGTTCGGTCCGTGACCAGGACTTCCTTTACATTCGAAACTTTATGCCCCACCTTGGATACAATCAGCCCACCGCTTGGCCCGACTTGGGGGAAATCCGCCACGAGTTCTACCGTCTGTCCGATCGCAAGAAGATGACCTCCGCCCAGTGGCATTTCGCGGGTCCCACCCGTCCGATCGAGGAACTCTACGATTGCCGGAAGGATCCGCAGAACCTCACCAACCTTGCCGAATCGGCCGATCACAAAAAGGTTCTCGCCCGCCTTCGCAAAGAGCTCGTCAGGCACGCCCGCCAGACTCATGATCTTGGCTACCTTCCCGAGTACGAGGCTTGGCAAGCTTTCGAGGGGAGCTCGGGTTGGGATGTCGGAAAGTCAGGCAAGATCGATCTGGAGCTCGTTCGCAAGGCAGCTTCCGGAGTTGGTTCCGCTAGTGAGAAATCCCTCCTCGTCAATCTTCAATCCCAAAACGAACACGTGCGCTACTGGGGAGCGATCGGGTTCGGTGCACGCATGGGGAAACTCAGCGAAAAGGCTGAGGTCGCCCTAGGCAAGGCCTTGAAGGATTCTTCCCCATCCGTCCGGATCGAGGCGGCCAACGCCTTGGCTCGCAAGAACGAAATCGAGCGCGCCCTGCCCGTTCTGATCAAGGAATTGGAGCACAAGAACCTGATCGTCGTAACCCATGCAGCCCGCACGATCGAGCTCCTGGGGGCAAAGGCGAAGGATGCGTTACCCGCCATGCAGGCCTGTCTCAAGCGGGCCCACAAAATCCGACCGCCCGACCTCTCGCCCGTAATCGTGCTTCCGGGAGACGAGGACATGGCCATGTTCGTAGGCTTCTCCTGCCAGGCCTTTCTCGACAACCTGCAAGGCAAACGATAGGTCAAAAAAATGACAAACCCCTCATCGGCTTTCGAATTGCGTCCCATGAAAACGGACGAATGGGACGTCGTGGCCGAGCTTATTCACGAATCAACGAACTCCTGGTATGTTTCGAACGGGAAAAGCCCGATCTTTACCGGGCCGACTTCCGATGCCCGCCTTTTCTGCGAGGTCTACGAGGCCCTCGACCCGGGTTGCTGCCTCTTGGCGGTCTGCCCGGAAAGCGGAAAGGTTGCCGGGTCCTGCTTTTATCATCCCCGCCCGACTCACGTCTCGCTTGGGATCATGAATGTCCATTCGGGCTTTTTCGGCCAGGGAATCGCAGGTTCTCTGCTTTCTTGGATCATTGCCTTCGCCGATGAAAAAAAGGTACCCGTCCGCTTGGTCTCCAGTGCCCACAACCTCGATTCCTTTTCCCTCTACACGAGAAAGGGATTCGTTCCGTTTCTGAGCTTTCAAGATCTCTTTCTCGAAGTTCCCCAAGACGGCCTGAACGTTGACTTGCCCGTAAACGATGGCATTCGGGAAGCCGGGCTTGAGGACGTTGCGGACATGGTCGAATTGGAACGCGAATTGGTCGGGATCGAACGGGCCAAGGATTTTTCCCATTTCATCGAGAATGCGGACGGTATCTGGAAGACGGTAACCTATCGGGACGAGAACGGTGGCCTGCTTGGTTTTCTATCCTCCGTCAACCACCCCGGAAGCCGGATGATCGGACCCGGGGTTGCACGTTCGGAAGAAGTCACGACCGCCTTGCTGGCCACCCAGCTCGACTTCTTCCGCGGACTTTGCCCGGTCTTTCTGCTTCCCGTCGATGCCGCCCATGCGGTTAAGACCGCCTATTCATGGGGGGCGAGGAATTGCGAGATTCATTTTGCCCAGTGCTTGGGCGAGCCTCCATCGACCAAGGGCGTGATTATGCCCACTTTCATGCCTGAGACGGGATAAAACTCCCTGTAGCAAGACAGATTTGCATGATTCCGATTCTTTTTTCAGTCAACCGAAAGGCAAAGACAAGAATTTGGTCTTTGAAAAAAAGTTAGAAAAAACAAACTATCCGCATGACAAAGCGGACATAAGCAGCTTATATTCATTCCATGCTGAGTTTGAGTTGTCAGAGGATCGGGAGAAGAAACTTCCTGCGTCTTGGCGCTCTGGGCGGGGCTTGCATGCCTGGTTTGCTCGAAGCCCGCACCCTCCTTTCCCAAAACCCTAAGTTGGTCAAGGACCGGGCTGTCATCTTTCTCTTCATGCACGGTGGCCCCAGCCAATTCGAAACCTTTGACCCGAAGATGGACGCCCCTGCGGAAATCCGCAGCATGACCGGGGAAATCCCCACCCGCCTGCCCGGAATAACCTTTGGTTCGACCTTTGAAAAACTCTCCCGACTGAACGACAAGTTCTCCATCGTGCGCTCTTTCTCGACCCAAAGCGGAAGCCATGACGCTCGCCCGTTGGTCGACCCAAAACATTCTTCCGGGGCCCACATTGGATCCCATTACGCTCACGTCGCGGGAACAAGTCATCCGCAAACGGGAATTCCACGAAACGTCATTCTCTATCCTCGCGCCGTCGAAGAGAGCGCCATGCCGGCTATTATGAAACTCGGCAAGTTTAATGCGACCGGACCTCTCGGATCAGCCAACGAGCCTTTTGCTCCGAGCGGAGAGGGTGGACTCAAAGAGGATCTCAAGATACGATTGGAAGCAAGCCGATTGACCGACCGCAAACACCTCCTCGGAGCGGTGGACCAATGGAAGAAAACGGTCGACCGTGTGGGTGAAGGTTCCGGCCTCGATCATTTTCACGGCCAAGCCTTCGACACCTTGCTGGCCGGGGTGGCGGACGCTTTCGAGATCACCAAGGAAGATCCGAAATGGATCGAGCGCTACGACACCTCGAAATTGATGGACGTCACCAAGATCAGCAAGCGTTGGAACAACCATGAGCGCTATCGTGACCACGTAAACTCTCTTGGCAAACTCCTCCTGCTCGCCCGCCGGTTGGCCGAGCGCGGATCGGGTTTTATAAGCGTGACCACGAATTTCGTTTGGGACATGCATGCCGACAATAACAATGCCACCATGACCGAGGGGATGGATTACGTCGGCAAACCCTTCGATCATGCCGTGAGCGTGCTCATTGAAGACTTGGAAGCCCGTGGCCTGCAGGACAAAGTTCTTCTGGTCTGCTGCGGAGAAATGGGCAGAGGTCCCCGTATCAATAAGAAGGGCGGGCGTGACCACTGGGCGGGATCGAGTCCCCTGCTGATCTACGGAGGTGGTCTCAAGATGGGCCAAGTGATCGGAACTTCGGACAAGAACGGGGAGCAACCCGAGGACATTCCCGTTTACGTCCCCGATCTTTACGCGACCATCATGGACCGCCTGCTCGACTTGGGCGCAGTCCGCTCGACGGCGGGTATCCCCGCGGAAGTCTCCCAGGTTCTCCACTCGGGCAAACCCATTCCCGGACTAAGCTAAGACAGGGAATCAATCCCCAGGCATGCTTTTGCGTAGGCTGATTGCCTTGGGTCCGAAACCAAGGGACTCCACCACCTGCAAGGGAAAATCATCATATTTCGCTTCAGGTTGGTAAAGAACGAGCCGGGTCCGTTCTCCAGCCAAGGCAACGGCTTGGGGCAGATCAAGCGTACGAAGAACGTTCAGGTAAGCCGGGCCCTCCCTGTGGGATTCGGGAAGATCATGCAAGTCGAGTCGGGCCACCTGCGGAACGTAGAGAGATGCATAGAGAAGGTTCGCCGCCATTTGACGATTCGCCTGCATCCAAAGAGGAACCTTGTCCATGCCTTCCACCGCCCGCAGGGAACTGACCGAGCGAACGACGTCGAATACCCGCATGCCATCGAGCGTTTCCCCCAGAAGATAGAACCGGCGAAGGATCTGGTTGCGCTTGCGGGCATCTCCGGACCATGCGGTCGGACCGATTCCGCGAGGAGCAAGGTAAGCCATGGCCCATTTTTGGTTCTCGAACATCTTCCTTTCCGAGTCGAAAGCCTCGGCGTCATGGGCTGGAAGTTTCAGATCCTTTGGGAATCCCTTGCCGAAGCTTTTCCCATAGGTTCCCGCAAAATCATGCCATCCTTCCTCGTCTAGAACGTTCAGCGCGACCAGGTCGAGGTCTTCCCGCTCCAGACCGGCTCGGTGAACCAGGTAGAGGGAAAGCTCCCACGGTTCCTGAGATACGAACCGATGGACCGTGAAACGGATGCCTTCGGAGGAAAGATCGGTGAAGGTTTCTCCCTTTGCTTCCGGGCTATTCTTTGGCCAGGCCCCGAAAACATTCTCATCGAGTTGCCTCCTGACCTTGTCACGGTAAGAACTCCAATCGTTCCGGTTTTTCGGGATCGGGGGAACCGGGGCGACCGGCACGAAGGTCTCGTGTATGCTCGAGGTCTTCTCATCTTCCGGTATGCTTTCGAAAACCTTGAGTTGTTCGGGTTCGAAGTATCGGACCGCCGGCTTGTCGATAAGCGAGGGCGGGTTTTGATTTTTGAGAAAACGATTGAACCAGGAAAAGGCATGGACGCGCAGATCCTGAGTATCCTTGTGAGGGCCCTCGGTGATATGGAGCCCGAGGTTGCCCTCCGCCCCAAGGAGGCCGTACAGCTTTCTCGTCTTCGCATGGACCTCGATCACTCCGTCGAGTGGGAAGATTCGGTCCTTGTCGGTGTTGGAAATGAGAAGAGCCCGGGGAGCCACCAAGCTCGAGATCATGGCAAAGTCCCAACGGTCGGAATTCACGTGATACATGCAGTCGCAATGTCCCTCCACGCACCCGTCGACGACATGATTGCGTATACTTGTGATTCCCGCCACGGGCACGACCGCTTTGACCCTCTCGTCGAGAGCCGCTATCCACCAACTGTAGGCCCCGCCCCCGGAACGCCCCGTCACCCCGATCCTTTCGGGATCCACCTCGGATCTGCTTTCCAAGTAGTCGATGCCGCGCATGCCATTCCAGGCTTCCACTCCGGCCGGCGTATAGCCACGGGACACCCACCACCACATGTTCTTGGAATAAGTCCCGTGATGAATACCCTCGATCTCACCGAGTTGAATGGTATCGATGGTCAGGCAAACGTATCCGTTCCGGGCGAACCAGACTCCGTGGTGATGGTAATGAACCTTGTTCCCGAAACTGACTCCCCCCTTTTTCACCCGTCCATGTCCGCAAACATAGAGGATCGCAGGAAATTTCTCGTCCTTCTTGCCTCCGACCGGAAGATACAAGTTTCCCGTTACGTAAAGACCCGGGCTGGACTGGTAGTGAAGGTTCTCCACGGTAAATCCCTCTCCCTCGAGCTTGCCCGTAATCGTAGCCTTGAGATCGGACCGAGGACGGTCGGGAGAAAGCCCGAGCATATAGCCGAGACGTTTCCTGTATTCATCCTTGCGCTCGTTCCAATCTTCCCTGTTCCCGATTTCCCCAAGGAACGAATCCTCGATTTCAAGGGTTTTCAGCTCGAGGTATTTGGCGAGCATTTCGTCCCCTTCCCCTCCGAACGCCAACAAGGGGAGCAAGGAGGCAAGAGCAAACAATCGGAATGGAACGGTTTTCATCAAATCAATTCTCGAACGCAAAGACCCGAAACCTCGACTCCGAAAAAGAACACTTGCCAAAACGGCTATTCGGCGAGCTTTGCGACTTCCTCCTTGTCCGGGGGATCGAAACTTGCCTGAAGTTTGCCATCGGAAACTTTCCAAACCCGCAAAACTCCGGACTCTCCGCCGGCAACCACAAGTCCGCCACCGGCTGAAACGCCACCAGTATGAAGAACGTCGACGACACCCGCCAAATCACGAACGTTCGCAGGGTTTCCCATTGGGACGCGCAAGATCCTGGCCTTTTTTTCGCCAGTCGTAACGAAGGCTTGATCAGTCAGGCCGATAAAACGAATGGAGGTGATCTCTTTCTTGTAACCCGACTGTTTCCCCGCCCGGTCGCCACTGACCAAATTCCAAACCTTTACCTCCCCGTCCGCTCCCACGCTCGCCAAGGTCCTGCCATTGGCTTGCAAACTGGCCCCAAGAACGAGACTGGTATGCCCCTCGAAGGCATGAAGTTGCTTGCCCGTCTCCCGATCCGTCACTCGGGCGAACTTGTCCGCTCCCCCGGAGACCAAAAGCTTTCCATTACGGGAAAACTCGACCGAATTGACCATGTCGCTGTGGATGTCGGGAAAATGCTTGAGCATGGATTTCTTGGCCAAGTCCCAGACAATGATTTCCCCCGTCCGACTGGGATCCCCACCGCCGCTCGCCAGGAGTTTCCCATCCGGGGCGAAAGCCAATGCGCTCACCCGGTGCACAATGGGGGTCTGGGCCAAATCACCCCCAATCATATGGTCAAGGGTCCATTGCCTTTTCAAATCGATTACCGAGAAAATTCCGTCTTGGTCGACAAAACCGAGCTTCTGTTCGACCCGTCCGAAGAAACGTCCGGGCTTACCGGCAACTTGATGGGACTCGATCCATTTTCCCTCGTTTGCGATCGACCAAAGGTTGACCAATCCGGACTGGTCCAAGGTAACGACGGCTTTGCCATCTACGGAGAACTCGATGGACGCAAGGAGGCGCTTGGCATCCTCCGCAACCTTTTCCTTCGCCTGCTTGCTCGCCTCCTCGCTCTTTTTCAAATCTTCATCCGATCGGGTAGCGAGCTCCTGATACTCCTTGATCTTGGCATCCGCCTTGACCAAGTCCTCCTTGGCCCGCTCGAGATCACGGACAAATTGCAGGCGTGGGTTTTCCAAGTCCTGGTATTCCTTTTCCGCCTTGGCCAAAGTATCCTCCCTTTTCTTCAGGTCGGCTTTGGCCGTGGTCAGACCCTTCTTGAGGTCAGCCACTTCCTTCTGGGTTTGGGCAAGCTTTGTCTTGGCTTGGGCCAAGGAATCCTCAGACTCCTTTTTTTCCTTTCTCAACCGGTCGGCTTCCTTCACGGCAAGGTCGGATTTGGCCTTCGCTTGGTCGAATGACTTTTTTGACTCGGCCACCTCCTTGCGAACCTCCTCGGCCTGCTTGTCGAAGCCAACCCGTTGTTCTTGCAAGGGCTTCAGCTTGGCAAGAAGTCCGGCTTTCTTTTGATTGGCCTGCTTAAGTGGCTCAGGCATGCCTTCCAACTGCTTGATCATCTTCTCGACCTCGGCCAGTTGGACTTTCAAGGGTTTCGTCAGCTTTTCGTTCTGCTCGATTTTCTGCAAAACGGGAGCAAGAGTCGCTTCCTTTTGCTTGGGCGCTTTTTCCAGTTGGGCGGTTTCTGCCAAAGCCGCCTTCTCCTTCTTTTCCGGTTCGGTCAAGGCGGTGGTCTTTTGCTTCAGTTCCACTTCCAATTTCTTCACCTTGGCTTCCTCCTCGGAAACCTTTTTCTCCAAGGCAGGCAGGTTTTCTTCCTGCTTGGCCAAGTCGATTTTGACTTCATCCCGCTCCGCAAGCGCCTTGTCCAATGCCTTTTTCTTTTCCGCGATTGGCTTGGATTCAGCCTCCTTGAGAGATTTCTCGACGGCCTGCTGACGATCCGCGACCTTCTTCCTTTCGTCCTCGCGCTTCTTTAATTCGGCCTTGTAGTAAGATTGCTCAGTCTTGGCAAAAGCAAGTTCCCGATCCTTTTGCGCAGAAGACAGGATATTCTCCGGGTTACCCTTCAGATCCGCGACTTTCTTACCCGTGGCATAGTCCCACAGGCTTCCTCCGGGCAAAGTCCCGCTCACTGCAAAACGGGCCCCATCGGGGGAAAGGGCAAATCGTTGGACGGGCGTCCCCACGCTCATTGACTTGATCGCGTTGCCCTCCTTGAATTTCCAAGCACGCACCGTTGAGTCATCCGCTCCCGAAAAGAAAACGTTCGGGTCAGTGGGATGGAAAGCCAAGTGACGGGGAACCGAGGTATGTCCCTTGAGCTCGCGGAGGGGTTTCCAATCCACAGAGTTTTCAACCGGTGGAGCCGGCCAGGCCTCGATCACCTTGCTTTCACGGGCCACGGCCAAATGGGGGATTTCTCCGCCCGAAAAGGCAAGCGCGGTGACCGAAGTAAGGTCGGTCGAATTCCCCTCGCTCAGGAGCTTGCCATCGTCCAATGAGTAAACCGAAAGTTTTCCGTTCTTTCCCCCAACGACCATGCGGTTGGATTTGGGGTCAAAGGCAACTGCGTTGACCAAGCCGATTTCCTTTCCGACTTCCCTGATCTTCTTCCATTCGGGCAGGCTCCACAGTACGGAACCGTTCCCCTCGCCAAAGCTCGCAACCAGGCCGTTCGCCGGGCTTACCGCAAGCTTGGTATCGAAGGGAACCGTTATTTTCGGACCTTGTTTGCGGGAAACGGGCGTTCTTTTCCAAAGCTTGATCGCGCGGTACCCGCCCGAGGCGAGGGTTTTTCCGTCCGGGGAAAAAGCGAGTGAATTCACCACGTCCAGGTGGGCGGCATCCTCCTTGCCGTAAAACCCGAATTTCGCGAGGGAAGGATCCGCGAGGTTCAAGGGAGCCTTTTCACCCGTGGCCAAGTCGTAAAGATGAATCCGGTTTCCCCGCCCGGCAACCGCAAACCTCCCGGCCCTGTCAATCGCACTCGCATAAATGGGCGGGTTGGAATGCCGGTACTGCTGCCAGGTAACGGGCAACCTCGCCCGCAGGGTCCCCTTCGCTCCCTGATCGATCCAAAGCTTGAGCAAACCTAGTTCGTCGGGGGTCAGGTTCTTGGCATCGACCTTGTTCTTGGCCGGTGGCATAATGGGATCTTCCAAATGGGAGGCGACCTGAAAAAGAAAACTGTTCTCCGCATTGCCCGGTTCAACGAAAGACCCTCCGTCGTTTCCCTTTCGAATGTCGTCGGGGGTTTCCATGATGGCATCCCCCTTCGAACGGGTCCGGTTATGGCAGGCCAAGCAATTGGCCCGGAGGATGGGGAGAATCTCCTCCTGAAAATCGACTGGTTTGTCTCTCTTGACCTCGGCGATGTCGAGTTTCCCCCAGGAGCCAAGGGGGAAGAAAACCAAAAGGGCGAGAGAAAGAAATTGGCGAGAAGTCATCATGGGTAAATCAGCTTGGTTTTTGCGGGCCAGCCAGGACGGTCAATTCAAGCGACTGGCTGAGCTTGAGGTTTTGGTTCTTGTACCGGAAGCTTGCTTCCAGGGTACAGCTGTGTTTACCGGCGGATGCTTGTGTTTGAGGGGTAAACTTGATTTCGCCCAGGCTCTCGCTCTTGTCGATATTCTGACTTTTCAAGGTTATGCCCATGGCCTCCTTAGGCAAAATCAGGCGCAAGGTGACGGGATCCTCGAAATCATGTTCCCGGTCGATCTGGACGGGCAAAACGGCGGGTTCGCCGGGCTTGAGTTCGAGTTTGGGCAAATCCTCGAAAACAAAGGGGGCTTCCTTGACCCGCAAGACGAAAGGCAAATCAAAATGAGCAAAATTCAAGTCCATGGGCTTGGCAAAGGCATCCTTGACGACCTTGAGCCGGGCATCGCTCTTTATCTTTTTGCCCTCCATGAGTTTAACCTTTTCGGCCAAGCCCGAACAACCGATCTCGGCCAAGGCGATTCGATCCCGCAAAGCCTCAAGCTCCTTGGTCAATTCCTCTTTCTTTCCTTTCGCCGGCTCGAGCTTGTCCCGGGTCAGGGTTTGCGATTTTTCCTTGAGCGAATTGACTGACTTCTCAGCTTCGCTCAAGGATTTTTTCGAGGCATCAAGCTTGGCCTCCTCGGGCGTCCCGCCAGCCTCTAGCTTTTTGAGGGTGTCGCGGGCCTTGGCCAACTTTGCCTCCGCCGCCTTCAGCTCATCGGTCAATTTGGCCGACTCCTTCTCCGCAACGCCAAGAGCCTCCTCCGACTTCTTCAGTTCGGCCTCCTTGGCGGCCAGGTCCTTCTTGTCGGCATCCAGCTTCTTTTTGGCTTCATCCGTCTGCTTTTTCAGGGCAGCAAGGGAATCAGCGACCTCCTTGGCTTTTTGCTCGGTGGCGTTTTTCTCGAGCTCGTCGTACAACCGGTACTTTCCCTTCCCTCTGGCCAAGCAGATCAAATTGAATTCCCCGGCCGGAAACTTCGCTTGGGTCAGGTTGATCGCCAAATCCCCTTCCTTCTTTTTCTTTGGATCAATCGTGATCTCCTTGATTTTCGAAGCGGCGACCGCCCCCATCACCCGCACCTTGGTCGGGGTGGCGAAGCTCTGGTCCTTCGCCTCCAAGGACACCGGCAAGTTCAACGCCCCCCCCAGCACGGTCTCCAAGATCACGGGATCGGAGCTCGGGGTCTTGATCATCCCGGCAAAGTCGGCGGATTTCTTCTTGGCCCGGGCCAGGATTTTCGACCGGTTGTCCAACTTGGCTTTTTCCTTTTGCCAGGAGAAAGAGTTGGTTTCGAATTCCAACTTGGCTTTGGCCATTGCCTGTTCGAGCTTCTTGATCTCGGTTGCAGAGTGGCTCGAGTTGAGAGAAGCGGCAATCGCCTTGGCTTCCTTTTCCAGGGCACTCACGCCGACGGTGGCCCGGGTCACCTTTTCGGTGGCCTCCTTGAAGGAATTCTCGACCGTGGCGAGTTGCTCGGGAGAAAGACCCTCCTCAGCTTTCTTGGCCTCTCTTTCCTTGAGTTCCATCTCCGCTTGCTTGAGAACCTCCTTGGCCTTCGGGATCTCCTTTTCAATCAGGTCTTTCTGTCTTTTTTCCTTCGCCTCCTTCTCTTTGAGGAATGTCTTCATGGACTTGGCGAGTTCAGCCATTTTCGCCTCGCTGTCCGTCTTCGACTTGAGGGTCTTGGCCTCGGAATCCTTCAAAGTCTTGATCGTCTTCTCGGTTTTTTCAATGAGCTCCCCGACTTGGTCGGACATCTTCTTCCAGTTCACGGTCAAGCCGAGGGGAGATTCCGCTTTGGGCAGAAGAGCCAGATTTCCCGCCTCGCTCATTCGAATTTTGGAAAGCGCGAGCTTGGATTGGTTGTCATAATCAGTCCAACAGATCTTTGCCATTTTGCAGGACCGGACAACCGGGCGGTCATCCACCTTGGCGGTCCCGGCAATCGAATATTTTCCGTGCCATGGTTTGTTTCCGGAAAAGGCCTTGGCCCGCAGAAGAACGACCACGGAATTCGCCCCTTCGGAAATGCTCTTGGGAAAATAATCGATCCCGGCGGGCAGTCCTTTGAACTCAAGTTTCACTTCGCCTTCAAACCCGTCCTTCCGATCGACGACAACCCGGATAGGAAAGTTTTCCCGGACCCGCAAGGTCGGAGACTTTAGGTAAACCGGACTTTGGTTGTTGCTCGCGGGCGGAGCGAGCAACGGGTAAGCGAATAATTCGAAATCAGGCGAGTCCTTGCGGATGGAAAGGCGATAGCTCTTGAAGGGGTCGGCTTTCAAGCCGAACATGTCATAGGCAAGGATTTCGAAGGTCCCGTCCGCAGGGGCGGCGAACCGCAACGATGGGTCACGCGAGGACAAATGGAGAAAGGAGTTGCTCGAAGGATGATCGGTCTTGTCCGACTGAGCAATGGTCTTGCGCGTCTCGGAACCATCCTCCTTTTGTGTAACTTGCTCGACCAGCAAGTAGACGTGAGAGGGAAACCCGAGGCGCTCGCAATGAATTTCAATCCGGTAAGCATCCCCTTTCTTCGCCTCGAAACGAAAACGGTCCCGATCCCGGGCAGGGAAAAAACTTCCCACGAATTCGCATGGGGGAGAAAGAGGGACGATCTCCTCCCCATCGGGTTGTTCCTTGATCCATTCGGCAGGACAAACGGCAAGGGAAAAGGGCAAGGAGTTTCCCTCAGGCGAAGAAATCCGATAGTCGTGCCTCCTTTGAATGGATTCGATCGGGTTGCGGGTTTCCAACGGATCTTCGATTTCCTTCTCGCTGGAAAGGTGCAGGCTCACGTCCTTGCGTTCCAATCCATCCAGTCCGGAATCTTTCAACCCGGCAGGTTGTCCACCGGGCAAGTTCCAGCCATAAACAACCATTTGTTGAGGTTCTCCAATTCGGACAAGAGGCGGATCGACGAATTGAATGCGCGGACGCTTGGTCACGCTTATCCGGAAAAGATAGTCCGCTCCGCCTTTGAAAAGGAAATCGTTCAGGCGTAAAAATACCTCACCATCCTGCTTGGCCTGAAAAACCAGAAAGCCCGTCCGGGTGGAAGATTTCAATTTTCGCCCGTCTGAATCGAAGATGGCCAGGCATGGGGAAAACTTCGAGTCAATCTGATCTCCTTCCGACTCAATCACAATTTTTTGATTCGCTTTCAAGGCCACCCGCATCCATCCGTAACGGGAAGCTTTGGGGTAACCGACCGCGGTATGGCCGAACTTGATTTCATCGGCCGATTCCATGGTATCCGCAACCTCGCCCAAATCGATTTCCGGCAGGTCGTTGACGACAAATGATTTTTCGTTGGAAACCCCGAACTTACCTCCTCCGATGGATAACGTATACCGACCGGTCCCCAAATTGCCCGGCACTTGAACGAGGAAGGTGTTGGGAACAAGCTCGCCATCCTCGCCCTTTTTGGGTTTCGCCTTCAAGGAAGGATCACTGAAGAAAAGAGCCTGGGCGTCATCCAGATACTTTCCCTTGACCGTCAACTCGACCTCCGTTCCCCGGGTTCCCGAAGGGGGATAAATGGAATTGATCAGGGCCGAAGGCAATTGATCGGCTTGGCAAAGCCCGATTGAAAAAACCAGAGAGCAGAGGAATGCGAAAGGAAGAAAACGGGCGATCATTTGAAGGTTGGGCATGGATTAGCTGAAAAGTTCGTCGATGGGTGAACCGAAAGGAAGAACGGGATGCGGACGACCACCGAGGTCTGTGTAATGACGGGTAACGTCGATACCGAGGTGTCGGTACATGGTGGCAAGAACGTCCTGGGGGCGAACCGGACGCTCCTTGGGTTCCGCCCCCTTTGAGTCGGACTCCCCCACCACCTGGCCACCTACGATTCCGCCACCTGAAACCGAGGCGCTGAATACGTTCGGGTAATGATCGCGGCCACCAGTGGAATTCACCTTGGGCGTTCGCCCAAACTCACCCCAAGCCACCACCATTACGTCGTCGTTCAGACCGCGCTGCTCGAGATCCTCGAGCAAAGCGGAATAGGCTTGGTCCCAGCGAGGTAGAAAACCGTCGCGCATAGACTCGTATCCTTTTACGTGAGTGTCCCACCAACGCAAGTCCACCGTTACCAGGCGCACTCCTGCCTCAACCAATCTCCGAGCCAAGAGCATTCGCTGGCTCCATGCGGGAACTCCGCAACGGTCGGGAGTCGGAGCCTTGTACTCGGGAACAAATCCATAGCGCTCCCGGACGGCCCGCGGTTCGGCATCCAAGTCGAATGCATCACGGGCACGGGTGCTGGTCAGCACGTCGAAGGCTTGTTGGGTAAACCCATCGACTGCGTCCATCACTCCTGATTCGTCGACCTCCCGACGCAAGCGGTCAAAGGATCCAAGCAGTTTCTTGCGCGAATCCAAGCGGTTGAAGGATAGCGAGTCCTCGAGGGAAAAGCTGGGCATCTCAAAAGGACCTTCGACTGCAGGGTCCGCCCGTGTCTCGAAGGGCGCGAATTTTTTGCCCAAGTAAGCCGGATCCACGCCCGGAAGCCTCCGAGGAATCATCACGTAAGGTGGCAAATCCCGGTCTAGATGCCCGAGTTGCTCCGCTACGTAAGATCCGCAACTTGGAAAAACGTTCTCATTCGGGTTTCCTTTGTTCGGAGGATACCCCGTGAACATGATTTGGTCACCCGCGGAATGTCCGGCGTCCCCATGATGAAGGCTGCGAATGATGGAAAACTTGTCCATGACCCCGGCGCATTTGGGGAGCAAATCGCAAATATGAATACCCGGAACCTTGGTGGGCATGGATCCAAACGCTCCCCTGTATTCTTGCGGGGCATCGGGCTTGGGGTCCCAAGTTTCGTGTTGGCTGGGTCCCCCCCGTTGCCAAAGAATGATGACTGACTTGGCTTTCTTGCGCTCGCCCGGCTTTAAGGTCGATTCGGCCCGCAGCAAGTCACCGTAGCTAAGGCCCGCCAAGCCAAGGGCTCCCGCCTTGACGAATCCCCGACGATCAAGGAGCAAGTTTCTTCTGAATTCGCTGCAACCGAAGCGGCTTGCTTGGCTCATTCGCATTCGAGGAAGGGGGATCCTTCCTTACAGGTTGAAAAGGAATTCCTTGGTATTGAAAATAGCCCAAACAATATCCTCGTAGGATTTGCCTTTGTCCGCAGGCGTCTTTTCTCCCTTTTCGTTTTCGACCTCGCGGGCCAAGTAGTCCAAGGCAAGCTTGAGCTCCTCCTTCTTGGGGGAACGGGCGAATGCGACGTAATAGAGTTCCTCGATTTTTTCGGCATCCGTACGGTCCTTGTCCTTGGCCAGTTTCTGAGCCCGCCCTACCCCGCTGGAAAGCTTGTTTTGAATGTCCTTGGAATTGATCAAGTGAAGGCTTTGGGCGAGGCTGGCGTCCCCCGATCGTTCGCACTCGCAGGCACTGGCATTGTCGGGTCGTCCGAAAACGGACAGGAAGTAACTCCCGTTGTTGTAACTGTTGTCGGGGAGCATGGTGGCTCGGGTTCCGGGCGGAAGACCGCTGAAGCCCGTCCGAACTTGCGTAAGGTCGTCAATCGAATCGAGCAGAACCTCCGCCTGCAGACGCTGGGGATAATGCCGGGCGAAGTTATGCTTGTCCTTGACGTTGTAGTCGTTGGGGATGGAGCTGAATTGGTAGGTTTTCGACCGGCATATGTCCCGGATCAATTGCTTCATGTCGAATTTGTTGGCGACGAAGGTGGAAGCGAGTTCCTCCAACAACTCGGGGTTAACCGAAGGGTTGGTCTCGCGCATGTCATCCTCGGGGTCGACCAGACCGCGTCCGAAAAAATGCTTCCAGTAGCGATTGACCAAGGTGTGGGAGAAGAACGGATTCCCATCCTTGGACATCCAATCGACCAAAGCGTGCCTCGGGTCGTCATCCACCGTGAGCTCAGGCGAATCGGCTCCCAATCCGGCGGGCAGGACCGGTTGGTTGTTTTTCTTGTTGGTCGCCTTCGCGAGACCACGCTTGTGAAAGATCATCTCCTCATCAGGGAATCGCGTTTTTTCCCGGCCTACTTGCGAAAAGAAAGCGGAGAGCTTGTAATAATCCTCCTGGCTCCATTTTTCAAACGGGTGATGATGGCATTGAGCGCACTGGATGCGGGTACCAAGGAACAGTTGGGAAACGTCCTCGAGTTGGTTCTGAACGGTATTGACCTCACGGTACCAGGCGACCGGGGGGTGTTGCTCGACTTCACCGGAAGCGGCAACCACTTCGCGGACGAATTGATCGTACGGCTTGTTTTGATCCAAGCTGTCCCTTATCCATCCGTGGAAGGCAAAGTTTCCACGCTGGTAGGAGGTCTTGGTTCTCTTGTTTCGGAGCAAGGCGGACCATTTGTTGGCAAAGAAGTCGGCATACTCGGGGCTGTCGAGCAATTGATCGATCAATTTGTCCCGCTTGGCCGGGTCTTGGTCGGCCAGGAATGCCTTGGTCGCCTCGACCGTAGGCAGACGGCCCGTGATATCGAGGGAGACCCGTCGAATGAAAGTGGAGTCCGAGCAGATCTCGGAAGGAGGCATGCCCACCGCTTTGAGCTTGGTAAAGATATGTTTGTCGACGTAATTGGAAGCGGGGGGCAAGTCATCGACCGGAGCTCCCAGGGGCACGATTGCCCGGAAAACGGTTACCTTGCTCTGAAAACGGATCATGACGCCGAGATCGCCCGGTTGTTCGAAAGCCTTGACGTACCCGTTGAGGTCGACCTCCCCGACTTCCTCGTCGTTGACCTCGAAGATTGAGGAACGCGTAACGTCCTTCAAGCTACCGTCCGAGTATTTCGCGGTCACCACGAGTTGCTGCTCGCCGTTCATGTCCATCACGCGCTGGGACGGAAAGACCGCTACCTCTTCCAACACCGGATCGTCCTTCTCGCCGTAAGGCATGCCCTGAGCAATCCAAGAGTGAATCAGGTTGTAATCGAGAGAACCTTTGGCAATCTTAGATCCTCCGCCATGAGGGGTCTCGTTGGTCGCCTTGGTCAGAAGCAAACTGCGACCGGGGGCAGTGGGAAAAATTCTCCGTCCCCGCCCTTCCTTGACGATATACTCGTAATCCTCTTGAGGTTCGAATCCGAGCAAGGAAAGCCGGAATCCGTTTTGACCGCCCGACTTGCCATGACACCCCCCTCCGTTGCATCCGTACTTGGTGAAAAGCGGGGTAATCTCGTTGGGGAAATTGACCCGTTGGATTTGGCCCGACTCGGTGGTTTTAACTTGAATCGAACTTTTCAGGTTGCCGGCGGCATGAATGGTCACGGTGGCTTCTCCGTCGGACAAAGGTTTGATCCACCCGTCCGTCGAAACCTCGACGATTCCAGCAGGTAGAGCCTCCATCCTCACTTTGCGGGTCAAGTCGCGCTCGTCTCCGTCATGGTATTTCCCAGTAACCACGATCTGCCTTCTTGCCCCGACACCTCTGAGGGAAAGCGTATCCTCGGGATAGGCCGAAAACCTAACCTCGATTTCCTTGGGTTCGTCAAAGTTTGCTCCAAGCGCAAGATTGCAGAGAAGCAACGAGAGAAAGCAGTTTGTCTTAATCATAGTCTGGCAATCAAAATTTTCTTCGTATTCCCAAGGTGCCTCAGCCGACCAATTCGGAGATCGGGCCAAATCCGTTGTCGACCAGATACTGAGGTCGCCCCGACAGGTCGGTCAGTTGTTGCTTGGAGACGTCGATGCCGAGGTTTTGATAGAGGGTCGCCATGACTTCACCCAAGTAAACGGGACGGTCGGCGGGCTCCCCGCCCTTGGGATCGGAAGCTCCGACAACTTGACCGGTTTTCATACCTCCGCCTGCAAGCAGGACGGACATCACGCGACTCCAGTGATCGCGCCCGGCATTGCCATTGATCTTGGGCGTACGCCCGAATTCTCCCCAAACCACGACCGTCACGTCCTCCAGCATGGCCCTCTCACGCAAATCCCGAATGAGATTGGACACGCCCCGGTCAAGCTCAGGCAATCGACTTGCCCGCAGGTTCTTGAAATTATCCCGATGCGTATCCCAACCCCCTGAACTGACGGTTACAAAACGGGCGCCCGCTTCGACAACCCGCCGGGCCAGCAGGTAGTTTTGTCCCTTCTTGCCATAGCGCTCGATAACTTCGGGCTTCTCGTTCTTAAGATCAAGAGCCTTGGCCAAGCGCTCAGAATGGATGATTTCAAAAGCTTGCCTGTTAAAGGCGTCGAGTCCGTCCATCGAACCGGACTGATCACAGTCCCTGCGGAGAGAATCAAAACTTTTGAGCAAGCCCTCGCGCGATGCGTATCGCTTGTCGAAACGGCTCTGCTTGGCCATGTCGTACCGGCCCTTCCCGTTCGTCTTGAATCCGGAATGGGCAGTACCGAGAAACCCGCCTCCTGAAATTCCGCCTCCCAGATCGACGTAAGGCGGAGTTCCGAACCTGGACCCTTGAACCTTGGAAACAACCGAACCAAGGGAAGGCCATCCACCGACGGGTTGCATTCCTTTCATGGGTCGCCCGGTCATGACGTGATAGGAAGAGTGATTGTTGTGGGTATCCGCAATCGATCGGATAATCGAGCACTGATCCATCTGCTTGGCTATGCCGGGAAGACATTCGGAAATCCGCACCCCGGGTGCAGCCGTCGGAATCGAATCGAACTCGCCCCGAATCTCGGAGGGCGCGTCGTCCTTGGGATCAAAGGTGTCGATATGGGAAGGACCCCCGGCCAAATAAACCATGATGACCGACTTGTTGGAGGAACCCGTGCCGAAGGCTTTTTCAGCCTTGAGCAACTGCGGCAAGGACAAACCCGCGATGGCCCCGATTTGGAGAAAATTCCTTCGGGCGATCCCATCACAGGATCCAAAAAGGTTGTTGTCGAGTTTCGTTATCATGGGCTGTCCTTCTTTTGCTTTTGTATGTTTAATTTTGACCAAATTCCTCTGCGACAAGGTTAAAGGAATCTCAAAGCCAACTTCTCATTTTTGTTATTTTTTGCTCTTTTTTACTGTTTTTTAGAAATCAATTCAAAACGATTAAGACGAACCAACCAGTTCGGGGATGGGCTTCCAGCCATCGACCAAGTAATGAGGACGACCGGACAGGTCGGACAAGGTGACGGAATTCGGATCAATTCCCAAGTGATGATAGAGTGTCGAATGAACTTCTCCGAAATGCACCGGGCGATCGACGGGTTCGGCAACCTTCGAATCGGTCGCCCCGATCATCTGACCATGATTCATCCCTCCGCCCGCCACAAAAGCGCAACCGACCTGGGCCCAATGATCCCGACCCGCATTCTTGTTGAGAACAGGGGTGCGTCCAAATTCCCCCCATGCAACCACCGCAACGTCCTTCTCCATGCCCCGGTCGTGAAGATCCTCGATCAAAGCGCTCAACCCCCGGTCGAAGATGGGAGCGTGACCCTGGACTCCCGCCGTGTTGTTGGAATGAAAGTCCCAACGGCCGAAATTAAGCGTCACCATGCGGACCCCTGCCTCCACCAACCTGCGGGCAATCAGGAAATGCTCGTTGTTGCGGGGAGCCCCGTCCCCGACGTTTTTGGGATCCCCCTTGCCATATCTTTCGCGAACCCGGGGATCTTCTTTTTCCAAGTCCAAAGCCTCGGCCAATTTGGATGACCCAAGAACACCAAAGGCTTCCTGCGTAAAGGAATCCATCTGCTCAAGCTCGTTTCCAACGCTCAAGGATCTGCGGAAGGAATCGAATCCGGCCAAAAGGGATTGCCTGCGGTCGATACGAACCGGATCGCAAACCGGCGTCATGTCGGCCGAAGACGGACCGGTCGGACGAAACGGACCATGGGCAGTTCCCAGAAAACCCGGCTCTCCAGGCGAACCGTAGGGCGGATGACCAGCCTTGGGGGCAAGACCCACGAAAGGAGGCATACCCCTCTTGCGAGAACCCATCAACTTGGACAAGGAAGAGCCCATACTGGGCCAATTGCCCGGTGGCTTGGGATAAGGACGATCAAAAAAAGCGGACCCGGGACGCCCCGTGTAACACATGAATGAATCATGATTCCCGCTCGGAGCGCCGACCATGGTTCTGATCCCCGTCCACTTGTTCATGACTTTGGCCAACATGGGCAGAGATTCGTTGACGTGAATGCCCGTGACATTCGTGCGAATGGGCCCGAATGCGCTGCGAACCTCCTTGGGGGCATCGGGTTTGGGGTCGATCAAGTCCTGATGAGGCGGAGCCCCCGCCATGTAGACCATGATCACGGACTTGTTGGAGGAGCCGATCTTTTGCAATTTTTCAGCCCTTAGAAGTTCAGGCAAGGCCAAGCCACCGGCTCCGATCGTACCAATGCGAAGAATGTCCCTGCGTGTGAATCCGGGACACATTTTTTTCGCATCATACTTTTTCCCGAACAAATCGAGCATAGGTTGACTTTGTATCGGTTTTTTCGGCTTGGCAACCGAAACAATTCCCCTTTTTGCGTGTAAAAATTGTGCGAAGCGCCAAATTATCGTACTTTTGTCAATGGGCTATTGGACTCGGATACTCAAGCAACCCGAAGGAGAGCCAATCGAAGACGGTTTGTTTTTTTGATCATTTTTATCCTCCTGAGACAAGTTTTTCCCAGGAGAGGAAAACCTCTGCAAGAGACCGCTTTTTTTCAGGTTACTTAAGCCAAATCGCAATGAAACAAAATCTCGCTTCTTTAACTAGTTTTTTGACTCTGCTAGTATTTTTATATCACTGAATTAGAATGGTTTAGTAAAACCATCCTTGATGGCTTATATCAGAGTGCTCAAAATGGACTCAAGGCCAGATGACGCCCGCCCCATAGGGGCTGTCCCGCAAAGCTTGCCGAAAAACTTGATAATCCGTCTGGAGTGCTTCCTGCAAAGCCGGATAATAAAGCTCGGAGTGATAAAAACAGGTCGCTACGTCCGCGTCGACAAGCTCGACGTCTTCCTCTCTGACGGTGGGCATTCGAAGGAGTCTTCCTCGGGTAAAATTCTTGAGCTTGAGAATATAGTCGGCCGTGTTCAGAGAAATGATTTTTTTCATGAGAACAGCGTTCTTAAGACGGTCCAAGTCACCTAAGTGCCGGAGAAAAATTACCTGCTTCTGACCCACCCAACCATTTCGCTTGTTCGAAGCCATGAGCAATTGCCTCCAAGTTTTTTCATCGGGACAGGCGACGACCTTCATTTCGGGCACCGGCTCGCCCAGCAATTCTTCGGCCTTCGTTGCATTGCGAGTCATTCGAAAACATAACCCCACGGCCCGACCGTCCCCCTTTGGAGTGAGCACGAAAGGCGCTTCCTCGCGCAAATAATCGGCCAAAAAGCGAACCTTGAACCCCGAACCCAACGACTCATCCCGCCTGAATATTATGAGTTTTTCCTGATCCAACACCTGGGCGGCTCCCTGTCGCTTGAGAACTTCGTAAATTTGTCTGCGGACAAGAGCATCTTCACCGGGAACCGCCCCGTTGGCGAAGTTCTCATAAGGATAGGCTTCAAGCAGATGCCTGTGGTCGTTTACAATGCGGTCGGCGACCGCCTGCAGGCGTTGCAAACCCTTGTTTTCGGTAAGGTATCGCAAATCGAAAGTGTCCTCGGATCGGATTCGGTAAGCATCCCGAAAAAGACGGTGGCCGAATTGGTCGAAAAGATCCTCGTCCTTCGGTATCCCCGCATGGGACGGACTGTCGTCGGGCAAAACGGAGGGGGTTATTACAATAATGACTTCTCTTTTTTGCCCCTTCTCGTTCTTGGACCGGAAAAGCGCTCCCAGCAAAGGAAGGTCACCGAGCAAGGGAACTTTTTTTGAGATCTGCTCGGAATCCTTGGCGATAAGGCCCCCGACGATAAAAGGGGTGTCGTTTGCGATTCGGGCATAGGTCTTGACCTCCCGTATCGACAAGGTCGGGGCGCTGGCCAATACAATATTGTTGGTCGTTCCCCTGACAACTTGATCCTTGCCCGGAACCGGAGCCGAAACGGAAGCGTTGATTTGAAGAGAAACCTCCGTTCCGTCCTGATTGATCCGAGGACGGACGGCCAACTCGATCCCAGCCGTGACATCTCGGAAATCAACCGCGCTCACATAGTCTTTGACGAATTTGGTGTTGGCGATCGGGATTTTCTCTGAAACGTTGATGTAGGCCATTCGATTATCGAGGGTCAGCACGCTCGGGCGGGAAAGAACTTGAGCCGAGCCATCTTGCACGAGGGCCTTCAATCGCACGTTGAACTCACGAAAGACATTGGTGATCGTGGCATCCAGTTGGGCTTCGCCCGCGGCAGGATACGCAATGCTTCCAATCAAAAGGTTTCCGTTCGGATTGGCTCCATCCAGCTTGGTATTCACGAAATTGGCATCCGAAATCGAGCTTGCCCCGCGATTAAAATCCCATTGGACGCCCAATTCGTCCAAGGCGCTTGAGGAAATTTCCAGTACCATCGCCTCGATCATGATCTTGCGGGCCGGCAAATCGACCTGCTCCTTTATGATTCTTCTGATTTTTCCAGCTTCCTCGGGCATGGTCGGGTCATAAAAAAGCAGCAGTTCGTTAATCGGATCGACCTCCGTTTGTGGAAAAACCTTCTCGTGATCGGGCACCGTCTCATGAAACTTGGTCGGGGGAAGAGGAACGACGACCGGCAACTTCTTGGGGTCGACCGCAGCCGAAGGGCTTCCGATGGTCACTCCGTAAAGTTGCAGAAGTTGAGTGCAGCGAGCAGGGTCAACATAGCTCAATCGAATCCGTTCCGAGACGGCTTCCGGCGTCGGCGGTTCCTCCACCTCCTTTTGCTGCGAGTACAAAAGAGGCGCGAACAATAGGTTGAGTACGCAAATCCATCCATATTTATTTTTCATGAAGGTGTCTCCTTTGAGGAGGACGAAGGGAAAAGGTCCGTCAAAAAGGTTTGAATCGAACGGCTGACGTTCTCCTTCTTGGCTTTGCTGTTCCGGGCGGAATGCCTTTTCTTGATCCCCCATTTGCTTTTCATTATCTTTTCATGTCCCAAATCCATTTCACTGTTCAGAAAGCTAAGGAACTTTCCGTCTTCGAGCGCCAATTCACGGATCACTCCCCTCTCTATTTCCAAAAGAACGCAATCCGTAACCGCCGTTACGGTGGAAGAACGGGGGTTGTCCCCGAGAACGCATTCTTCGCCAAAATGCCGGCCGGACTCGATTTGTTCGACCTTCGCGCTCCCCTCATAGCCCGACAGAGTGTAAATCGAACTGAGCAATCCCTCCAGCAAGAGGAACATCCTGTCCCCCTGAACACCTTGCCTGTAAAGCACTTCGCCTGAATTTAGGGTTTTCACCCGGGAGGTCTCCGCGATCTTCGTCTTGCCTTTGTCCCCAAGCATTCCGAACAAGTCGCTCTGCCGGACGACTAGATCAAAATTTTCGTCTCCCGATTTGGCGAGAAGAGGCAGGGCGGATGCCTGATCGATGAAAAGGCGCTCCTTTTGCATCGCAGGGGTAAACCCGGCCCGAGCCAAATGCTCGATCACGCTCTGGTTGACCAAATGACGGGATTCCTTCGGAGTGACGTTGGCCGGCAAGATAAAATAACGCACCTCATACCTTTGACCATCGGCAAGAGCCCTGTCCAAACGGACCTCCGGTTCGGGGTCCGAAAGAATACGGCGATCATCGATCAACGCCTTGACACCGGCGGAAAGGATGCGAATGGCCCGACTTGATGGAATCGAATAATCGAGCACGAATTCCAAATCCATGCGGAAATGAGGTTTGGGTTGCATATAATTGGTCAGAATGACCTCACCCATCTTGCTGTTGGGCACGACTACCATGTTTTTGGCCGTAGTCTTGAGCCGGGTGGTGCGCCAATTGATTTCGATCACTTGACCGATGATGTGGGTTTCACGCCGGTTTTGGTGAATCATGACCCAGTCACCTATCCGAAAAGGTTGCTCAACATGCATCGAAAGGCCAATGAATATGTCAAGAATTACGTTCCTCAGGGCAATCCCTACGACAATGCTTAGAACACCCGAGGTAGCCCAAATCCCTGTAACCGATTGATCGAAAACGGTCGCCACGACCCCCACTGCGGCCAAGGCGAAAACGATAATCGCGGTTACGTCCTTGGGTAAACGCGGAATCGGCCTGCCGGAAATCCCCGATATCAAACCATCCCAAATAAAAATCGTGATCATTCTTTGAACGAGAAAAGCCGCGGAGAGCCACAGGCCGATTTGGGAACCATACTCTATGCTTTGTCGGACCACGTTCGATGCGTTTCCCAAAAATCTTTCCAACAATTCTTCCCGGCTCAGAATGGATGCCAGAAAGAACAAGAACAAGGAAACCGGAATCCAAAGCTTCGCCATAGCCAGATAAACGGATCTGCCTTTTTCGTTCTTTTCATTGCAACTTGAACCGCTCACGAATCACTCTCCCTTTCTACTTTGGCAACAAAAAGGTCCTTTTCGTAATTTTTCATCAAGCGGGCCATCGCGGCGAACTTCGGAATCGGCACGTCCTTTCCCTCGTACCGAATCACTTCAAGAATGGCTCCAAGGCTTTGGTTGACGAATTGATTGAAGTTGTAAGCATCTCCCAAATCCGAACAAATCCCCTTGATTTCGTCGAAAGTGTCTTCAGGAACCCTGATCGTCACTGTCTTTCCTTTTGCCATCTTAACCAAGAGATAATGCTTCAAGCTTAAATTGCAATGCAATTTTTTATTATATTTTAAAGTTTTTGTGTTTCAATAATTTTTTTTATTTTATTGTTTAGCTTTGTAATTTTTTTATTGCAATGCAATTGAAGCTTTCATGCAAAAAAAACTTACAAAAAAAGGATAAAACTGGCTTGATTGGATATTAAGTGCGAATATAGTCATTTTTGAAACAAATCCTAAATTAGTAATCTGCCACTATGAAAAACAAATGCTTTGAATTGCCGCACCATTTCTCACGCCGTGAATTCATGCACGTTGGTTTTATCGGGGGGTTGGGCCTTTCTTTGGCTGATTTCCTGCAAATCAAATCACACGGAGCCCAAAAATTTTACGAGACCAAAGATGGCCCGGCCAAAAGCGTGATTCATATTTACCTACCGGGAGGGATGGCCCACCAAGAGTC
>JAYOMW010000030.1:0-3336 GCA_038121045.1 Opitutia bacterium
GCAAGAAAGACGATTGATGAAAAGATGGATCCAAGCGTGTATGTTCTCATGATTTGGTTTGGGTTAAGAGATCGGAATGACTCTTTTATTTTGAGCAGGCTTCGGACGCATGCAAGTTTCCTTTGCCATGAAGGCGGATAATTTTTTGGAGGAACCCAACAAAGCTTACCAACGGGGAAGCTTGCGTTCCCAAGTGGGATCGACGTGCTTGCGCATTTCAGCGGCATCATCGCGTTTGTGGTAAGGACACTTGTCATAACGCTCCTTGCCCCGGGCCAATTGATCATAATCGAGTTCTACTCCCAATCCGGGCCGATCGGGGATTTCCACGCACCCGTCCACGATCGGCACCCGGCCTCCGAGAACCACTTCGTCTTCCTCGGTCTGCCAAGGGTAATGCGTATCGCAGGCATAGGTCAGATGCGGAGTGGCGGCTGCAACATGGGCCATCCCCATCAAGGAAACCCCGAGGTGGTTGTTGGAATGCATGGACATGCCCAGGCCAAAAGTCTTGCAGAGGTTGGCCAACATTTGCACCTGACGCATTCCTCCCCAGTAGTGATGATCACACAAAATGATTTGTACGGCATCCTTGGAAACGGACTCCGGAATATCCCCGAAACAGGTGACTGCAACGTTACTGGCGAGAGGGGTTTCGATCCCCTCGGCGAGCAGGCGACGGCGAACTTCAGCCATGCCTTCGATGGTAGCCGTCGGGTCCTCCAGGTACCCTCCCCTTCCCAATTCCTCGGCCAATTCCCGGCCCACGCGAACCGAGGTATCGACCGTCCAGGCGGAGTTCGGGTCGATGCGCAAGGGCACCTCCGGCCCAAGTTCGCGATACAGTTCTTTGACCGTCTCAATCTCCTCCTCGGGAGGCAAAACGCCCGCCTTGAACTTGATCGATCCGAATCCGTACTCCTCCCGCATCTTCACCACTTGCCCGACGAGGGTCTCGGGCGTGAGGCACTCTCCATACTTGTCCGGTCGTGCGTCCTCTCCCTCGCCACCCCCACCGGCATGCTTGTAAAAAGGATAAGCGGAGAAGGGAACTTTGTCCCTCACCCGGCCTCCGATCAGGTCGCAAACCGGAACTCCGACTGATTTCCCAATCAAATCGAGGCAACCCACCTCTACAGCGGCATAGGTTCTGGATGTGGCATCAAGAGGGTTTTCTCCGGGAACGAGGTAGGTCTGGGACGCATCGCCTCCGTATTCCCGACCTTGAACCAAAGACGCCAGGATCCCGGTCAGGCGGTACGGATCGGCTCCGATGATCTGATCGCGAAGCCCTTCGAGGGCCTTCATGGGTTCTTGGCCCCCATAAGTCTCGCTCACCCCGATGACTCCGTCCCCACTCACCAACTCGACGATGGTGCGCAAGGCGTAAGGCTGGTGCAAACCGTAGGAACTACGGATCGGCGGATCGGCAATCGCAACCGGAGTGATCCGCAAATCGGTAATGGTAATGGAATTGTCTGGCATAGGGTTCGGAGTAAGAATCGATAAGGAATCCGGGCAGCCCGTCAATTCGGGCGGATCTTCATCGTACAATCGGGATCGGGCGGCACGGGTTTGCCCACCTGCTCGACCGGATGAGTGTAGAGATATTTCCAAACTTCCTTCCAACGCCCGTCGCGAACAACGATGCCGTGTGCTTTGTCGGCGTTTCCATCGACGTCGAAGTCAGTAATCAAACGTCTCGAGTTTCCGAACGGAAACTTGGTTTTCTCGACGTTCACCAAGGGCCCGAACTTGGCCAACCCGAGCATTTGCCAAGAGCGGCAATAGTGATTGGCCGTCCATCCCTTGTCGAGAACGTGGGTGAAGGCGAAGTAACGGTTGGGGGGAGTGGCAGACGGTAAACTTTGCCAGGATTCCAACTGATCGCGGGGCCCCGCAAACGCAACCACCCGGGCGACCTTTTGATGCTTGGCAAAACGGGCGGAGGTGGTCGACCCGTGAGAACTGCCCGAAAGAATGATCTTGTCCCATCGTAGATCCGTTTGGTTTTCATTCAGAAAGCGTTCCCATTTTCCTTGAGGGTTTTCCTTGGCCAACCATTGGACGAATTTCAGCGAACGGGCCGCCAACCCATCGGGCTTGGGAATCACGACGAGCGGACTATGGTCTTCACCCGTGGCTGCCTCCAAACGAATGTTTCCCAGGCACTCTCCGGTATCGTGCGTTTCTTTGGGCACGGTGGAAAACCAGCGGTTGGCATAGTGAGGTTGGATCAAGTGCAGGCCCAAACCGCTCAAGTACTTGGAAAGTTCACCGTTGTAACTCATCAACCAAATCACCAGTCGGTCACGGGACGGGACACGAGTGTCGACTATCGCGTGCTGAAGATCCTGATTCTTGCCCTTGACCTCGGCGAAGGTAAAATTGAGTTTCGGGTGTTCCTTGGCTTGTGGGTTGATCTTGCTCGCCCGAACGGAAAGTTCGTAAAGCTTGTTTTTTTCTTTGGCCTGAGCGACGAAGCAAACTCCAAGAAGAAGTAAGGAACTAAACACAGGGATCCTCATTGAAACGAAGAAAGGGCTCATATGCGTTGTACCTCAATAACGTCGATTTCCAAGTCGGTTCCCTCGGCTCCCTTGAGTTTGATCTCGAGAGATTTGATCATTCCTTTCCAATTCACATTGCCAGCCAGCGGAACCCGAACTTCCTTGAATTGCTTGGAAGAGGTCACTTTCGTTGCCGAACCAAGGGATTTGCCATTAGCGAGGGCTTCGATTTCGACCGGTGCATCGGCCCGCAAGGTGATGAGCAAAGCTTGGTCAGATCCATTTGGCTTGACCTGGAGGCCCTTGCGAACAAGCGAACCGGGTTTTTCCGGTAACCGGAATTGGAGGAAGCCCAGAAAGCCCGCAATGTTGTCGCGTATTCCTTTTCCCTGCCACCCTTCGGTCTGCCAGCCGCCGCAATCGAATTCATAGGCGAGACGACCGTCCTGCGGATCGCGACCGTTGATCTTCTCCCACTTGTCGGACAGTCCGTCCCCATCGTTGTCTTCGCGGTTGATTTCATACTCCGGGTTCACCCCGCGCCCGCCTTGCCAATCGTCCCCGTTGTGGCGGAGCGCATTGGGGGATTCTTCGCCCTCTCCCTTGTCGCCCTTAGCCAACCAAGCGTCGAGGAGCTTGCGGTGACGGTTAAGTTCGGTGGCGAACTTGGGATCGCCGACCAGGTTATGCACCTGAGCAGGATCTTTCCTCACGTCGTAGAGTTCTTCCTTGGGGCGTTCCCCAAAATAAATCCTTTTCAGGTCTTCGGAAAGTTTCCCCGCGAAGTAGAGTTGCTTGAGGTTTTTCAAATAGTCCTGACGGTCCC
>JAYOMW010000030.1:3436-19148 GCA_038121045.1 Opitutia bacterium
GTGCTGACCAAGTCCTTGCGGGTTCCCTGCTTGGGCACCCATTTTTCAGGTCCCATAAGCACGAAGGGCACGTGAAGGCCACCCTCCGTCGGCATCTGCTTGTGCCTGACCAAGTGATTGGCCCCGTGGTCGGACAGGTAAACCACGATAGTATTTTCTTGGAGTCCGGATGCCTTGAGACCCGCCAGGACTTTGCCAATATGATCATCATCGACGCGGATTGCGTCGCAATGTTGAGCCACGACTTTACGGTATAAATCGTTCTGAGGATAATCGGCGGGCACGGTAACCGTGGAAGGATCGGTGCGCCTCCCCACAGGAAGTTTTTTGGTGTTGATTTTTCCACCCTTGGTTTGAAATTGAATGAAGAAGGGTTGGTTTTGCTTGAGAATTTCCCAACTGTCGGCCTGTCCCTTGAGCTTGATCTTCGAGTAGACCTTGTCGTTTTCCCACACGAAGTTGTAATCGGTCTTTCCATGATTAAAGGTCGAGTAACCCGCCTCCTTCATGATTTGAGGCAGAAGTTTAATCTCCTCGGGTAAATAAAGCTGGGCGTCCTTGGCCCGGGACGAGCGGTGTTCATGCGAACCAAAGCGGATCTGGCTCGCCCCGACCATCATGGAGGAACGGCAGGCCGAACAGACGGGTGCCGGAACGAAAGCCCGGTCGAAGCGGACGCCTGATTTGGCAATCGAGTCGATGTTGGGGGTGGCCATTTTGTTGGCTTCGTGACCATAGGTTCCCATCCACGGGGAGGTGTCTTCGGCAAAAAACCAGACGACGTTGGGACGTTGATCTTGGGCCAACAGGCTAATTCCTACGGTGGCAAGAATGAAGAAGGTTAGTCTGAGGAGAGTTTTCATTTTTCAAGGATTTCCAAAAGTGGATTTATTTACGCTTCATCGGAATGGGATCGCGGTAGGGCCTGAACCATATGTTCCGATAACGAACCGGATTGCCATGATCCTGCAGCCTCAGGTTGCCCGTCTTTTCCTTGTTCCCCCCGACTTCCATATTGTCCTGAATCAATACTCCGTTGTGGAGAACCGTGTAGGCGCTTTTACGAAGGTACTTCCCCTTGTCATCCAAGATCGGGGCATGCACGATGACGTCATAGGTTTGCCACACGCCGGGAGGACGGCAGGCGTTGACCAAGGGGGGGTAACGGTTGTAAACGGCGCCCGCCTGTCCATGGGAATAGGTTGAATTCTCATAGGAATCAAGAACCTGGACTTCAGGCCCGCCCAAAGGGAAAAAACCCGAATTCCCTCTCCCCTGACCAGATCCCTTGACCACCTCGGGCGTACGCCATTCCACGTGATACTGGCCATAACCTAACTTCATCTTTGTCTGTATGGTTCCGGTGCCTCGAACCACCTCCATGACTCCGTCCACGATCTTCCACTTCACTTCCCCTCCCTTCCCGCTTTCCCAATGATCAAAATTCTTGCCGTCAAACAATACAAGGGCGTCCGAAGGTGGCGTCCCCGCTTGATCCGGGGTGCCGTGCACGCCGGGTGTAACCACGGGCGGGACAGAGGAGTCGGATTCCACTTTTTTCTCGTGATGCTTCGCGTACACAGCGAATGCAGGTGGGAGCAAGACGGCTACAAACAAAGTGAGTACTTTCTTCATCCTCTCATCGTAAGAGGAGGAGACCGAGCTCAACGAGCTTAAAAAGGCAAAGGGAAGGAATTATTTGCAAAAAGCAGGGTCTTCCCGACTTACGACTGATTCATGGCCAATTCGGGCATCTGATCGTAATCCTCGGCCTTCAACTGGTATTCGATGTCTTCCTTATCCTGCGCCGAGCCCTCGGCTTGGGTCATCACGTACTTGGCGAAATCCTTGCACCACTGCTCGTTGGTATTGAGACACTCGACCGGATAAACGTTTCCACCCCACTCCTTCGCCTCCTCGGCCAACTCGTGACCCAATTCGTCCGTGGTTTCCAAGCAATCGGCGACGAAACTCGGGGAATAAACCATCAATTCCTTGTTCCCGTCCTCAATCAATTTCTCAACCGTATCCTCAGTGTAAGGAGTAATCCATTCCTCCGCGCCGAAACGACTCTGGAAGGTCATGACAGCCTGTTCGGGTTTCAAATGCTTCAATCGGTCGACGATAAGGCGGAAGGTCTCGTAACAGTGCCGGTAGTAGTCGTCACCCTTGAAAACAATACGCCTCTTCTGCATTCCATGGAAAGAAATGACGAGTTTGTCGACTTCGACGCCCTGCTTCTTGAGTTCAACGACTTTCGCGTCGACTTGGGTGACCGAGTTGTCGATGAAGGCATGGGTTCTGTGAAAATTCGTGATGACCTCAAAGGTGGGGATTTTGACACGCTTGGAGAGTTCCTTGGCCAAAGCATCCACTCCGGAGGCGATGGTACTTTCCGAATATTGCGGAAACATCGGAATAACCATCAACTTGGTTGCTCCGACATTGTTTCTCAAATCCTCTTCCCAACTGTCGTAGACCTCGTTGACGTAAGGGGGCGAAAGCAGGAAAGCATGGTTGACCTCGACATAGCCTTCGGGATCGATCTTCTGGAGTTCCTCGCGGACATTGTTTGTGAAATTCTCGGTGTTAGTGATCAGAGGGAAACTCTTTCCATCCCAGATCCTTTCGTAAAGTTTGGCCGATTTCGCTGGCCTGAAAGGAAGGACGAAGCAGTTGAGAATGATCTTCCATTTCCAAGCGGGAAGGTCGATCACCCGGGGATCACCAAGGAAATTGCGCAAATACTTGCGCAAGGCGCTTGCAGTCGGAGCTTCCGGAGAACCAAGTTGCACGAAAACCACTTTGGTTTTGCGCTTGGGCGGGATGTAATTTGAGTGCATTAGTTAGAAAGTTCTTGAGATAAAAGATTCAATTGTATCTACAATATCAAAATTCTCCAACGAGGAAAATTCCATCGACGGATCGTAGGGAGGGAAATTAGAATCGCCGGGAGAAGGCTTACCTGCCCCGATTCAGACCCGTTCCAAGGTCCCGGAATATCCGGCGAACGAATCAGTCTCGACTCCGAGCCTTTGAAGAATACTGACGAATAGTTTCGCAAGCGGAGGTTCTTCTTCCTTCACTTGGCTTCGCCATCCGGCATCGCTTGTGACTCCGGCGCCCGGCAAGCTGCCATCCTCGCGAAAGCCGACGTAGTTAAGATAACGGCCATTGGAAAAACCAAGGTTTTTTCCTCCTGCTGAAATAATGGGATAATTGCGGGAAAGGTGAAAGCTACTGGATGCCGAGCCATGCATGGCAAAAGTGTTATCCAACATGTTGCCATCACCGATTGGTTCTTTCGTATTCTTGAGCTTGGATACGAATCGACCGAATTCCTCCGCTTGATAGCGGTTGTAGGTTCCAAGATTTTGCCAACCGTCTTTCTTTTTGACTTCATGAGTCAGGGCATGAGCGCCTCCCAAGCCCACGGCCTTGGAAAGCAAATCGTGGGGGCCTCCGCCGTTCTCTCGCCCTAATTGAAAAGTCGCGACCCGTGTGGAGTCGCTCAAAAAGGCAAGGTAGATCAGATCGTACATGGTCTGAAAATATTGCCTAGCCTCTTTCGGACCTGCTTCGAGATGGAGGCTAGAAGCATCAACTTGGGGCAAGGGTGCGTCTAGCCATTGCTGTGCTTTGACTAGCTTGACCTCGGTATCTCGGACCGAATCAAGATATTGTTGGAGAGTATCCTGATCATGCTTCGAAAGTTTTCTTCCCAAAGAACGGGTATCGTCCATCAGTAAATCAAGGGCGCTTTTGCTCCGGGCCAATTTCGCGGATGCAACCTTGTCTCCCGCTGTAAACAGCATGTCGAAAATTTGCTTTGGTTTGTTCATGGCCGGAATGGGCCGGCCTTCCCGGTTGAAGGACTGAGTTTGAGCCCCCCTTGGCCCACCGATGCCACCGTTTGTAGACATGACCAACGAGGAATGCCGTGTTTCATCACCGATATATTCTGCGTATACCTGATCGAGAGAGATCGAATTCTTGTACGGGCCGTGGCCCTTCGTGTCGGCTCCCGTCAAATACTGGTCGGCATTGGAATGACCGTGAACGCGCCTTACGGCCGGATGTGAAAGACCTGCGTAAATCGTAACGTCACTGCGAAGAGGTTCCAAAACATCCAGTACTTTGGTGAGTTCAAAATCCTTTTCCCCGCCATGGGGGAACCAACTCCAAGCCTTCCAAGCCGGATCTTCCTTGAGTGGAACACCCACTCCATCCGGATGATATATGCTTACGAATCGCTTCGGGGTCTTGCCCGAAGGCAGACTTGACGAGCCAAAGGATTCGAACCACGGCAAAGCAAGAGCGAGACCGGCGCCTCGCAGGAAGGTTCTGCGACCCAAGGAGTTCGATTTATCATAGGTGATCATCCTTATTTATTTAAATTAAACCAACCAAAGGTCACTTCGAGTTAAAAATTTCGCTTTGGGTAATTAAAAAAATGAGGTCTCCCAGGCGGTCCCCCTTTTTTCTGAACTCCGACGCGAGATCTTCCACCTCGGCATGATCGGAAAAGGAAAGAGGGCGACCGAGAGCATAAGTGATCATCTTCCGAACCATGGCCCGGGCAAATTGATCCTGTCTTTCCTCGAGCAAATAACGCTTCAATCCCATCATTCCGTCCAAGGGTTGCTTGTTGAAAAGCAAGGCGGTGGCGTCGACCGGTTTGCGATCGATCTTCGTGCGGTAGGAACCGAGGGCATCATAATTTTCAAATGCAATTCCCCATGGATCGATTCTCGCATGGCAGGAATAACAGGCCGCATCGCTACGGTGGTCCGCTATGCGCTCCTTCAGGGTCATTTTTTGGATTTCGGGATCGGCAAGATCCACTTCCGGAACATTGGGAGGAGGCGGTGGAGGGGGATCGTCGAGGATACTTTCCAGCATCCAAACTCCGCGTTTCAAAGGATTGGAATCCTTCCCGTCCGAGTTCATGGCAAGAACGGCGGAACCGGTCAAAAGCCCACCACGGTTGAGATGCGGTTCGATGGACACTTTGCGAAAACGAGAGCCAAGCACGTCCCTGATCCCATAGTGCTTCGCCAACCTTTCGTTGACCAAGGCATAGTCGGAATGGATGAAGTCGAAAACACTGCCGTTTCGCTTCAAGAGATCGTCGAAAAAGGCAACGGGTTCTTTGAGCATTGCATCTTTCAAGGCATCGTCGGTGACGTGCGTGACGCTTCCCATGCCGTCCAAACCAAGCCATTGGTCGACAAAATGCGCGACAAACCGATTGGAACGGGAATCGGCCAACATGCGTTTGACTTCGGTTTGGAGGGTGACAGGCTGCTTAAGCTTTCCTTCTTCAGCCAATTGTTGCAGTCGAGCATCCGGAATACTCGACCACAAAAAAACGGCAAGGCGTTTGGCCAATTCCCAGTCATCGATCCTCGACAAGCCCCCGTTCTTATTTTCGGTAATGCGTTGAGTCAGGTAGAGGAATTTGGGGTGAGCGAGAACCGTTGCCAAAACTTCCTGCATCGTCCCCTCGAAAGTATCGAAGTCAGGCCTGAATTGATCGAACAACCCCATGAAACGGTCGATCTCAACGGAACTGGCAGGGCGACCCCAGGCACGCTTTATGAACCGGGAAAGAACTTCGCCACCGTATTTTTTTTCGTTTTCCTTGTCCTTGCTATCGAAGAAAATTCTTTTGTGGGTGGCGGGTGGCCATTGAGCATAAAAGGGCGCGGTGATTTCGATTCGGTCCAAGTGAACTTGAAGCGGTTCTTTGCCATGGGCATTGGATATGTTTTTAATATGGAGGAATTCATCCCTCCTCGGAAAGGTCGTGGCATGTTTGCGGAAGGGGTTTCGTTGAATGTCTTCGAGGTAGACGTCGAAATGAACATACTGAGGATTTTCCACCGTTCCCGTAACGGGCATATCGCGTTCGCTGATTATGTTGGAAAAGTTGGCGTTGTTACTGGTGTGAGCGCTAAGACCAAGGCGCAGGCTCGCATCCTCATCCGGGTTATCCGAGGAACGCCAGGCTCGGATACTAACCCGCATGACTCCATCGTCCGGCAGAAAACGGTCCAGGTTCCATTTTAACTCGTTCGATCTCGGCAAGGCCATGAAAACCCCCGAAACCGGGCTAGACGGACCGGCCTCGGAATCCGTTTCAGGGGTTAATTTGCCTGCCTTGTAAGGAGAACCCCGCCCCGTCCAGGAATTAAAAAGATGCATTGAGTTCCGGATCTTTTCATAGCTTTTGTCCCCAGTTTCGAAAAATTTCGTCTTTGGATTGGCAGCCAACTTTTCAAACTCTTGCTCCATTGAAACAAGATAGGTGACGGGCTTGGGGCGTTCCCCGGTTACCGTAGCCCGCTTCAAGGCCTTCAATCCCATTTCACGATAGATTTGAAATTGCATGGGAGACATCTGCAAAAGTTCGGAACTGTTTTTAAAGCCATCTTCCGACGCGGTTTCGGGCGGCAGCATTTTATCGACCGACAACGACACTCCGAGCAAGTCCTCAAGCGCATAGTTGTATTCGTAACGGGTAAGCCGACGGAAAGAAGAGTTCCCCTTTTCAATGCGGGCTATTCTCGAAGCCCTTTGAAGTTCCAAGGCAAGCCAATCGATGGTCTTAGAACGGTTTGCATCGGACAACGCCACTTGGGCATCATCGGGAGGCATCTCTCCATTGCTCAGCACGTCCATTACCTCCAACCACCAGTCCTTGTCTCCACCCTTGATCAAGTCCGGGTTGAGCGTGTCGATTCGGAATTTGCCTTTTTGTTTTTCAGGCCCGTGGCAATGGAGGCAACTTTGTTCAAGAGCAGGCCAGATGGAAGAATGGAAAACGGAGAGGTTCGCTTGGGCCGATTTTTCAGTTAAAAGCCCGTCTTTGCTTGCCCCGACCTCATGAGAGGAAAGCAAGGCCGAGTTGGCCCGGCCAGCCTCTTTCGCCTCCGCAAAGGTAAGAGGAACCACTGGAGTCCCAATGGCGTCAATCTCAAGAAGGGAGGAGTGATGAGAGTTTTTGGGGTTAACGTCATCGCCCGGGTTTCGGAAGACAAACCGAAGATCAGTCACTTTGGATAAAGAGCATGGAACGCGGGTCAAGTTAGAGGCTCCGTTTTCGGGAGCCAAAATACGCTTGGCCAAAGGAACGAAGGTCTTTCCACGGTCCATGCTGTAGGCAAGATCGAAATCCTGTTGAGATCGAATGTCCCCATTCCAGGAAAAGACCCGAATCTCCCTCAATTCGAGAATCTTAAGGTTTGAAAAAGTAATGACCCAATCGTCTGTACCGTCTCGAGCGAAAGTCCGAAAGGCCGGGTTGGTCTTGCTGCCCAATCCATCGGTCAGTTTGAAAAGATCCCCTGCAGCCAAATCGAGGTTGGACTCGAAAGGAACCCCTGCCAACAAGTCGTCTCTAGCTACCTGCATTTTGAAAGAAGTCCCCGACGAAAGAATGAATTCAGACGAGGACGGGGAAGCAGCCAAAGTGACCAAGCTCAAATAGGGTATGAGCAGAAAGAATTTCAAGTAAAGATTCGAAAACATGCTAGGTAAAATTTAAATAAACCCCTATCTTTCAATATACGAAGTATTGCCGCTTGGGACAAAACTAACCCATACTCAAACGAGAACATGGCGGGCACTCTTTTTCCTCGTTTATTTCTTTTTCTTCCGGGGTTGCTTGGTCGGGCCACCCGCAGGGCGCTTGTTCTGGGCCAGGTCTTCCTTGTGGGCGGCCAAGTAGCCACCGAGACGTTGGACGACCTCGGGGTTGTCCGAGGCGAGATTCCGGGTTTCCCCGATATCCTTATCCAGATCGAACAATTCTCTTCCTTTCAATTTCCATTTTCCGCTCCGTACGGCTTCCGTTCCATAGAAGAACGCCTGGTGCGGGCTCTTCGCTCCTTTGCGGCCCTCCATCAAGGGAAGAAGGTTCTTCCCGTCAATCACGCGATCATCGGGCATCTTGGCCCCGGAGATCGCTGCGCAGGTCGGAAGGAAATCCATGCTGGCCCCCACTTCGGAGCATACCCGGCCGGCAGGAATGCGGCCCGGCCACCACATCACGGTGGGAACGCGCATCCCGCCTTCGAAACGGGAAAACTTATAGCCTTTGAGAGGATGGGCAAAGCCCCCGACCCGGCGGTTCATGTTGCCCTTGACCCAGGAATTGGAGCTCAATTTCCAAGGACCGTTGTCGGAGGTGTAGATGACCAAGGTGTTCTGATCGAGCTTGAGCTTGCGGAGGGTCTCGAGAATTTGCCCGGTCGACCAGTCGAGTTCCTCGATGGTGTCCCCATAAAGCCCGATCTCGCTTTTCCCCTCGAATTGAGGGGAGGCATAGAGAGGAATGTGCGGCATAGTATGTGGCAGGTAGATGAAGAAGGGGCTCTCTTTGTTCTTTTTGATGAAGGCAATCGCTTCCTCGGTGTAGCGCTTGGTCAGGGTGTTCTGGTCGGTCGGATATTCGATGATTTTTGTATCGCGCATGAGGGGCACGAGGTTTTTCTTCACTCGGTTCTTTATGTTGTCCAGGGTGACCCCTTCCCGCAACACGACGTCGTTGGCTAGGGGCTGACTCGGATCGATGGTCATGTCGTTGCTGTACGGAACCCCGAAGTAAGTGTCGAAACCTTGGCTGGTGGGCAGAAACTCTTTGAGGTGACCGAGGTGCCATTTACCAATGCAGGCTGTGGCGTAGCCCTTGGTCTTGAGCAGGTCCGCTATGGTAACCTCATCCGGGTTGAGGCCCCGCTTGTCCCGGGGAAAGAGCACGCCCAAGCCACCCACTCTTTTTGCATAGCAACCAGTTAGAAGAGCAGCCCGGGATGGGGTGCAAACCGGGGCGCCCGAGTAAAAGTCGGTGAAGCGCATGCCTTCCTCGGCCATACGGTCGATGTGGGGCGTCTTGATCTTGGGCGAGCCGAAGCAACCTAGGTCCTGATAGCCCTGATCGTCAGCCATGATGATAATAACGTTGGGCGGGGCGGCTCGAGAGCTTGGAACAAACGCTGCAATAGAGCAAAAGAGAAGAAAAAAGACAAGGGATCGTTTCATGCTGATTGGGTTATGAGTGAATCGATTGAATTCGTTTTTTACCAAGAGAAAAATGGCGTGGGCAGGCGAACAAAAAACAAGGAAAAAAAAGGTTTTTTCCTTTTGCGGACGCTTGAGAGGCGATAGAGTTTAAAATGTGTTTTTAAATAGAAAAACAATCCCTATTTGGAGACCCTTCTCCTTGCTGTTTGGTGCGTTCCTAACGCAGAGCGTAAACGGGCAAGCCTCGTCTTATTCCTTTGAAAAAGAAGTGCGTCCGATTCTCCAAGCCCATTGCGTGAAGTGCCATGGTCCGGATAAGCAAAAAGGCAAGTTGCGCTTCGACAACCTATCGGTTGATTTTCTCAACGATCGGGCGGCGGCCGAGACCTGGCACGACGCATCGGATCAGATCAAGCTGGGAGAGATGCCTCCCGAAGACGAGGAGCCCCTGACTTCCGGGCAGCGCAAAGTCATCACGGAATGGATCGATACCAACCTGAAGGAAGCCATCCGAAAGATGCAAGGCGAGGATTCAGAAGCCGTGATCCGACGCCTGAACAAGAACGAATACCAATACACCATGGAAGATCTGCTTGGCTTGAGGATGGATTACACCTTGGGGCTTTCCGATGACCCGCTCTCTCCGGACGGGTTTCTCAACAATGGCAAATCGCTCGGAATGTCTTCCCTGCAAATCGAGCACTACCTGAAAACGGCCCGCAAAGCCTTTGGTTTGATTTTGCATGAGGGCGAACAGCCGGAGGCCAAAGTTTCCGAAGTAAAATGGAACAAGGGGAACATCCGCGGTCCAAGCAGCAAATTGTACATGGGCAAGTCCTCCGACCGATTGGGACGGGTCAATTATTGGCATGGAAATTTCAAAAAGCCTCCGAAAACCGGGAGGTTCACGATCAGAATCAGAGCCCGCAAGGAGTCTGTACCAGGCGGTCCTTCTCCCATCCTCCAGGGAACTTATGGGTTTTTCGTAGCCGGGCTGACCTTGAACATCCAAGGTGATTTACCCGATCTTGTAATCGATTCGAACGAAACCAGGACTTACGAAATCACCTCCTATGCCGAGTTGTTTCCCATGACTCTGGCCAACGTCCCGGATGACAAACTCAATGGGGTGCTTACTTTCAGGAACGCTCTTGATGACGGCATGCCTCCGCCCAAGCAACTGGAACGAGTCGAGGAAACCAAGGACAAGAAAGGAAAGATCAAAAAGAAGATAACCAAGTATTATCCGGAAGATCCCGCATTCTCCAAAATCATCATCGATTCGGTTGTATTCGTAGCCGACGATTATCGCAGTTGGCCTCCCCTATCCCATGAAAAAATCGTAAGGTCCGATGAAGATTTATCTGAAGCCCAAACTGCGAAAAAAGTCATTTCCCGGTTCCTCAAACGAGCTTGGAGAAGACCGATTGATGAGCGGACGGCTTCCAAGTGGCATCGGCATTTCGAGAAAATCAGCTTGGAGGAAAACTCATCCGTTTTGGCTTTGAAGGAAACCCTGGCCACCAGTCTCGCATCCCCCCACTTTCTTTACATGAGCGAACCGAAATCCTCAAAAAGCAAACCCAAGAACCTATCCCCTCACGAACTGGCTACCCGTTTATCCTACTTTCTTTGGTCATCCATGCCCGACGACGAACTTCGCTCTCTCGCGGATCAGAACAAACTCCGCGACCGAAAAATTCTTGCCGGGCAAGTTAACCGAATGCTCAAAAATCCGAAGGCTCTCAGATTCGGCGAGGAATTCAGCAGACAGTGGTTTGACCTTGGCGGAGTCGACCGGGTTGCGGTCAATCCGAGATACCACCAAAACTTCGATAACCGTCTCAAACCTTATATGCAGTCCGAAAGCATTGAATTCTTCAAGGAGATCTTGAACCAAGACGAATCTATGATGCAAATCATTGACGCCGACTTCACGATGCTGAATGCCCGGTTGGCCAAACACTACGGAATGGATGGACCCAAGTCACAACGGTTCGAGAGAACATCCCTAAAGGGAACGAATCGTCCGGGAGGCATACTCGGTCACGCTTCCTTTCACCTGTCCGGATCCGACGGAGCGGAATCTCATCCAATCCGGCGAGCGGTTTGGATCCGCGAGCGACTCTTGGATGATCCACCCAAGCCACCCCCGCCCGACGTGCCCGGAATCGAACAAAGCGTAAAGGACTTCGAAAAGCTTAGTCTTCGGGAACAGTTGGAGGTTCACCGGCAAAAGGAATCCTGCAATGATTGCCACCGCTCCCTTGATCCATGGGGAGTCGCCATGGAGGGATTCAGTGCGATCGGATTGAAGCGAAAGAAATCCACGGTTCACAAAAAGCCCATTTCCTCGGATACCATCTTGCCCGGCAATCACCAGGTGAACGGAGTGATGGAACTACAAAAGTTCATTCTTAGTCATCGCAAGGATCAGTTTGCGCATGCCCTTTGTTCCAAAGTTCTTGCCTATGCTTTGGGGCGATCCTTGACCCTTGACGACGAGCTTTTGATCAGTGAATTGAAAAAGGACTTTTCGAAAGACGGGTACCGGTTGTCGGGTCTGATCCAAAATATCGTTCTCAGCGAAACTTTCGATTCGCATTAAATTTTAGGATAATTCACCTTAAAAGAATGAAAATATTGGGCAAACCAAAGATGAACAGGAGATCCATGCTCAAGGCCTCGGGCATTTGCATGGCTTTGCCTTGGATGGAGTCATTGGCGGAGTCGGTTCCACCCGGTCCGCCGCGAAGATTTTGCTCCATTTACTTTCCATACGGAGTAAGTCTGCCCGGCAAGGACAGTGAATTCGCCGATTGGAATTGGTTTCCCAAAGGCGAAGGACGGGATTTTACCTTCAACAAATCCTTGAAACCCCTTGAGCCTTGGCGTGACCAAGTCACCGTCCTAGGCGGACTTTGTCATCCGAAAGTCAGGCGCATCGGCGGTCATGACAGCGGTGATACTTTTCTAACCGGTGAAGAAATGAGCTTGAAGGCAAACGGATTGAAAAACTCAATCTCGTTGGATCAGTTCATGGCTCATTCCCATCGTCTCGGATCAGAAACCCGGTTTTCCAGTCTTGCTCTTTCTTCCGATGGCGGCACGGGGATGCCCACCCGGGCCAACACGCTTTCCTTTTCGAACACCGGTCAACCGATCCCCTCCTTCAACCGTCCCGCTCTGGTTTTTGAGCGCCTCTTTGGCTTGAGCGGAGAATCGATCGATGCCCAAAGAAAAGGCCTTACCCGGACGGGCAGTCATTTGGATTTGCTCCTCGATGACGCCAAGTCTTTGCACCGGAAGTTGGGAAAGACCGATCAGGACAAGCTCGATCAATATCTTACTTCGGTCCGCGAGATCGAACAGGACGTTGAGCGCTCCGCTCAATGGTTGGACGTGCCCCGTCCCAAAGTGAATGCGGAGGGTCTCAGCCTGGAAGCGGACAATGAGACGCCGGAGAAACTCATCTACACTATGCTCGACTTGATTGCCCTTGCCTTTCAGACCGACTCCACCCGATTTGTGACTTACCAACTGGCGAGCATGCACGGAGCCATTTCCATCGCCAACAAGTTCCCCTCCCTTCTGGGTTTCCCCAAGGATGCCCACGGTTTGGCTCATGGAGCGGGCAAGGGCGTCGGCGCTGAAAACAAAGGCAAGTGGGATCTTTACCAAACCCAGTGCCTGGCTTACTTGATCAAGCGCCTAAGTGAGATGAAGGAGGGCAACGGTACGGTTTTGGACAACACCTGCCTGCTCTACGGTAGCAGCAACAGCAAGACGCACAACAATACGAATTACCCTTTGGTGCTCGCCGGGGGACGGGACATGGGTTACCAACACGGTCAATACCTTAAGTTCGAAAACGACGTCCCTCTTTCCAACCTGTTCGTAACCATCCAGAAAAGAATGGGTGTAAAAGCGGATTCCTTCGCCGACAGCACGCGCGAGATGAAGGAAGTCCTCGCCTAGTTTTTCTTTCCCTCAAGATAAGCCAAAAGGTCAAGAACCTCCTGCTTGCTCAGGTTGTTCAATAGTCCCGGGGGCATGATGGACAGTTCCGAACGCCTCTTCTTGAGGACCTCGACCTTCGGTACCTTGATGGCTTCATCGGGTTGCAGAGGATTCTCGGCAAGCAAGAGGTAGGGAGACCGATAATCCAAGGTAGGAATGATCCGACCGGTCAAGTTCCTTCCCTCGACCAATTCAAGAACGTCGGTCCGATAATTTTGAGCAATTGATTCGGAGGGCAAAAGAATAGCCCGCAAAAGATCGCTTCGACCGAAGCGGCTCGCCACCCCGGTCAAATCGGGACCCACCGCATAGCCCGCACCTTGAAAACGATGACAGCGGCTGCAAAGAGCCACTTCGAAGGCCTTTCTTCCCGAAGCAAAAGCCTTGGGCTCAGGATCGAAGCCCAAGTCTCCGGCAAAATCTTCCGGTTTCCAATTCTTCACGAACTTCCTGCTAGAGAGATCGGGCAAGGGCGGCATCTTGGATTTGCCGGATGCCAAAACTTCGTACTTTGGACGCTCGCTTTCGGGCAAGGTGGCCAAAGCGTCTTTGCTTATTCTCTTCAAGCTAGTGGGCAAGCCCCTACTGTCCCCAACGTAACCGGTCGCTTCCCCGATCTTTCGAAAATAGGTCTCCCTGCGTGCCTGAGTCCACCCAACCTCGGCGTGCCGCAAGTGGTACAGATAATGGACAGTCTGAACAGGATCATCGGTCGATTCGAGCAATTCGATCGTCCGGCCAACGGTCCATTTTGGATCGAGCGCGATGAGGAGCGGAACGAGCGACCCGTTGAGCCTATCTGATTGGTTTGGATAAAGGGGACGAAGCTGGGCAAGAATGGCTTCCTTGAATACTCCGGGACCGTCTGCAAGACAGAGGCTATACAAATGAGCCGCTTGGAGGTTCAGGTCCTCTGAGAACGACGATAAATCGAGATTGGTCAACCGGGCAAGTATTGCCGATGCTTGCCCGGGATCGGCATGGATCAAGGCGGTCCAAGCGGTCAAGAGAGTTCTTGGGTTTCCATTTTCAGCCAAGGCGACGGTTCGCCAACGCTCGACGGGTTGATGCTCCAAAGCGATGCGGGCGGCGTTACGGATACGCGGGTCGGCACTACCCAAATGCACCCAAAGCGAGACTAGTTTGCCGGCCAAACCATCACCGGGCAAAGTGTGGCCGGTTGCTTGATCAGGTTTTCCATGATGCCTTTCCAAATTACGACGAACCTCCCGTGCCGTTGCGGAAAGTTCGGAACGGAGCTTTTGTTGAGAAGTGGCTTTATTGCGCGGTCCGTTCGTACCCGCATAGCGAACCCGGTAAAGAGCGCTTTGCGTCCGGCGTCCACCGGTAATGAAATACATGGCCCCGTCCGGACCAAACGCCAGATCGGTCACGTTCAGGGGGCGTCCTTGCAAAAACATCTCGGGCACACCAGCATATCCTGCGCCCCGCTCGATCATATGGACGGCCAGAATCCGCCCAAAGGTCCAATCCAAAACGAAAAGGGCATTCCGATAGGTGGGAGGAAAACCACTCCCGTAGCCAAATTTCACGGAGGTAGGCGAACCCTTTCCGATATGAGCGGTTGACTGAGTGTTGTCGGGGTGATCGGGGTAATACGGAGGCCAACTCCCGGTAACCGCCCGCCATCCGAAGTCGGCTCCACTGGTCAAGTGCTTGACCCGGGTCGGACGGTACCAGGGCGTACCCATGTCGTTCTCGGCATCGGCATCATAGGTAAAAGCTTCGCCATGTCTGTTGAAGGCAATGCCGTAAGGGTTGCGCAACCCGCCACAAAAGATTTCGATTCGCTTGCCGTCCTTGTCCATTCGCAGGACATGCCCCTCGTTCGGTCTGTAGGGCAAGCGCTTGCGCCGGAGGGGCGAAGTCCGATTAGGAATGAACTCGGGAATATGAACGGAGTCCCCGTGGATAGCGTAGATCATTCCATCCGGTCCGAGGGCCAAATCGTTGCGCCCGTGCCCCACCCCGCCCTCGGATTGGTGAAGGATTTTCTTCTCCTCGAATGGACCGTCGCCATCCAAATCACGCAACCTGTACAAGGCTCTCGAGTTATTGGCGTTCGCATAAAGGGCTCCATATGCATAAAGCAGTCCGCGGCATTCCTTGAGGGTGTCTTCGATCGTTTCGACCCGTTCGATACTGCCAGCAGGCGACAGGCTGAAGCGCAACAAACCCTTGTCCTCTCGCCCAATGGTAATTCGGCCCTTCAGGTCAAAAGCCATGCTCACCCAGGAGTTTTCTTCCTTGCCCGCCGAGCGGAGGAGTTCGACCTCGAAACCCGGCAGGGTGAAGAAACTGGCGGGATCGGTTCCAGCCTTCGCGTTCGAAGCCCGTTTCCATTGGGTATAGTCGTCCAAGGAATCAACGCCCAAGGGAGGCAAATTCCACCAAGATTCAACGGTCAAGGAACCGAACGATTCAATAGTTTGTTCATCTCCTTTCTCCCCCCTGACCTTCCATTTCTCGTTCGTAAACAAGGCGCTGCGCCCGCCCGTGGAATCGGTCCAGTCAAGGCGGAGAGCAACCGCCGGAGCCTTGTCCGATGAACGGGCCGAAATCGAGACTAGGTTTTTCCCTTTGATCAACTGGCCCGCCACATTCAGGTCAAGCAAAGGACCGTGTCCGGGAGATTGCCCGACCA
>JAYOMW010000030.1:19248-26250 GCA_038121045.1 Opitutia bacterium
TGGCCCGCCACATTCAGGTCAAGCAAAGGACCGTGTCCGGGAGATTGCCCGACCACCCTCCCGTTTACCCGGACCTTAAAAGAAGAAAAATCGGAGACTGCCTGCAAACGGGCGCTGACCGCATGACCGGAAAGTTCGAACTCCCGTGAAAATTCAAGGTTGGCTCCAAGTTCCCTGGACTCCTTGCCCCAAACCCATTTGGACTGAGCCCAAACACCTAGGGGCATGAACAAAGTCAAAAAAAGCAAGCAACGCTGAGCCAACCTCACTATTACGCACTTGGTAGGCCTGACGGGAAAATCAGGCGAGCAAATCCTTGACCACATGGCCGTGAACGTCGGTCAGGCGGTAGTCACGTCCTTGAAAACGGTAGGTAAGTTGCTCGTGATCAAATCCAAGCAGGTGCATCCAGGTGGCTTGCAGGTCATGTACGTGAACGGGATCCTTGGCCACGCTGAATCCGAGTTCGTCGGATTCGCCGTGAACGTGACCACCTTTCACTCCTCCTCCGGCCATGACCATGGTGTAACAATCGGGGAAATGATCGCGGCCAAGAACCTTGCCTTTCGAGGTACGACCCTCCCGGAAAGGAGTCCGTCCGAATTCTCCTCCGATAATGATGAGGGTTTCGTCAAAAAGACCGCGCTCTTTAAGATCGTTGATCAAAGCAGATATCGGCTTGTCCATGGTCGCGCACTTCTTGGTCAAGCCATCCCGGATATCCTCCTTGGGGTTGGTTCCGTGATAATCCCAACCCCAGTCGAAAAGCTGGACGAAGCGCACGCCCTTTTCGGCCAGACGGCGGGCGAGAAGACAATTGTTTCCGAGGCTCGCTCCTCCTACTTGCGCTCCGTAGGCGTCGAGCGTCTTTTTCGATTCCTTTGAAATATCCATCACATCCGGGACGGAAGTCTGCATCCGGTAGGCCAGTTCATATTGGGCGATGCGTGTGAGGGTCTCGGGGTGAGCGAACTTCTCGGATGCCTTTTGATTGAGATCACGCAAGGCGTCCAAACTCGCCCTTCTTAATCCACGATCCATTCCAGAGGGGTTCGAAACATAGAGAACGGGATCGCCTTTGGATCGGCATTGAACCCCTTGATAAACGGAGGGAATGAACCCGGCGCTGAATGAGTTTTTACCTCCGTTGGGCTGAGTTCCGCTCGAGATCAGGACGACGTAACCGGGTAAATTCTGGTTCTCCGAACCAAGGCCGTAGGTTGTCCAAGCCCCGAAGGAAGGTCGGCCGGGTTGGGGAAAACCAGTGTGCACGAATAGTTCGGCGGGAGCGTGATTGAACTGATCGGTATGCATCGACTTGATGACGCAAAAATCATCGGCATGCTTATGGAAATTTGGAATCGCATCCGACATCCACATGCCCGATTTGCCGTATTGCTTAAAAATACGGGGCGTGCCCATGAGCTTCGGCGTACCCGAAGTGAAAGCAAAGGTCTTTCCCTTGATGAACTCGTCCGGACATTCCTGATCGGTACGCTTGACCAGTTCCGGTTTGTAATCCCACATGTCAAGATGGGGAGGTGAACCCGTAAGATGTATGTAGATGACGCGCTTGGCCTTGCCCTCGAAATGGGACTTGCGAGGCAGCAATGGATCCTTCGGTGCCTTCAGGGCAAAGGACTCGGGGGAAAGCATTTGAGCCAAAGCTCCGACTCCCAACCCCATCCCGCAGTTTCTGAGAAAGTGGCGACGGGTCTTCAGTTGAATTTGTTCAAGGAGTGGATTCATTTTTTTGTTCGTTCGAGTTTACCGCTTCATCAACATTTCGTCGAGGTTGAGCAGAACGTTTCCAGCAACGGTCAGGGTGGCCAAGTCGGCCAGATCCGTATCTTTGGGGGCAGGCCCGATCGGGTCGGTTGCCATCTTCTTTGCCAATTCGGGGTCGTTTGCGTAACGAGGCCGAACCTGCTGGTAAAGCTGAACCAGACGATCAAGTTCGGCTGGTTCAGGAGAACGAGAAAGGCACCTTTGGAATCCGGTTATGAGACGCTCAGACGGAGAGTCCCCCGCTTTCAACATGATGCGGGCCAAAGATTGGGCGGCCTCCACGTAAACCGGATCGTTCAGGGTGACAAGGGCTTGAAGAGGCGTATTCGTACGGTCCCTGCGAACGGTGCAAACCTCTCGGTTAGGGGCGTCGAAAGTGGTCATCGAAGGATAGGGGTTAGACCTTCGCCAAGTGGTGTAAAGACCCCGCCGGTAGCGATCCTCGCCGGTGCTTGTCTTCCAATCGATTCCTCCCCCGAAGGCAGCCCTCAAGCCCATGTTCGGTTGAGGGGGCCGGACCGGCGGGCCATACATTTTGGAACTGAGCAACCCGGACACGGCAAGCGCTTGGTCACGGATCATTTCAGCGGTTAAACGGACGCGAGGGCCACGGGCCAAAAGGCGGTTGGCCGGATCGCGGGCTGCCATTTCATCGGTGACGTGCGAATTTTGGAGGTAAGCCTCGGACGTGACGAGCAAACGGACGAATGCTTTGACGTCCCATCCCAAGCGAATGAATTCGGTGGCCAACCAATCGAGCAATTCAGGGTGCGAGGGCAACTCGCCTTGAGCTCCGAATTCCTCGCTTGTGGCGACAAGTCCAATGCCAAATATCTTTTCCCAAAAACGGTTTGCCGCAACCCGGGCGGTCAAGGGGTTTTTCTCATCCACCAACCACTTGGCCAAATCCATTCGGGTCGGCTTTGGGACGCCTTCAGGGGCAGGAAAGAGCGAGACCGGAAAACCTGCCTCGACTTTGTCTCCAAGATTCAGGTAGGACCCGCGGAGATGAACGTGAGTGGTGCGGTGCTTGTCCTTGGGCAGTTCTCGCAAGATTGGAACGGTGGGGCCCTTGATCCCATTCAAACGATTTTGAAGATCCTTTAGTTTTTTCTGGGCTATCGTTAGTTTCGAAGGGTCGGAATCCAATTGATACTCTGCAATAGCTCTTGTTTCCTGGGGGCTGAATGATTCAAAAGAAATAGGTAAAGAGACAACATGATTTGGATTGGGGGTCTTCTTTACCCGTTGCACCCAGTTGGGTTTACGCTTTTCGTCTAAAGCGACTATTTGAAACTCTTGAATACGATTGGCAGTTCCACCGTCCGTCCGGTTGTAAATTTTGATTTGATCAACTTTCCGTGGGGAACCAAGGTCAATCTCCAACCATGGGTTATCCTCTTGATTTGTATGCGTGACTGACATCTTAGCATAATCACCGTCCGTATTCCCATCAATCGCCAGTTTCGCAGGACCATCAAAACCGGTACTGCTTTGAGAGACTTTTCCTGATCGAGCCACATTCTTGCCGCCTTCGTAAATCTCGACCTCTGCCAAGTGGAGAAAGCCCTGCTTTACCAAATTGGTTACTCTGACGAATCTTGTCATTACAATTCCAGATTGCTTGTGCGCTTTGTAAATCAAAATTTGAGGTTTTGTCTTTAAATCGGAAATCAGTTTTGTTTGCTCTTCAATCTGCTTTTTAACACTTTCGCGTCGCATCTCGACCGATTCGTCCTTCACTTCGAATACAGGGCGTTCGTCCCGTTTGTCCGAATCTTCGGTTTGATTGAGAATATCGAAGACCTTGAAATACTCCTCATGGGTGATGGGATCGTATTTGTGGGTATGGCACTGGGCGCAAGCCATGGTCGTACCCATCCAGGTGGCGAAGGTCGTATTCACGCGATCGGCCACCGCAACGTTGCGGAACTCCTCGTCGTTGGTCCCACCTTCGTTGTTGGTTTGCGTGTTCCGGTGAAAAGCGGTGGCGATCAGTTGATCTTCTGTCGGCTCAGGCAACAAGTCGCCGGCCAGTTGCTCGATGGTGAACTGATCAAAAGGCAGATTTTTGTTGAAAGACCGTATGACGTAATCCCGGTAAGCCCAAATGGTACGGGGCGGATCGTCCGCGTAACCGGCCGAGTCGGCATAGCGGGCCAAATCCAACCACATCCTCGCCCAGTGTTCTCCGAACTCGGGACGGGCAAGCAAGCGGGCGACTAAGTTCTCATAGGCCTTGGGGTCCTTGTCTGCCACGAAGGCATTGACTTCATCAAGTTTGGGAGGCAAGCCCGTCAGGTCCAGTGATACCCGACGGGCCAAAGTTCTGCGGTCGGCCCTGACCGAAGGTTCGATTCCCTCCGCCTTCAGCCGTTTGCGAATGAAATGATCGACAGGGTGAACGTTAGCAGGAACTTCCGGTCTAACCGCTTCTTTGTAAGACCAATGCTTGTCGTATTCAGCTCCCTGCTTGATCCACTCCGTAAGCAAGGCAACCTCTTCTTTGGTCAACGGTTGACCTTTGCCTTTGGGCGGCATGTGCTCCTCGTCTCCCTTGGGCAAGGTGACCCGAAAGAGGATTTCGCTATCCTCAGGGTTACCCGGAACAATCGCTGCATACCCGCCCATATCACGGGTCGCGCCTTCGAAAGTATCCAATCGCAATCCTGCCTCGCGGTGCTGGTCGTCCGGTCCATGACATGCCACGCACCTGTTGGAAAGAAGAGATTTGATCTGACTGTTGAAATCAATATTTCCGTATGCCACGAATGCGAGGCAGCCAAAAAGGAATGTAGATTGTATGATTTTTAGCATTGATAACTTAGGTTTAGTAAAAAGCTAATAAAATCAAAGTCAACCGATCCCATGGAAAGTGGGTCACATTAATTAGTAATCGTAGGTAGGCCGATCCTAACCTTCAAAACAATTCTTTAGCAAAGCAGGCCGGGTGTCCATCGATCAGGAGAGCGCGAACGGCCTTTCGGATGAAAAGAGATGCGTTTTGGGAAGCGGAGGAAGGAACATCGGCAAAAGAAACGAGCATGCCCACGAATAAAACAATCCATGAAAAAGGATTTTTCTCCGAACCGTCATACTTATTTGACCGACCAACATCCCACTTGATTGCCCGATTGGAAGGCCAAAGGGAAAAAAAGAACTCAGTTACGTTTGAACAAAACGCTCAAAATCAGCCAGTTCGATCCGACTGCCAACGACCAAAGGCGTTCTTTGGTGAATACTCGTTGGTTCAATATCGAGAATCCTTTTTCTGCCATCGATTGCCGTTCCGCCAGCTTGTTCAGCAAGAAAAGCAACCGGGTTGGCTTCGTAAAGCAGACGGAGTTTACCTTCCTTGTTGTCCTCGGTAGGTGGGTACAGGAAAACCCCTCCTTTGAGAAGGGTGCGATGGAAGTCGGCCACCATCGAGCCAATGTAACGGGAGGCGTATTTTCTCCCCAGCACTCCCGAACGCAATCGGTCGATATAGTCTCCGTAACGGGAGGGGAAACCATCGCGATAGGCTTCGTTCACCGAATAATATTTTCCTTGCTCGGGCATGGTCATATTGGGGTGACTCAAGACATAAGCCCCGATCGCGGGGTCCAAGGTAAAACCGTGGACACCATCCCCCGCGCTGTACACCAAGATGGTCGATGATCCGTACACGACATAACCGGCTGCAATTTGCTTGCTCCCAGGCTGCAACACCCAATCCTCGGGTTTGTCCATTGAAACGTCGTCAGGTTTTCTCAAGATGGAAAAAGTCGTGCCCACGCTTACGTTCACGTCGATGTTCGACGAACCGTCCAAAGGATCGAAGACCACCGCGTACTTCGCCTCGTCCGAACCCTTGTGTACAAGCATCGGTTCTTCGTTTTCCTCCGAAGCCAGCACCCCTATGCTCTCCCGCGAACTCAAGCAATGCACCAAAGCTTCGTTCGAGATGACGTCCAACTTCTGTTGAATTTCACCTTGTACGTTGATCTCTCCATGCTCACCGAGAACATCGTTTAGACCAGCTCTTCGGACCTCCGCTTGGATCATTTTCGTTGCCAGAGTAATTCCGGAAAGGAGGAAGGAAAACTCACCGGAAGCTCCCGCGAAGCGTTTTTGTTCGCGCATAATGTGTTGCTGCGCGGTAATAATCGAAGAACTGTTGTCGGACATGTAAAATAAAGGTATTTTTTAATTTGGGAACTTATTCCTGTTAACATGTATCTACAGCAAGTCCAAGGAAGATTGCATAAAGCCACCGATAAGAGAAAAAAACTGGTTGACTCGAATCCGTTGTCACAAGGTCTTGGATATCCAAAACGATGAAATCCACTACACCATGTTCATGGGCTCCCATGGACGACGCCCTTTACCGGACTTACCATGACGACGAGTGGGGCGTCCCCGAATATGACGACAAGCAACTCTTCGAGAAACTTGTGTTGGATGGCTTCCAAGCCGGACTCTCCTGGCGTACCATTCTTTACAAAAGAGAATCCTTCCGCGCGGCATTCGACAAGTTTTCCCCTGAGAAAATCGCTGATTATGGTGAAGCAGACGTGAAGCGCTTGCTCCAAGACCGCTCCATCGTTCGCTCGGAATCAAAAATCCGGGCCACCATCGGCAATGCCCGTTGCTACCTCAAGATCATGGAGGCGGGCAAAGGAACCTTTTCCACTTACCTGTGGGGTTTCGTAAAGGGGAACCCCATCGTCGAATCAATCGATTGTTACAAGGAACACCCAGTGCAGACACCCGAAAGCGAATCCCTTTCCAAGGATTTGAAAGCCAAAGGCTTCAAGTTTTGTGGACCGGTAATCACATACGCATTCATGCAAGCGGTAGGAATGGTCAACGGGCATGAGATCAACTGCCCGAGATGGCGAGAGGTTCAAGCGCTTGCCCGCTAGTCCTCGGGGCGGGAATCAAGTCAAGGGAAGTGGTTTCCCGTCACAAATCCGAATTGAAGAAATTTCCTCCGCGAGTGATTAATACTCAATATCTTGGCTTACTTTTGGCTAGAAAAAGCCAGGAAGTTGAAGCTTGTCACGCGCTTGAACCAATTTAACTTCCAGGAATAACCCCGTTGGAATCCTCTTTGGTAGTCACGAAATGGCCGAGGGGTTTGTCGCTCAAGTCAGTGATTAACCAAACGGCTTTCGAATAAGTGTTTTGGTCATGTTTTCCACCCGCTGAAATTTCTCCATACAGCTTTTG
>JAYOMW010000031.1:0-2901 GCA_038121045.1 Opitutia bacterium
CCAATTGCTCGTTTGAGAAGTCACGGGAAACGGATTCGTGTCCGGCAAGACCCATGGACTTGGCCTGTTCGGGGTTTTCCAAAAGCGCCTCAAGAGCCTCCGCAAGGTCAGAAGGTTCATTTGGGTGGTAAAGGTGGCCGCCGCCCGTTTCTTCGACGAGTTCGGGAAACGCCCCGCTTTCAGGAAGGACGACGGGGACGCCGGCAGCCAAGGCTTCAATTACATAAAGACCAAAGGCTTCAGGATACCGGGACGGCACACTGAAGATACTGAGCTTTCTGAGAAAATCCAACTTTTCGTCACGGTCGACGTTCGGGCGGATGGAAAAACATTCCGTAAGGCCTGCTTGGGTGAGCTTTCTCCTTTGTTCATCGACGAAAGGCTCGTCTTCGGCGGTCATTCCACCAGCGATCTCCAAACGCAAATCGGGATATTTGTCCGTGCTCTTTAGCTGAAGGAATGCGTCGACAAGGATATCCAATCCTTTCAACGGGCACAACCGGGCAAGATAGCCTAAGACGGGAGATGACGGAGCTTTGTCCTCCGGTTCGAATCCGGCCAAGGTGATGCCATTGGGGTGAAGACGCATTTTCTCCCTATCCAATTCGAGCCGGTCGGACATCAAGTCGCCGAAATAGCGGCTGGGGGAAATGCAACCATCCAATTGAGCAACGTCGTCTGAAAGGAGCTTCCAAGCCTTATTGCGGTATTCCGGAAGAAGAGAATCCAAAAAGGAATCTTCTCCTTGAAGAAAGGCGTACACAGGAATGCCAAGTTCCCGCTTGAGGACTTTACCGATCCCAGCCAACATCACCGTCGACAAAAAAAGTACTTCGGGCGAGCCTTGGTCGCGAAACCAATTGAGAACTTTTTGCACTTCCTTTCCCAAAGGACCGTCTTCTCCCTGAAAGGTCGAAATTGTAATTTCTCCCAAATCCTTGCTGGAAGTCATTCCGCTTCTTGCGGCCGCCTTGCGAAGAAGCCACTTGTTGTTAAAAGCCTTGTCGAGCCAGGCGGGTGTGTGACGAAAAAGAGCGAACTTGTGTTGCAGGTACACATTGATACCACCAAAAAAAATGGGCTGATCTTCGGATGCGGGTTCCTCATCGAGAAAATGAGGAAGATAGGTCGGAAGCATCGTCACTTCGTGACCAATGGCCATTAACTGCCTGGCCAATGAATTGTCACGCATGCATACGCCGCAATAGTAATTGCCCGTACCAGGGGTTAGAAAAGCAAGTTTCACACGGAGACTCGAGCCAGTCCGTGCTCAACCGGTTCGGGAAGATCGGCAAGGTCGGACATCGCATCGAACAACTCCCTGAAATCCTGATCATCGACATTTCCAATGAGGCAGTCAGTCAAGGATGCACGAAGATGTTCGCCGCGCTTGGCAAGACTGCCGAAACTAAAGTCGTCGTCGTAAAATGCGTAAACAATTTTTCTCATGATCTCTATGGAGGATTGCATTCGTTTTCCATAGCGTTCAAACGAAGCCGATGTGATTGGCTCTCCCGATGACATAACCGAATCGATTTCATCAGCCAGCATGACACCGCTTTTTAGGGCGAGGAAAACACCCGATGAGAAAACCGGATCAAGAAAACCGAGGGCATCTCCGGCCAAAACCAATCCGTCTTCCGAACAATAACGGTTGCGATAGGAAAACTCACCGGTGATCCTGTATTCGCCGGTTTGTTGAGCGCCCGACAAATGATCTTTGATCCATTCGTTGTTTTCGATTTCTCTATTAAAAATCTCGGCGTGGTCTTTCGTCGATCCGTCGAAAAGATAATCTTTTTCCGCCACGATGCCGACACTAACCATGTCCCCGCTCAAAGGTATGTACCAAAACCAACCCTTGTTCGGCAAGTAGGCGACCGTGGTCGCGCCTTCGTCCAGGCCGGGATCCCGCAAGGCCCCCTTGAAATACGTCCACAAGGCAACCTTTTTGAGTTTGGGGTCCCGAACCATCCAATTTTGCTTGAGGGCGGCAAAGCAGTCGCGACCCGAAGCATCTACGACAATCGGAGCGAAAAGTTCCTGCGAGCCAAATTCAGCCGATTCAACGCGGATTCCTTGGATCCGTTCTTCGGATTTGAGCAAGGCCTTGGCCTTGGTTTCCTCCCATACGGAAGCACCGTTTTGACGAGCCTTGTCCAGAATCATTTTGTCGAAATCCGAACGCCAAACTTGCCAAGTAGTCGAAGAAGGATGATCAAAGTGCTGAAAGAAATAAAACGGTTGGGAGAGAAATCCGTCCTGACGAACAAATTGGACACAATATTTTCTCGGATTACCGGACTGCATCAGATCATCTATGAGTCCGAGACGCTCGAGAGGGAAGTAACAAAATGGCATCAGAGATTCGCCCACGTGATAACGCGGAAATTTCTCTTTCTCCACAATCAAAACGTCATGTCCTTTTTCGGCCAACAAGGCCCCCGTCGTCGAGCCGGCCGGACCACCCCCGACGACAATCGCGTCGTAATGTGTTTTGAAAGAAATCATAATCCTTTATTCAAAGTAATTTTTTTTCAATCGCAAGCCGTAGCTGGCTCAAAGCGGAGGAAGAATTTCAACAATCTGAGCAATGACTTCCCCATTTAATCCGGAAATTACGTTACTTCTTCCGAAAAGATAATCCGCTTCCACCGTTCCAAACGCCTCAACGATCGGACCATCCGGAACCACCTTGATAAAAGCCCGTGGTGAGCTCGAATAAGGTATCCGGTGATCGTTGAGAATCCCCCCCAAAGGTTGTTTAGCCTCCAAAACCAAGGCTTGAGTTTCCTCTGGAAGAGCATTGAGGTTGACCTCGATAGCCCCGTATTCAGTCGGCTTGTCATCGGGTTCGGTTTGAAGCATGACTTCGCGAAAATATAATTTTCCGTTGTTTGA
>JAYOMW010000031.1:3001-26202 GCA_038121045.1 Opitutia bacterium
TCAGTCCAAATCCTGATGTTGAGGAAGAAAAAACCTGTAAAGCATGGAGTCAACCCTGAGAAGAGCGGCCCGGCTTAACCTCAGCTCGTCTTCACCTGCAATCAAGTCACCCGATGCACTCCATTCCTCGAACACTTCGGAAAAGCGGGCAAGGATATCGATTCCAAATTTTTCCCGAAAATAGCTTGGTCGAACGACGCCCAGTTTCCATTGCAAGATAAGTTCCCTGACAAAACGTTCCTCATCCGAGGTAAGAAGCGCCCGCCTGACGACGGAACCCTCGCTCTCGGTGGTTTCGCAGTACTGATCAATGTGCGTGAGGTTTTGGTAGTGAATTCCGCCCAGGTGCCCGAAGGAAGCAACCCCCAGAGCAACCATGTCCGCACCCGACCAAAGACGATCCCGATAAATGAATTTGGTTTTCTCAGGATTCTTAACCGCCGTGTATGCGGAAGTGACCGTGTACCCGGCTGATTCGAGACGCCCATAGGCCTCTTCGACCCAGCGCCTTTTGGTCTGCCAATCGGCGACCGGAGCGGCAAGCTTGCCCTGCTCTTTCATGGACTTGAAAATCGTCGTGTTGAAAGGCACCTCCATTTGGTAGATCGTCACGCAATCCGGTGATAATTCGATGACTTGATCAATGCAGTCGGACCAATTGTCATCGGTTTCCTCCAACATTCCGGATATGAGATCCACGTTGATGTTGTCGAACCCAAGCTGACGGGCGAATTCATAGGCTCGGAATACCTCTTTTGAACGATGAGCCCGTCCGTTGGTTTCGAGAATGTGGTCATCGAAGTTTTCGATTCCCAAACTCAAGCGGGTCACTCCAAAGTTCTTGATCGCTTCCAATTTTTTCTCGGAGAGCGTCCCCGGTTCGCATTCGAAGGTCACTTCTTCGGCTTCATCCCAAGGAAGGATTGATTTCATTTCATCCGTCAGTTGGGTCAACTGTTGAGCCGAAAGATAAGAAGGAGTTCCTCCTCCAAAATATACGAATTTGGGTTTGCGACCCTTGAGATAAGGGGCTTCGGCATAAGCCCTCAGCTCCCTCATGGTCGCGGAAAGATAACGGCGGACGTCGTTAGAGTTTTTGTCGGTGTAAACCCTGAAATAGCAAAAGTGGCAACGCTTCCGGCAAAAAGGAACATGGTAATAGAGCCCCAAAGGAGCCGTGCCGGGAGAAGGACTGTTGAGTATGCTGGGGACGCACGCGACGTCCTTTTCATTCCAGGCCGAAAAAGGAGGATAGTTCGAAACGAAATAACTTCCCGCCTTGGTTTCGTCCTTGGTTTCCCGATCAGGTTTGATTAAATTTTTTTGGGTCATTTGAGAACGGGAGGGATGCTTAGTTGCCAGTTGAGAATGCGTAAACCTTGCCGTCTTCACATCCGACGAAGATGCGTCCGCCCGCAAGGGCCGGCGTGGAAGAGATCGCCTCCCCGACTTCATAGGAGGAAATTTCTTTTCCGTCCAGAAGAGATACGACGTAAAGCTTGCCGTCCATCGAGCCAAAGACAACCTTGTCTTCGGCGATTACAGGAGAACTATCTATTCTTCCGCGAGCTGCAAACCGCCATTCCAATTTGCCGGAGATTCGCTTGATGCAATGCAAGCCTTTGTCACGCCCGCCGATTAAAACTTGTTTTTCGGTAAGGGCAGGGGAGGAAAAATAAGGAAAGCTTTTGTTGCGGTAATTCCAAACGACCTCTCCAGTTTTCAAATCAAAAGCCATCACAGCTCGGTCCATGTTCCCCACGTACCCGACACCATCCCCGACGGATACTGATGCGGCAATCGGAGCCTCCACCTCTACCGAGCGAATCAGTTTTCCGTTTTCCAAGTTCACGACGTAAAGAACCGAATCACACCCTCCGAAGACCACGTATTTGCCGTCGTAAATCGTTGGTACGCCATTGACGTAATTTTGTGTTTCGAACTTCCAGATCAGCTTTCCGTTTTGGGCGTCGACGCAATGGACGAAGTTATCGTAACTGCCGACGACAATTACGGAATCCATTGATTTGGGCCGTTTTGCTTGATTCGCCGCACCCATGATTTCTCCGTCCGTCTCGTATTTCCATTTCAATTTCCCGCTTGCGGCATCAAGGGCATATAAAAATCCGTCCGTCGAACCCACGTATAACATGCCTTCGTGGACAAGAGGCGGGGCTTCGATGCCAAGCCCGGTTTTGTACTGCCACTTTTCTTTGCCAGTCTCGACGTCCAAGGCATGGATGATGCCCGTATCCGCTCCAACGTAGGCAACCTTTCCAAAGACCACTACGGAAGACTTAAGAAAGTCGCCGGCGTCGAATACCCAATCCAACTTAAGAGAACTTCCTATTTTTTGTCCTGAATTTCCTTGAAGGGCCGCATCTCCCCGATGTCTGGGCCAGTGATTTTTGTCCGCGCAAAGAGCAAACGGACCGATTCCCACAAGGCAGATGACCACAAGAAACAGGGCCAAAAAAAATCTCGATATCGCACTCATTCCTTAACTTAAACCTTGAGTCTCCTCAAAACAAGGCGCGGGTTTAAAAATTGAAGAATAAAGCCGGAGGAAATCACTTGCCTCAATTGGACGAGGGTTAAACCCTGCGGTCCACTGTTCGGATGCGCTTTTGGCCAAACTGGCAAGATCCCGCTCTTCAAAGCCAAGCTCGCTCAAAGAGGATGGAAACTTTGCCAAAGAGAGAAGGTGCCGCACCCTCGCAAGAAGAACTTGGACGGAGTCATCATCAGGGCAGTCTTCGACCACTAGTCCGGATCGTCGAGCTAGATTGGCATAGCGGACTTTGGTCTCCGGATGACGGGCATTGAATTCCAAGACTACGGGCAAAGCCAAACCAACAGCTATTCCATGAACGATTCCACGCTGAGCGGTCAAAGGGTTAGCCATCGAATGGGCCGCTCCCAGCATACTCCTTTCGATTGCCGCCCCTGCATGGGAAGCCCCCAACAAAACCGCGCCACGGGACTCCAAGTCATCGGGTCGTTCGAATACCTTGGGCAAATTTTCATGGATCAACTCAAACGCCATGAGTGAGTGTCTGTCCGAGAGAGCGTTTCGTTTCGTGGTAACGGCAGACTCCAAGGCATGCGTCAAGGCATCAATCCCCGTACAGGCAGAAACCATTCTCGGTTGAGACAAAGTCAACTTCGGATCAAGAATGGTTATTCGCGGCAGGGCTTTCTTGTCCCCGCAAGCCATTTTCCGGTGTGTCTTGTCCTCGGATATCAACGCATAAGACTGACACTCGCTTCCGGTACCTGCGGTCGTGGGCACGGCAATGAGCGGAAGCATTTGGCTCTTTGCCTTGCCCTGTCCCCAATAGTCCGCCATCCGCCCACCGTTGGTGAGAATGAAATTACAACCCTTGGCTGTATCCATCGAACTCCCGCCGCCAAGCCCGACGATCAAGTCAACCTTTTCGGACTTTGCAACTTGAACACAAGCCTGCACGCTGGCTTCGGTCGGGTTTTCGATGGATTGGTCAAAAAGGGTGACTCCCAGCCCCGCCCTTTCCAAATCTTCCCTTAGCTTTTGCGGGTGACCTGCTGCGGACAAACCCGGATCGGTGACCAACATGGCGCATTTGCCCAAATGCTTGGCATACTCCCCTACCCTTTCACTGGCCCCCGGTCCGTAAAAAACTTGCTGCAAAACATCTTCGTCCTTTGCAAAGAAATCATCCATTGGAAGAGAAAAGGGAATACTTTCCATGCAGGAGAGTCTTGTAGCTGTAATTCAGGCGGCTAGACCGATTGACCTGCGCTTGTAGAGAAATTCGAACATGTTTCCTTCATGCGGCTGATCCCAGGAAATCTTCATCGTTGAAATCGGACCGATGTTCAACCGCTCTACGTTGGAAGCTCGGAGGAGCTCTTTTTTGAAGGACTCGTTTTCGGTAATAGCGGTCACGACCAGAGTCGGTCCTATTGAAGAGAGCATTTCAGACTGAGGCACCTCGACTACGCTTGCGTAAGGACAAAGAAACTCGCGGTTTGACAAGGGATGATCGATTGACTCGCAATGCACTACAGTTGGTCGGAGATAGGTACCGCCTTCGGCTTTGAGCAAACGAGGCCCGTCCCTGAAGGGAGCAGTGGCATCGGAGGCTCCTTGGACTTGCAAGTCGGATTCGATGGCCGAGTCGATCCACTCACCCATCTTGGGGTTTGCAAAGCCTGACAGAACGGCATTCGGGTCGTCCACCGGCAAAGGTTTGAGAGGGCCGATCTTCTTTCCTAAAGCTTCGGCAATTTCCTTGGCGTATTTAGGCACGATGACTGCGGATGCGTTTACGCAGCTTCTGCCACCATTATCCGAAATCGAGGAAGCCATGACGTCAATGTATTCAGGCCACTTTTCGATCATGTCATCGCCAATCAATATCTTGCTGAAACCCGGACCGTGAACCTGAACTCCCGGATCTCCGGCGTATTGATCGGTGGTGCTCTTGTCACCGAAAATCAATGCCCTTCCACAAAGCCTGAGAATGTCCGCCGCACCTTCGTGATCGGTCGGGTAAAAACCAAAAGCCTCTTTGGGACAGCCGGCGGCAATGAATGCTTGAATCAAGCGGAAGGGAGTCCATGGTTCGTCACGACCCGGCTTCATGACGATGGGGGTCTTCAGAGCGATGGAGGGAAGCCAGAGTGAATTGACGGCAGGTGAGTTGCTTGGCATGACGAGCCCGAGAGCATCCGTTGTCGGAAAAAAGCAAACCGGAGCGCCAGCCTGTTCACCATGGCCTTTGTCGAGAATTGAGAAATCGATTCCTCGGGTAAGACCATTCAAAATTAGCTCAAGGTGAGTAAGCGCATAATGAATCTTGTCCATGTTCCTCTTCACCATGACGTGAGGTAACCCGCTTGTTGAAGAAAGTGTTTCCAAATATTCTTGAGAACTCTGCGTCGAGCCTTCGCCCAAAGGTAATTCATCATTGAGAAAAAGTTCACCCGCCTTGGCGCTTATATCGACAAGCTCACGGGTGGAGAATCGGGCAAGAGCTTCGCGGGCCTTGCCTATCTGCATAAGATCTCGTCGAATGATTCCGGCATTTACCTGACTAAGCGTTGCCTTGGTGGAACCGTCTCGGTAATCCTTGACTTCAGACTCGTTGAAACTGCGGTAGGCCTCGCCAAAGCGGAGACATGGAAGATGTGGTGCACTCATGGTTCAATAAACTCCTTCAACAATGTTTTTCTCCATGGCGCCAAAAGGCCGGACCTCAGCCACGCCATCCCAAGGGGCCTCGGACCAGGGCTTTCGGCGCAAAGCCTCGTCCCGCTCGAGAAACCGAGGCATAAAAAACTCTTTGGTCATCGTGGTAAGCTCAACCCTGCCCCAGGAATCATAGTCAACGGGCTTGTTCGATTCGGGGTCGATGACACGCAAAACTGCCCTTGGTTGAGGTGCGTAATAAGCAATCGAGTAATCGTTTTCCGGACCGATGGGATGGTGGCGAGCCAGACCCATCAAAGTATTCCCGTAAGTCGGCACGAAACCGATTTTTCCTCCTTCGCAGACTTCTTCGACTAGAAACCGTGCGTATTGTTTGTCCATCGTCGTTCCGCCACAAAAAACTCCTTTGATGCCGGCGCGAACCAAATCCCTTCTCTCGGACAAAGCTTCGAGCAGTTTGGGCGTCGTGAACAAAGCGCTGACGCTGCGATGCTTGAGGATCGTCAGAGCCTGGTCGACTGCGTGGTCCATGTAAGCTCTTGCTTGGTCGAATTGCTTGGATGCGATAAGGCGCTTGACCCAACGGGGGTCCAAGTCGACGAAGTAACAGGAGCATCCGCGTTCGTTGGCCAAGTGCTCGATTGCCAAGCGTAGGCGGCGTGGTCCTGTTGGGCCAACCATCATCCAGTAGTGGTCGCGAGGAAAGTGCTCGTCACTGAGGGTTTCGGAAAAGGCAGTATAATCGATGCGATAATCCTCCCAACCGATTCTTTGTTTAGGCATACCAGTCGTACCACCCGTTTCGAAAATATTGAACGGTTTTCCCTTGTAAGCTTGCGGAACCCAAACCTCGTTGGGCAAGTCCCGCAACCATTCGTCTTGAAAGTTGGGAAACTTCTCGCAAAGGTCGGAGAAAGTAGAGACTTCCTCGAGGGGACTCCAGTTCTGCTCCTTGGCCCAGTCCAACCAAAAAGGAGAGCCGGTTTCCGGGGAGAAGTGCCACTTTATTATTTCCGCCGTGTGTGCGTCGAGCGCCTCGGCAGCTTGCTTGATCTGATCATCCATACTCATGGTGTGTTCAATAAAACGGTGAACGCCGGTTTCTCAATCAGTTGAGTTTCGGGAAAAACTTTTTGAGGGTTTCCTTTGAAGGCGGTTCGGTAAGCAATGACCCAATTACCATACCAGCGACAGAAGCAAGGAAAACGAAGGTCACTGGCATGACGCCGGCCACCAAATATTCACCATGACCCTTGCCTGCTTCGAGGAAAATATCCTGATAGAAGAAATAAAACCAAGAAACTACGGTAGCCAATATACAGCCAACGGCTCCTCCGAAACTTGCCCGTTTCCAATAGACTGCCGCAAACACGAGTGGAAACAAGGCGGCGAATCCAGAGAAGCACCAGACACCAAGAGAGAAGACACTCGAGCCCTGGAGATAAAGGGCCATGAAATAGGATACGGCCACGATGGCCACGATGAAAGAGCGAGAGAAAAAGATGAGTTGCTTGTCACTGTATTTGTCTTTACCGGCTTTGGCCACCACGATGTCATTGGTAAACATCGTTCCAAGGCAGACGAACTGGGAGTCTAACGAAGACATAATGGCGGCGAGTATTCCCGCCATCAACAAGCCGGAGAGAAGCGGGTTCTCCACTAAAGTTCGAACCATAGTAGCCAAAGCAGCGTTGGCATTTGGTCCGCCACCGCCTGGAAGCGGGGGGATGGGAAGATCTCCGGCTGCAAAGAGACCCGCAGCCCAAATGCCGATAAGTATACAAGGAACCCAAACGATGGCGATGCAGACGGGGTGGGCTATTACGGTTAGCCGGAAACTCTTTGCGTTCTTTGCCGTAAGCCAGTGTTGGAAAAGATGGGGAAACATGCCCACGCTCAAGGGGATCAAAAGGTAGGAAAAAAAGTGCCAATCACCGATTGAGCCTTCCCGCACAAGCTTCTGAGGAGCGTTTTCCTTGACGATTTGGGCTGCTTGGCCAACGCCTCCCAGCTTATCGGCGATCATGTAGAAGGCGATTACACCGGTAACCATAAAAACCATTGTCTGGAATGTATTGGCCCAAACTGCACTCCTTACGCCGCCAAAGAAAATATAAAACAACACCACGCAAGAAACCACCAAACCGCTTAACCAACCGGGAACTCCTCCTGCAAGCGGATGCGGAATGGATTTGCCGCTTGGAAGAACCTTGTCCGGTAAAGGAAAGGTCTCAGGAAACATGCCGGAGGTTATGGGTTGCACCACCTTCATGACGGAAATTAGCCCGACTAAAAGATAAGGTATGATGAGAAGGACGAGAATGGGAAAAAGGAGGTAGCCAAGTTGTTTGGAATCAAAACGATCTCTGAAAAATTGAATTTGGGTGACGTAGCCGTACTTCTTACCGAAGGACCATAACTTGATCCCGATAATAAAGAATACGGCCGAGTGAATCAAGCCGCTCCAGGAAGCCATCAAGCCATAGGTACCAATTCCCTGCGAAAAGGCTTTTCCAGATGAACCAACAAGGGCAAAGCCCGTCATTGTCGTACCAAATACGCTCATTAGGAGCATAAAGGGGCCAATGGACTGGCTGGCAACGAAGTAATCTTTACTGGTGCCCCTGAACAAACGACTGCTCATAACCCCCAGAGCCAGCAGCAAGCACATGTAGATCAGAAGTACGATTAGGGGTGTTCTCGATGCAGGCTCCACGGCGGTTGCAAGAAAAAGTGATTCACTCATCGCTCTTCCTCTTCTTCCGGTTTTTCTTCTAGCTCAGTTTCTTGATTGGCCCAATGCTCGAGCTGCTCGGGCCACGCTTTGAAACAGGCTAGGGCCCAAAGGCAGGAGCAGGCCAAGGAAAACAGAGTGTGGTAAGCCAAACCGATCGGCATGAATTCCATTACCAAGCTCGCGTCATTCCAAAGCCAAAAGTCTTGGTGGGCAATAAATAAAATAAGAAAAACCCCTAGAACAAAGGGTTTTCCAGAGGAAGATTCGGTTGTGCTCACGACAATGGAGAGATTGGGCGAAGATTTATTTCCCAATGGCGTACAGGTGCGTCTGGGTCGCGATGTAGAGAGTTCCGTTTGCAAAAACCGGAGAACTGTAGACGGGAGCCCCCATGCCAACCAATTTGACCTTGGGTTTGTCCTTGCCATGATCCATAACCAAGAGGTCTCCGTCTTCGTTACCCAAAAGAACCTTTCCGTCAACCACCAGAGTCGAGCCCCAGATACGGCTAAAGGAATCATATGTCCAATACACCTTGCCCGTATTGGCATCGAGGCAATGGATGATCCCCGCATACTCTGCGAGGTAGACCAAGTCATCCGCGACCGAGATGGTGGAAATGGTACGGCCGATATCCGTATACTTCCAAACGACTTTACCGGTCTTGGCGTCTATGCAGGTCAGGCGTCCCACCCCATCCCCATGCTCGGGATCCTGCCCGATTGCACAGTAGATCTTATCCTTGTAGAGCACGGGGGTGCCGATCAACTCGCTTGGTCCCGGAGGAGTTGCGTAGGGGATCTTCTTGCCGTTTTTGTCCTTACGATAATGAGGTTCGTTGCAATCAACCTTCCATGTGGGGTTGAAGAGGTCATAGCCATCGGCATCTTTCTCGGTCTTGTTCGGGTAACCGTAGCAAAAACCATCGGTGCCCCCCCAGAAAAGCATTTCCTTGCCGCCGACTTTTCCGAAAGTCAGCGAAGACCAGGCGGCGTGCAACGCCTTGGCGCTGGCGCCCGACCCGTCCTCGCCGATCAGCTCACCGGTGTTTTTGTCAAGGGCGATCCAGCTCGGAGAAAGAGGCGCGGGGATATTCGTGTGAGACCAATCGACTCCGTTGGAGGTTGCCACGTAAACGGTATCCCCAACGACGATGGCTGAAGAACTGGTAACGTTGTGAGGAAAAACACCGAGCTCGTCGCGCATGTCGTACATCCAAATTATGTCGGCGTCCGTTTTTTCATTGAGCTTGTCCTGCATACCCTTGGGCTGGACGTAGGCGGCCTCGTTCTTATAAGGGCCGGCGTTGCCATCGGCCAAGCCCTTGACGTCCAGGCAAACCACCTCACAGCGGTTGGTGACGACATAGGCGCGGTCTCCGTAAACGGCGGGGGAAGAGCAGACGCCAATGTATTCCCAATCGCTCACTTTGCCGGCACCCAACTTGGGGATTACCAGTTGCCAGAGAAGATCCCCCGTTTTTTCGTCCAAGCACATGACCACGCCGCGGTCTCCTTTCTTGCCCGGGTCTCTCGGGGACTCGTTGTTGGTTCCGAGGTAGACCCGCCCTCCGGCTACCGTGACATTTCCGTAGGCCTGTGAACCCAGTTTGGCGACCCACTTGACGTTTTTGGTCGTCTTCATGTCGACGACCTCGTCGTTCATCTCGCCTGGGTTGAAATCAACGATCAAGCCGCTCTCGGAAGATACCATGTTGCGGGACCCGTCCTTGCCCCAAATCGGCCAATCCTCGGCTTGAGAGACATTGGGCGCGAGGAAAAGGATAAAGGCCGGTAGGCCCAAGGGAAAGAGTTTATTGGTGCTTTTCATGAGATGGAGGGAAGTTTTAGTTGTTGTACTTGACGGACAAGTTGTCGAAATAGACCTTCTTTTTGCTTTGCGGGGACATAGCGTATAAACCCGGGGCTCCGTTTCGGTGGGGTATGGCGTGGGGCACCTCGAGCATCCAAGCCACTGGCTCGGGGGAATTCTTTTCCCAAGCCTTGGCTCGGATCATTCCGGTCCCGTCCGCCAACAGGTCGACGCGGGTCTTGAGCCTGTACCAAACCTTCGTCTTGATGGCGAAAGGAGTGGAATGCCTGAAGCGGTCGTAGTTCGAGAAGACCTCAAGCTTTTGACCGTTTCCAATAAGAGCAAACACGTACCTTTGGTTGATGAGTCCGATATTCGATTTGATTCTACGGTCTCCATCGGTCATGACGTCAGCCACCATCGTGTAATCGCTCATATCCTTGTGTCCCACGAAGTTGATCGCCCGCTGAAAAAGAACATGGTCCAAAGTGTTTCCGGCCAAGTAGTTGTCACCTGACTTTTGAACCTGCCAACGCATCCTGGCCCCAAGCCAAGGCAGGGGCGGGTAAGAGAAGGCTATGTCATCGGTACTCGTGTTCTTGAGGTCGAATCCTTGCTCAAAATTAACCTCATAAGGCAGGTCTTGCAAGATTCGTCCCCGTGTAACGCCGTGCAGTCCTCCCTTCGAAACCCTCAGAGCACCCGCAGAAAGCTTGGCCCCCATATCGGCCACAAGCTTGCCGGATTCGTCTATTTCAGCGTCAACCATGGATTGAACTTTGGCGGTTGGCGGAATCCATTTTTCCCAAGCCAGTCCTTCTTTGACTTCCTCGATTCTTCGACCCGTCTGATCTAGGGCGTATACCTTGAACGTCTGACTGGCGCCGGATTTAAGAGCGAATTCGGATGGAACGATCTGCAGGGAAACAGGAGGTCCGGCAGAAGGATCCGTCGACTCATGCTTAAGCTCCTCCTGATGTTTGGCCACAAAAGCCGGCGCCGGCAGATCGGAACCAAAACAATAAAGCCTCTTTTTGGTTTGAACAAAGACACGTCCGTGAGCGGCGGACGGTGCGGCCAGACACGCTCCATCAAGGGTAGTTTTGCCAAGAAGCCTTCCCGAATCCCCTTCGTCGGTAACTACGGAAATTTTGCCGTCGAACATCGGAACATACAATTTTCCGTCCGCCCAAAGAGGCGATGCATGCACTTGGTCCGGAGCCAACTTGAGCATCCAGATTTCCTCTCCGGTTTGCGCGTCGATGCAAACAAGTTCACCCCTCTTGATCGTCGTGTACAACCGACCGTTCCTGTATACAGGGGTACTGGTGAAAGATTCCATCGAGTTATTCCTCCATACCTCAGCGTCTTTGCCTAGAAGAAGAATCTCTTCACCGACTCCGGGCAATTTGAGCGGCTTTTTTATGGCAACCATTCGGCCGATCATCGAGGAATCAACATTCTCCTTGCCATGGATGGCAATCACCGTGTCCCCATGAATCACGACTCCTGCATTGACGCCTCCGTAGGACATCTGAAAGCGCCAGAGTGCTTGACCGGTCCGAGCGTCAATGCAGACCACGTGCCCACAGCCCGTACCACTGTAAAAAACCCTTCTGCCGTCCGGCAAATCCTCAAATGCGAGAGGGGAAAACGAACTGTCCTTCGGGGTAATTCCCGGCGTCGAAGACCAAACCAGATCCCCATTGCTCTTGTCGAAGGCATAGAACCTGTCCCGTGCCGGGCCCTGCTTTCCCCAATTCGCCGTGATGGCATGAATGATGACTAGATTGCCGTCCACACAAGGGCCTCCCGTTCGGCCATTTGGAAAAGTAAGCCTGGCGAATTCCTCCATCAAGGATCTTTCCCAGAGCTTATTGCCCTCCGAATCATAACCAATGAGAAGACCCGGGCTCGTCTGGAAATAAACGTTGCCGCTTGCAGGATCTATGCAGGCCGCCCCTACCCCGTATCGATTGTAAACGATATCACTTACGAAGTCACTGTGCCTGCGCTCCCAAAGTACCTTTCCCGTCGCTGCATCAAAGCAGACCAAAGCTTCCTGAAGATCGTCTTCGACCCCGTAATAACCAAATTGATAAGCCCTGCCTCCAGCGATAACGGGTACGCCACCGCCCTGAATTTCATGGGTCCACAAAAGGGATTGGTTCAAATCGTCCGGCAAGCCGGTTTGATCCGATACTCCCATCCCGCTTGGGCCTCTCCAATAAAGCCAATCAGAATGAACGATCTTGGTGTCCGCTTCGCCAGGGGAGGAAACCTCCGACGATTTACCGGAAAGGGCCGGCTTCGGCTGGTGGAGACAGCCGGTCGCACACAAAATGAAAGAGATGATCAGGCACGGAAGTTTATCGGTCATGAGAGTTGAAAGCGAGGGGTTGAAATACGATTGAATTTCAATTAGTACTTGTACGTACTATTTGTCAAACTTCGATCTTACTGATTCATACTTTTAATGAGGACACCCCGCAGCACGGACGCGCAGTTTCCTCCCTTGTTGCGCAAATGTTGGATGAGGCTGAACGCCCTCTTTCAAAAAAGGGTCGGGGCAATCGGTCTGACCCCCGACCAATACATTGCCCTGCGATGGCTAAACGAGCTTCCGGACGGAACCGTCTACCAATTGACTTTGAAAAAACTCATGTTCACTGATCCGAACAACATTGCCGGATTAATGGCGAGAATGGAAAAAATGGGACTGATTGTAAGAAGAGCGGATGTTGCAGACCGCAGAAAAAAGCTCGTCTTTTGTACCACCAAGGGAAAGACCTTGTTCGAGCGAGGAAGAAAAGTTGCGATCCGACTTGAAGAAGAGACGCTGTCCATTCTCTCCGAATCAGAAAGAGAAGAGTTTCTCGGATTGCTGGCCGAGATCAATCGGCGTCTTCATTCCGAATGACCGTCTAATCGCCTCCCATCTTCAAGCAAACCCATTTTCCCCGGCTGCTTCTGCAGTGCATCCTTCCATTGGCGTAAGTGGGGGGAGTCCAGTTCTCCTTTCCGGAGAGAACTTGAAACCTAGCCAATTCTTGAAACTTGTAGTGATTTGCGTCGGCAATAACGAGTTCACCCCGATCGCTCAGAATGACCAATTTGTTTTCCACGAGAACAACAGTACCCAAGCCAAACCCCTCTTTCTCCCATCTTTTTTTGCCTTTGTTGATCTCTAGGCAAAACAACCTCGCTTTGTCCACGCGGGCTCCACTTTGTCCCTCGATCCCATAAGCATAATCTCCCAACCTAACCAAGCTTGCCATTTGGCATGAAAAGGAGGAGGATTCCCACAAAGCGCGAGGACGGGACCTCGCAAAGTCTACCAAAGCCGAACCTTTGCCATAGGCGCTGGAAATGAGAACGCTGGAACCCAAATCAATGGGTTGAGCCGCATTGATTCCGAATCGAGTCTTGTGCTGATATTTCTTCAACACCCTGCCGTCGGACAAATCGTGCGACACAAGTCCATACCCATTGAACACCAATATTTCGCCTTTGCCATCGGAGCGCATCATGGGTGAAGAATAGCCCGCCTCATAGCTACCTGCCCGCCACCTTGGTTCGCCAGTTTTGGCATCCAAAGCGACTAGTGATCCATTTTCCGAACCGGTCTCGAAAATCACCTTGTCTGCCTTACAAAGCGGAGATCCCGAGAAACCCCAGTCCGGGCGCCTGCCTCCGAAATCCTTCAGGAAATTCTTGGTCCAAAGAATTTCTCCATTTTCGGCATCCAAGGCATAGAAATCACCTTGGTGGCTGTTCAGGTACAGAATTCCATCACTTATCGCCGGAGTGCTGCGGCTCCCTCCCTGAAAATACTTGGGAGCTTTTTCGCAAGGGTATTGATGCGTCCAGATAATTTTTCCACTTTCCGCAGCGACGCAAAAAAGGGTGTTTTTCCCATTTGAATATCCTTGCGTGTAGGCCTTTCCGTTGACCTCCACAACGCCTGAATAGCCCAAACCAACGTCCAATGCCCATAACCGCAAGGGCTCATCATCACCCCAATTTGCGCGAAAGCCCTTTTCCCGTGATACCTGATTTCTGTCCGGTCCCCCGAAAGCAGGCCAATCATCGGCCGATAGAGAGGTCGAAAAAAGGAGCAAGGAGACGAATACGACAAATCTGTTGATCATGCGTGAATCTTTCTCCAACGCGTGACATGGTGTCAACGCAAAGGGACGTTTTACAAACGAATGGTTTCTTGGTCGTTTACCACGAGCCCCAAGTGAAGTTGGTCGGCATACAGACCACCCAAATCCGGAATCAAAGCATTTGTGCCCTCTCTTCTCGCATTCAAGGCGACAATCAAGTAATCCGTACCTTTGGGGATCTCGAATTCGCTGTTTAGTTCTTCCCAGGTGATTGGATCAAGATCTCCGTTAAGGCTCGTCTCTTGGTGACCTAAGGATCGATGGGGTTCGCCTTCTTCAGACTTGATGGCATGCACGCTTAGGGAAAACTCCGTGGACTGCCGCACGATGCCAAGACTTTGATTGAAAAACACGCTAGTGTTCAGGCGGACGGTCGAGGCATCCTGCCGACGAGTGATTTCACGCAGGTCCAAAACCCTGACCGTGTCGGAGGCCTCGGCGGATTGGGTAGGAACGTCAATTGCGAGTTTCGAAAGCTTGATCATTCGATCTCCATCCAAAGGCAAGATACCCTGTTCGGCGGGTACGCTCAAATGCTCTTCCCTGTTCCACGTAACAGCGTCTTTTCGTATCTCAACTATACCGCCTTCGCCAAACCTTTTGTTTTCTTCAAGAATCATGATGCCCTTGCTGGCCTCAGCCCTGGCATCGATTGAACGAAAGAAGGGTCCGTCACCACCAACCTCCAGGACTGTCTCGAATGATGGAGTCGACTGAGCGGCCAAATGGCTTGCGGATAACGGAGATACCGCCGTGGACGCTGAACTTGCAGCGAGACCGTCCTCCGTTGTAGGCGCCGGCGTACCCGAAGCAAGACCCTCTGGGGAAGAAGTGACCCGGTTCTTCCAATGCCAAACACCGAAGATCGCAAGGATGGCGGCCGCAAAAGATGCGACCAAGGGCATTTTCGGAAACAGAACGGTCTTCGGCTCGCTTGGTTCAAACTCAAGAACTTCACTTGTTTCCCAATGGAGCAAAGAATCCTGAATCACCAATTCGGCATACCTCGATCTGGCGCCGGCGCAGGATCTCAGGAGATCGGAAAGCCGGTCCATGTCCTTTGGCTCATGGAGGCCGTCGAGGACACGCACAGTCAGTAATTCTACTTCTTTCAAAGAAACTTCGTTTGCATTCATGGGGTGATGGTTGGTATCGGCATTTAGCGCAAATTCGCTTTTTCTTACCAAAAAAATTGATTTTTTTTCTCGAAAGGGAGCTCAGACGTCGTTTTCCGCCTCCACCAAGGGCATTTTCCTGCGCACACATTCCATCAGGTTGATCCTGATTCGATGTAGGGTCGCCGATACGGAGCCCAATGGCCTTCCCACCTTTTTGGCAATATCCTTTAACTGGCTGTCTTCCCTGAACCGGAGTCGGGCAATCCGCTTCATATGGTCAGGCAACAAATCGTAACACAATTGCAAAGCCTTTTGGTTTAAAGCTATTCGCTTGGTGTCGAGCTCCTCGGCAGCCAATGCTTCGATAATCTCGGTGCTGAATTGAAGGCGACTTCTCTTGGATTTGGTGATGTGGGCCATTACTTGGTAGCGCGCGATTTGAAAGGCCCAACCTTGAAAATGACCCTTAGGATCGTACTCGCTTGCCTTCCGGCATAGAATAAGATTCGTGTCCTGCAATATGTCTTCGGCATCCGTACGGTTTGGCAAAAGGGTCAGGATGTAGGCGTAGAGTGAACGCTGCAATGCACTAAGCTTACGGGAAAAATCAAATGGAACCAAGTCGTCTGACACTCAGGCCATTAGAAAGTCTTTCTGATCTCATTGTCAACCTTTCGGAAATTGAAAAACACGGACAAATCAACCATCCTGGGTGGTATTCGGCCGTCGATACGAGAGCCTGCGGCAAAGGGGTTGCCTTTGCCTAATTATTCATTTTTCATCCATGCATGCAACCATGGCATTGCGTGCTGCTTATCGTGATCACCCTTTCCCTGTTTTTTTACGGTGTCTATTATCAAGAAATACAGGACGAAAGCCAAATGCCCCTTTCGCTTAGCTATGAAGAAAGCTTTTCCGAACCGGATTCCAGAGTGCGTGAAGAACCTGAATCAACACCCGAAGAAAGAGCGTTCGAAAAACTCGCTGATTCGAACCATTGGGCCGAGCATCGCGTTCTGTTGGTTGTTGAAAACGGCACGCCGAGCCTCACGTCCCTTCATTCCGATGCCCTACAAAGCCCCGTGTTTTTGGACAAATTGAATGAATTCCTTGGGCAAAACCCAACGGCTAAAGATTTGATCCTTAGCCCCTTTCAAAGTAACGCGTTCAAAGAAAACGAAACCCAAATCCTCCGCCCTCTTTTTACAACTCGTCCTACTGAAAACAGACAGGATGGGATCTATTTGGTGTGTCGTGGCCATTCCATCAAAAGTTCACGACTTCTGACAAACGCGGTAATGCAGGCATACGTTGATGCCGCTTACGATGAAAATATGGACCAACCGCTCATCCATAGATTCAAGAAGTACAGCGAAAAAATAAAGGAGTTGGAGGAAAGCAAACAGGATCTCCTGGAACGAATCCAACAAAACGCTGAAGCCACTACGGGAGCGAACGTTGAAGAAATTGCCATACAATCCGAACTCATGGAGACGACGAAGGAACTCGGTGCACTGAACGAAACCCTGAGCCAAATTGATTCAATTCACAAAAATGACCGCAACCCCCTGGCACTCTTGGTTGTAGAAAGAGTCGCAAATCACAAAACCATCCCTGACTTAACGAAGATGGCCAGACAGTTGAAGGAAATTCTCGCCAATCAGGCAACCGATCCATTCGTAAGAAAGGAGGTTTCCCGAAACCTTGAAGCAAACGCGAACAAAACCGTAGAAGAAATCGCCGATGCCATCGCTCAGATCAAAACCGACGCGAGAGAAGGACTCGAGCGCAAGAAGATGCTGGAAGAAAAAATGATTGATTTGCGAGCCAAGGAGGACATGCAGATCAAGTCCGATCCCAAGTATGCTCTCCTCGATAGACTCAATAAGGAAATTATCAGTCAAAAAGAAGTTTATTTAGGAAACTTCAAACAATGGGATCTGGCGAAAAAGAACTTTCGTTTTGAGAATATTGTACTCATCAAATAATTGGCCAAAGAAGTTTAAACTCCTCTATAAGAAAAAAATAGGTAGATGCTCGTGAAGTAAGATGGATTAGGGCTTTGTGCCGACTCTTTTATTCATATTAAATCGCTTTAGTCCTCATCTAATAGTAAAATTTTATCGATTAAGAAAATTTATTTTTTCTTTAATTAGTTACTTAAATTTTGGTAATGAGCACTAATTTAATTTTTTATTCCATCGTTCTAAAAAATGTGATGTTTTTTTGAAGCGAACGAAACTCTAACTAAAGTTTTCAATGATATTTAACCATAAAAAACGTGATCGGCTTGAGAATAGTTTGTGACAGGGAAGAGTTTTAGCATTTAATCCATGCAAAGATTCTATTTTGAGGTAGTTTTCTAGTGTATCGATCCAGTTCGAAAATCATTTCTGATTTTTTTTCTTAGTTTATGATTGCTTTATGGTTTTGCTTGTCGTTTCCCGGATCTTCGCGTTTGCTTAACTCACTGCCCCAAAAGGCAAACCATTCGGGTATACGAAATCAACCACTTGGAGCGGATCAGTCGACAACATACGACTTTGTCTCCAACACATGTACAGTCAAACAAGTGCATCCATGTGTCACTGGAACAACGGAGTTTTCACAAATAGCAGTCAATTCAAAAGTTTTTTCCCGAATCTACTTGGAGAATTGCCAGTCTGGTTTAGTTTACTCCATCTATTTCAATGAATAATAAAGCAAATAGAAAAACAGGTTTGGGGCTTAGCTCATTCTTTTGCCCGAGTTTTCCTTTTTTTCATATCCTCCAAGGCTACACTTTTTCAAATTGGGCAGGAGACTGGAGGTCCTCCATAAACGTTGCCCTTTTGGCCATACCGCAAGGGATGGCTTATGCCCTTGTCGCGGGACTACCCATTCAATACGGGCTTCTTGGTTCTGCTTTTGCGGCGATCTTCGGTGGATTGCTCGGCAAAGGCCGCTTCATCACTCTCGGCCCTACAAACGCAACCGCCGTTTTGTTGTTTGGTGTTTTCGCCGGTTTGGGTATGATCAATCGAAACGGCATGGGCTCGGAATCAGCTCTTCACATTCTACCATGGATTCTAGGTTTTTCCGGCTTTTTTCTAGTGCTCGCATCCCTTTTGCGTATTTCTTACATGGTTCAGTTCGTTTCACGGACCGTAATCACAGCCTACGTAACCGCCGCCGCTTTTCTGATCATTGCCAACCAATCCAGGCATGTTCTCGGACTTGACGGAAAGGGGGAAGAAACCTCTTCCACCTTTTGGGGAATTCTCTCCAACACCTTCACCCAGTTCGGTCAAGCCTCCGAACCCGCTCTATGGCTCAGCCTGTTCACGGCCGGTACCTTCATTTTGCTCCAGCGCACCCTGAAGACCTTACCCAACGTCGCCCTCACGCTTATGTTTTCCTCCTTGCTCGGAATCCTGTTCGAGCAGTACGGATGGGAAGTGTCCTATCTGGATTCTTTCGAGTCCGATCGTACTTTTCTCATCATTCCTCAAGTGGACGCTCTTGGGGCTCATTGGGAAACGATTCTTTGGTCCGCTGCGGCTGTTTCCCTGCTTTGCTTGCTCGAGGGTCTTTCGATCGGCAAATCCTTGGCCGCCCGGGCGGGTGAGCGGATCGACAGCAATCAGGAAACCTTTTCCATCGGCGTGGCAAACGCCGGTTGCGCCCTCTTGTCCGGTATGCCTGCTTCCGGGTCACTGACTAGATCCTCCCTTAACGTTCAATCCGGAGCGAGGACCGGTTTTTCCAACTTTCTGGCAGGCACATTAGTCTTGGGGGGTTATTTTTTGCTTGGTGATTGGGTGGATTTGGTTCCCTTGCCCTCGCTGGCCACCCTTGTCATTTTCATCGGCGCATCCCTCGTCAAGGCAAGACAAATCAAAACGGTTTCGCAGGCAACGAGATCGGATGGCATTGTTTTCGTCGTTACCCTTGGCGTCGGACTTTTGATCTCCCTTCAGATGGCGATCTTCGTTGGGGTCCTAACATCCATTCTTCTTTTTCTCAGAAAGGTGGCCGAACCCGAGATGGTTGAGCATGGCTATACCGAGACCGGTGAACTCGCCGAATTTTCGGAGAATACGAAACGGGCGGAACCCGAAGTGTCCATCGTCCATGTCGAAGGGGAGCTTTTCTTCGCGGCAGCCGATCTTTTTTACGAGCAGATCAGGAGAGTGGGTGAAGACGAAAACCTGAGGGTTTTGGTGCTCAAGCTTCTTCATGCCCACCACTTGGATGCGACTTCGGTCTTGGCCTTGGAAGAGCTTTTGGACTACTTGAAGGAAAAAAACTGCCATGTCCTACTCTGCGAAGTCCGCAAGGATGCACTCAGAATCTTGAGAAATTCCGGGGTGCTCTCCAGAATAAACAGAAAAAACGTCTTTCCTCACACGGCCGGCAACCCCACTCTGTCCACGGCCAAGGCCATCAAACGAGCCAAGTACCTCATATCGGGAGAGCAGGCAAAGGTGACGATCTACGCCGAACGCAACCAAGGCTGAGCTTTCGCAGAGCCCGTGGCCGCGACACGATCAAATTCCGAAAAAGTCACATGTGTTTTCAAAGGTTTTTTCGGCTAGGAAATCGTCCGAAACGTCGAATAGACGGGCCGCAAACTGACCAAGGTAACGAAGGAAGGCCGGTTCGTTGACCTTGCCTCGTCGTGGTTCAGGGGCCAAGTAGGGGCTATCGGTTTCGATCATCAGGTTCTCCATCCCCTGACGGAGTGCGGCTTCCCTCAATGGATCGTTTTTGCGAAACGTAAGGATACCCGTAAAGGATGCCCGTCCGCCACGCTCCATGAGTTGCTCCATTTGAGTCACTCCCTCCGAAAAACAGTGAAAGACAACCTTCTTCCAATCCACTCCGGACTTGTCGATCAAAGTCAGGCAATCTTCGAAGGCGTTTCTCGAGTGGACAATCACCGGCAGGCCTTTCTCCTTCGCAAAGGAAAGTTGATACGAAAAAGCAAGCCCTTGTTGCTCCATCACAAACAAGGCATCATCGGCATCCTTGGGCAAACGGAAGTAATCGAGGCCAATTTCCCCGACTGCGACCGGCTTTGGCTCATCCGCCCAGCAATCCGCCAATTGGGCCACCCGAGCGGGCCATTCGCCATCGACGTAACTAGGATGCAAACCGGCCGAACTATGGATCCGCCCCGGGTATTTTCGAGCCAGGGCTCGGTAAACGCCCCAATCTTCGGGAGTCGTTCCCACGGCTGTCATTCTTGACACTCCGTTTTGGTCTGACCGATCCAAAACATCCTCAAGAATCCCTTTTTCCAAAAAGCCATTCAAATGGCAATGACTGTCAAACCACGACATCTCCTCGACCAATACGAAAATAATTGCCATGATCGCCATCCTAAAAAATCTTTTGTTTGCCCTTAACTCAATTCAACCACAACAAAATCATGGAAGACGTCATTATCCTCGGAACCGGCTGCGCCGGGTTCACGGCGGGAATCTATACCGCGCGAGCCAACCTCAATCCTTTGATCCTCGAAGGTAAGCAACCCGGTGGCCAGCTCACCACAACCTCCGAGGTCGAAAATTTTCCTGGCTTTCCCGAGGGAATCGACGGATACGACCTGATGGATCAATTGCGCAAACAAGCGGTCAAGTTCGGCGCAAGGGTAGAGAATGCGTATGTGGACAAGGTCGATTTCAGCGAACCCGTCAAAGTTTTGTATGCAGGCGACCGGAAGCTGGAGGCGAAAACCGTAATCATTGCAACCGGCGCCGCGCCCAGGCTTCTGAATATTCCAGGGGAGTCCGAAATGTTCGGAGGGAAGGGAGTCACCACTTGCGCAACTTGTGACGGAGCCTTTTACCGAGACATGGAGGTCGTTGTGGTCGGTGGCGGGGACTCGGCTTGCGAAGAAGCTTTGTTCCTTACGAGGTTTTGCTCGAAAGTAACCTTGATTCACCGGAGGAACGAATTGCGTGCTTCGAAAATCATGGCCGACCGAACGCTCGCTCACGAGAAAATCACCCCGCTATGGGATTCGGCCGTCCAAGAAGTTTTGCCAGACGAGGAAGGGAAGGCCAAAGGCATACGGGTAAAGAACCTAAAGACCGGAAATGAGAGCGAAGTGCCATGCAAGGGCGTCTTCATCGCAATCGGTCACGTTCCCAATACGAGTGCATTCGAGGGGATCATTCCTCTTGATGAAAATGGCTATTTCCTTTCCGAGCCGGGGAGCATGGTCAAAACTTCGGTTCCCGGTGTTTTCGTGGCAGGCGACTGTGCCGACCACGTTTACCGCCAGGCAATCACGGCGGCGGGCATGGGATGCCAATCCGCGATCGAGGCCGAGCGTTGGTTGGCCGAACTCAAGTAGTCCGAACCACGCCAAATCTTCATGGCGGCAGGAAACATAGCGTCCCACCTCGAGGAAGCTTCCCTCCGCCTGCCCGACCAAAAAGCCATTCTTTCAGCCAAAGCCAACGGCTTTCCCGAAAAATCTTTTCCGGAGCTTTACCAAGACGTCAAGACCACCGCATCGTTTCTTAAGTCGAGGGGCGTCGGCAGAGGAGACAAAACCTTGCTGTTCGTACGATCGGGCTATGAATTGATCGTCCTCGCCTTCGCGCTCTTTTTTCTCGGCGCCGTGCCCATCGTCATTGATCCCGGCATGGGGCTCAAATCGCTTCTTCGATGCATCCGTTCGACGCGGCCATCCCATATGGTTGGCATTCCCTTGGCCCATTGGGTTAGTCGGTTCTTTCGCAAGCCTTTCCAAAGCGTCCGCAACCGAATCCTCGTCGACCCAAAAACATTCTTCTCTTCGGTGCTCGGAAACCACTCCGGAGAAGAACTCATTCCCGTGGATAGCTCTCCTGATGAACTCGCCGCCATTGTCTTTACCTCCGGCTCAACCGGACCGCCCAAAGGCGTTTGCTACATGAACAGGACGTTCAATGGCCAAATCCGCATGTTGAAGGAAAATTTCGGCATGCAGGAAGGCGAAGTCGACATGGCCACGCTCCCCATCTTCGCGCTCTTCAATCCGGCTCTTGGGATTACGACCGTAATCCCTGAGATGAATCCTAGCAGACCAGCCAAAGCTTGCGCCCAAAACCTCGTCGAAACCTTGCTTCAAAAAGAAGTGACCACCGCCTTCGCGTCTCCGGTCATTGGTAGCAAAATAGCACATTGGTGTAAGGATAACAAAGCAAAGCTCCCCCTGATGAAACGTTTTTTTCTGGCCGGGGCCCCCTCCCCTCCTCAACTGGTGGAAGACTTGGCCTCCGTCATGGAACACGGAAAAGTGATCATTCCCTATGGCTCGACCGAAGCCCTTCCCATTTCCTTTTGCGATCACTTTGACGTCAGGAGGGCAAGAAAGGGGACGGAGGCAGGAAAAGGCTCCTGTCTGGGCAAGCCTTTGCCCGGTGTTTCAATCCAATTGTTTCCTGTTTGCTCCTCTCCTTTCGCCAAGGATCCGAAGAGTGTCCACGACGGTCAGGTCGGCGAAATCTGCGTTTCCGGCCCGACGGTAACGGAGGAATATTATCGCATGCCGGGAGCCACGCTTGATTCCAAATTCACGAAAGAATCAAAAACCTATCATAGAATGGGAGATTTGGGATACTTGGACGAAGATGGCCATTTGCGCTTTTTGGGGAGAAAGGCCGAGCGGATCGAAACCAACGAAGGCCCTTTGGAGACGGAAAGGTGCGAACCGATCGCAAATACCGTAGAAGGCGTCGAAAGGTCTGCCTTGATCGGCATTGGCGACGGAAACCCGAAGAAACCTTGCATAGTGGTGGAGCCAAGCAAAGGATTCGGAAACAGCAAGTCGAAGGAAGTGATTCGAAGGAAGATTCTCGGCAAGCTCAAGGCCAGTTTGCCCAATCAGAAAATTGAGCTCGTTGAGTTTGAAAAATCACTTCCCGTGGATGCCCGTCACAATGCTAAAATTCACCGGCTTTCTCTGGCTAAAAAATGGACGCGCAAGTTGCATCGTTGAAAACGCGCCCCTTGGCATCATGAAGATCGTAATTACAGGAGGAACGGGGTTCATTGGGAATTGCCTGGCCAGGAATCTTTTGGGCCAAGGCCACGACATCCGGGTAATAGCCCGATCCGTCCCTCCGCCCGACAAGATGAATCCTGAGGGAGTGGCCTATCATTCATGTGATCTTTCCGTCCGTCGACTTCCGCAG
>JAYOMW010000032.1:0-4014 GCA_038121045.1 Opitutia bacterium
TTGAACTCGTCCCGTCCACCGGGTTGCTTGCATTCAAGTCCCCTCCTGACTTCGAATCGCCCGAGGACAACGACTCGAACAACCGATACGAGGCTACGATCCAGGTCTCAGATGGAAACACTTCGGTTTCCCTCAACATTAAAGTTCAGGTCAACGACCTGGAGGATGACTCGGGAACAACCAATTCACCGCCTGTTCTACACGCTTTCGTCGATCCTCTTCTCATTGAGGAGAATGCTCCAATCGGTACGGTGATAGGTCATTTGCAAGCTTCCGATCCCGATCCTAACGACACCTTGACTTTTTCCCTTTCACCGATCGCAACCCACTCCCTTTTCGAGGTCGAAAGCAACGGATTGATCAAAACGGCTTCCTCCGTCGACTTCGAGATGAATGCTTCCCATCTTTTGTTCTTCCGGGTGACCGACTCTTTCGGGGCTTTCGCGGATGGCAAGGTAACGGTTGAAGTAATCGATCTGTTCCGTCCCGTTGCCGAGACCGGAGTGGCTGAATCCATCACCGAGACGTCGGCCGACCTTCAAGGCTTCGTGCTTGATGACGGCGGACTTCCGGTAATCGAGAGAGGCTTCCTCATCTCCACCAGGCCTTCTCTCGCAGCTGGCTCGGAGGCTGTTCTTCGATTGATCGTCGATCAGAATTCTTCCGATTTTTCACTCACTGCAAATGGGCTTCAACCAGGCAAAAAATATTTTTATCGGGCCTATGCAAGCAATGAGGAAGGAACTTCCTTGGGTAGCAAAGAGACTTTCGTGACTCCGGAGCAAGGATCCGAACCAACCTGGATAGAGGCTCAACCGAGTGCCACCAAAGACTGGTGGATTAGTTTCTGGTTCGGTTCTTTTTATCAGAATCCAAATGGTTGGGCGTTGCATGAACAGCTCGGTTGGATCTTCCCCGTCCAAAGCCCGACTGCCGGGCTTTGGCTTTGGAAAGAAGAATTCGGTTGGCTTTGGACGGACGAGGACATTTATCCATTCCTTTACCACAATTCCAACGAAACTTGGCTTTATTTCTACGGTCAACTCGACGGATCCAGGTTATTTTACGATTACGATCGCAAAGAGTGGATCATTTTGAGGGATGGGCGATAATTTGAACTCGCCCTTAGCCATTAGGTTTTCAGAAGATGGCCGCCATCATGAAAACAATCACCTCCTTCCTTGCCTTTTCAACGTTCCTGCTCTGTCCTTGCTTGGCCCAAGTTGGCAAGGTTGCCTCCCCCATCAAAGGAGCCGAGCACTTGGTATACAAGGAAGCAAGCGGATCGAGGTTGATCCTCAACGCTTACTACCCCAAAGGCCATAATGCCCAAAAGGACAAACGGCCTGCCATCGTCTTCTTCTTCGGCGGCGGTTGGTCCGGCGGCAACCCCGCTCAATTTGCCCCCCACTGCGAATACCTGGCCTCGAGGGGAATGGTCGCGATGACTGCGGACTACCGGGTAAGAAGCAGGCAAGGCACCCCCCCCTTCGAATGCGTCAAGGACGGGAAGTCGGCCGTACGCTGGATTCGAAAAAATGCCCAAAAGCTTGGGATCGACCCGAATAGATTGGCTGCGGGCGGCGGTTCGGCCGGAGGCCAGGTGGCCGCGGCGACCGGGACGGTTCCCGGCCTCGAAGAAGACGGTGAAGATGCCTCGGTCTCCTCCAAGCCCAATGCCCTCGTCCTGTTCAACCCGGTCTACGACAATGGTCCAAAGGGCTACGGTCACGATCGGGTCAAGGACCGATGGAAAGAAATTTCCCCCATGCACAACATTCGCAAGGGCGTTCCGCCCGCCATCGTGTTCCTTGGCGACCAAGACAAACTGATTCCTGTTTCCACGGCCGAAAAATTCAAGGCCCTTATGGAAAAGGCCGGGAGCCGCTCGGACCTTCACGTGTACGAGGGTCAGTCCCATGGCTTTTTCAACCAAGGCAAAAAAGGCAACTATTATGAGAAGACGGTCTTGGAAATGGACAAATTTCTGATTTCGCTCGGTTGGCTAAATGGCAAACCTACGATCAAGCTGCCTTGATCAACGAACTCAACGGTTGAAAAACCAAAGTATCCCCTCAACAGATATATTCTTTTGGTTTCCAACAAGACTTTTACCTTTCCACTTGCGGCGTTCTTTCGATAGGCTTGCTCAATGAACAGCCTGCTTTCCACCACCGATCTCTTCATCTTCTTTGGCTCGCTCCTGGCGGTAATGGGCTTTGGCCTCTTTGCGGGAAGAAAGGAGGATAGTTCGGAAGACTACTTTCTAGCAGGGAAGACGACCCGTTGGTGGGGGGTAGCCGGCTCGATCTTCGGTTCGAATGTTTCGGCTAACCATATCGCGGGGATGATGGGGGTCGGATACATCGTAGGCTTTGCCCAAAGCCAGTTCGAGATCACTGCCATAGCCGGACTTCTTTTGCTTTGCTACGGTTTTCTTCCCGTATACCGAAAAATGAACGTGTTCACCCTGAGTGAATATTTGGGAAAGCGTTATGATGACCGAAGTCGATTGAGTTTCGCCGTCATTATGGTCGTCATCATGGTCGTTGTCCAAATGGTTCCCGGCTTTTACTTCGGTTCCCGATCCGTGAACCGATTGCTGCAGGGAGACACCGGCAGCAAAGCAACCGCCGAGGCCGTAGTGGACGCCGCTGGATCTCTCAGCGAGATCAAAGTGAAAAACCAAGGGAGAAAATACGCAAGAGCTCCGGAAGTGATCGTGCTTGGAGAAGGCGGAGCGAAAGCCCAAGCCCGAATCGACGAACAAGGAAGGGTTGACTCCATTGACTTGATCGAGCCTGGTTCCGGCTACGATGCCAAGAAGGTGCCGATTGTTACCTTGATGGGAGGAAATGAGACAAACGATGAGATTTCGCCCGGCGACGTCGATCCCACTCACTATCAAATCGGTATCCTCGTAATGGCCCTGGTAACCGGAGCCTACGTAATATTGGGTGGACTTAGGGCGGTAATTGTCACCGACGTAGTCCAATCCATTCTTATGTTGGTCGGTGGTCTCATCGTTGCATTCGTTGTTTTCAATTTGCCTGAAGTCGGAGGTTGGTCCGGAATGCGGGCGATGGATGCGGCGGCAGCCCCGGAGTCCCAAAAGATGCATCTCTACGAACCAAGCAACCACCCCACCCTTCCTTGGACAGGAATGCTCAGTGGTCTAATGGTTCTTCACTTCTTTTACTGGGGAACCAATCAGTTCATCGTCCAAAGGGCGCTTTCGGCACGCTCCGACAAGGAGGCCCGGATCGGAATCATTACCGCCGGTTTCTTCAAGTTGCTTATTCCCTTCTTTTCCATCGGCACGGGAATTGCCGCCTTTTATCTTTTCAAGAAAAATAACATGGTCGTAGCCTCCGACGACGTGTTCATCACCCTCCTGACGGAATACGTCAAGCCAATCGGTTATGGGGTGCTCGGCTTGGTTGCGGCAGGCCTAATCGGCGCGATTTTGTCAACAGTTGACTCGATGCTTAATTCCGCCGCCACGATTATTACTTTCGACGTCTACAAGAAATACCTGAACCCCGACGCAGATGACCGTAAACTCGTATGGGTGGGAAGAGTATGGATCGCAATCTTCATCGTGGTCGCCGCCTTTGTTTCGATTGCCATCATGGATCCCAATTCCAAAAGTCCTTTTTTCATCTACGTGGCCGCCAACCAAATGAAGCTGGTCTCGGGACTCGTCGTCGCATTCCTCGTAGGCATGTTTTGGAAAAGAGCTACTGGTGCCGGCGGAATCACAGCGATACTAAGCGGTATTTTCTTCTCCTTTGCTTTTGCGCCGATCGAGATCGACGGGCAACCCTTGTGGCCATCACTCTACGAACTGACCCTTGCCAAGAGTGACTTGATCCTTGGACTTTTCGGATCCAAGCTCAATTTCTTTCACGCCGCTTTTCTTGCTTCCATCATTGCTTTGATTCTGAACGTGGTCGTCAGTCTGCAATCTCAACCCGACGGAGACAAAGGAAAATTCACCTGGATCGAATTGGG
>JAYOMW010000032.1:4024-25214 GCA_038121045.1 Opitutia bacterium
GCCATGATTCGAGCACCCTTAAAAAGGCGGGCATGAAAGTTCTCCTGACCATTGGTCTATACGCAGTCCTCGGACTCACCATGGTCGGAGGATGGACAAGTCCTTTGGTCTCCGGAATCGTCGCCGCAGTTTGGACTTGGTTTGCTTTTGCAGAAATTGCCTTCGCCACGGTCATTCGCTCTCACGTGGAAGGAAAGCCGATCAGTCTCTTTTCCGAGGATCGATTTTGGGCAGGCCTTTTGGCAGGCCTCGCGATCTTCATGATGTATTATTTCTACTGAACCGAAATTTCCTCGGCCAAGTCTTCCAAGGGATAAGTCCAAATTTCCGACAGAGTCGGATGGTACCAGTCCGCTTTGATCAAAGAATGCACGGTTGCCTCGAGTGAAACGGCAAGGGAGAGGGAATGGATCAGCTCCCCGGCATCTTTTCCAACGCATTCCGCACCCAAAACCCGGCCGGTGCTCTTCTCGGCATGGACTGCAACGTACCCGTGCTTGGCTTCCATCAGGATGGACTTGCCATGATCATCGAAGGGAAAGGATGCGGAAAGAAACTCAATCCCACGTTCCCGCAGCTGCTCGGGGGACAACCCGACCCGGGCAACCTGAGGATCGGTGAAAACAACGGTCAGCAAATGATCGTAGTTCATCGGCTCGACTTTTTTTCCCAAGGCATGAAGGGCCGCCGTCTCTCCTTGGCGGATGGCGACGTGAACGATTTCGTGAGGACCGGCGCAATCCCCGGCCGCATAGACATGAGGAAGACTGGCTTGCTGGAACTCGTTGGTCCGCACGTGTCCGCTCGAAAGGAGATCGATCCCGATTTGCTCAAGACCAAGACTGCGGGTGGCAGGGCCTCGCCCTAAGGCCAGAAATAAAAAGCCTGTCTCCCTCTGCTGCTCCTGCCCTTCGCGTTCAAAGGTAACCACAGTCTGTTCTTGCCCGAGCGACTGGAAAGATTTCAGAGAGACGCCCGTCAAAATTTCAATGCCTTCCTCACTCATTGCCCGTTCAACGGCCTTGGAGGCTTCCTCGGAAAACTCCTTGAGCAAACGAGGGCTTCGTTGAAGGATCGTGACTCTCGAGCCCACCCGGGAGAGAAACTGGGCAAGTTCACAGGCCACCACCCCGCCGCCAAGGACAAGACACTCGGAAGGCACCTCATTTAGATCGAGTACCTCGTCGCTCGTTTTGTACGGAACCTCGTTCAAGCCAGGTATGGGTGGAACCGAAACCTCCGATCCCGTGGCCAGGAGAATTTTTTTTCCTCTCAAACTTTGTCCCCCACTCAAGGTCATGGTGTATGGATCGGCGAAAGATGCCCGCTCCCGGAAAAGCTCAAAACGTCCATCCTCGATTTGCCCGCTTCGGTAATCGGCAAATTCGGCAATCACCTTTTTCTTGCGCTCTTGCATGGCGGCCAGATCCGCCGCAGGAGAACCCGCTTCAAAACCAAAGACCCTACCCTGTTTGGCCAAATGCAGAGCCTCCGCCGAGTAGATGAGGGTTTTGGATGGCATGCACCCCCGGAGAATACACAAACCCCCAAGTTGCGGCGCCCCGTCAATCACGGCGACCCGCCCTCCATGTTCGTGAAAAGTTCTGGCTGCCGCATAGCCGGCGCTGCCTCCTCCCACTACGATCAGATCAAATTGTTCTTGCTCTGGCATTGTGACTCGACTCTTACCAAATGCTTAGGCAGGTTGTCCATACAAAGGCTTCTCCTGCCAAGACATTCCAACCTTTTTGCAAATATGCCTAGTCGCCTCATCGTCCGCTTCATGATCCTTTGCGTCTTTTTGCTCCGAGGCTTTTTAGCCGAAGCAAAGGAATACGAAGAGTTCCGTCCCTCGGATCGTTGGTACGAAGTTTTCTTGGGTAATTCAAAGGTCGGGTTTGCTCATTCGACCATGAAGCTCAAGAACGGAGAGGTATTGTCCGAAAGTATTTTCGAAATGAAAATCAAGCGGGCGGGACAGGTCATTGAAATGAAAGTCGCCGAGAGGACGCGTGAGACGATCGAGGGCCGAATTCTAGGCTTTTCAGGAGAGATGCTCATGGCGGGAATTCCCATCATCAAGGAAGGATGGGTGGAGAAGGACGAGATCGTGGTGAAGGAAAAACAGTTTTTCAGGGAAACGACGAAGAGGCATCCCCTCGACCCAAAGGGAAAGATGACTTGGGGATTGCTTAAGTTCCTTCGCCAGAGGGAATTCAGGAAACCGGATCAAACTTACGAGGTCCTTGTTTATTCGCCTGACTTTGGAATGGCCAAGCCCACCAAGGCAATCGTCAGAACGAAAGGGCCCGGGAAAGTCACCCTGGGAACAAAGGAAATCACTGCCTTTCAAACCGAAATCGAGCTTGTGACGAAGGTCGGAGCGATGAAAACCACCAATTGGTTGGACGAACAGGGAATTGCCGTAAGGACACAAATGAATATGGGCGGACTGGATATTGACATCCGCCAATCTTCCGAAGCGAAGGCCAGAAAGGAAGAATCCGTCCCAAACGACTTTCTGATGGAGACGATTATCTCACTAGACGAAGGAATCCCGGAGAATGCCAAACGCAGCGTCTTCCGGTTGAGTGTACCGGAGGGAAAATTGACCGGAATCTCATACGAGGGAAAGACTCAGAAACTGAACCGTATCAACGAACGAACCATCGAAGTCGAGGTGCTGGCCGAAGATTGGCGGGCAATTCGCAACGGCAAGGGACACCCGGCCCAAGTCGATGGCGAATTCCGCGAAGCCAATATTCTCATCGACAGCGGAGACAAGCTCATCAAACGCTTGGCCCAAGAAGCCTGTCGAGGTTCCAAAAACGTATTCCAAATGGCTGAAAAACTTTGTCGTTTCGTGTCTCGTTACGTCACGAGGAAAAACTTCTCAGTCGGGTTTGCCTCGGCGAGCGAAGTCGCCCGCAAAAGGGAAGGAGACTGCACCGAACACGGGATCCTTCTCGCGGCCTTGGGTCGAGCGATGGGGATTCCTTCTAGAGTAGTCTCGGGCCTTGTTTACGTCGATGAATTCAAGGGGGTTGAAAAGGCCATGGTTTACCATATGTGGACTCAGTTCTTTCTCAAGGGAAGATGGGTCAACTTCGACCCTGCCTTGGGCAAGGTGCGTTGCCCGGCAGACAGAATCACGTTGTTCGCCAGTTCGCTGCAAGGACAATCGCTTGCCGAATCCATGCTTCCCGCGGCCGAACTCATGGGAAAACTGACAGTAGAAAAGATTACGCCTGCCCAACACCATTGAAAGGACTTAATCATGCACCTACCAGTTCACCGAATTCCCCAATAAAAGTGCTTGTTTTTTGACTTCAAAAAAAAGAAGATAATTTGATTTTGCCGCCCGCAAATCGATCAATTTTGAGCGTTTGCACATCAACATAAATTCCCAAATGTACGAGACAAGAGAATATCAAGAAAACGAGCTCATCCTCCGCGAGGGTGAGTTAGGCAAAGGCTCAACAAAAACCGGATCTTCCTCAAGCGAAGTAAACCGGGCCCAATCTTCCGTTTTCTTTCCCACTATCCAAATCCTGTCATTCACCGCACTCGATTCTTACCTTGACTAATCGCCCCGTTCAATAGTTACATCCACGGCCTAATTATCAACTCTATTGAACTCCCAAAACAAATTATGACCGAATACTTTACCGACGTTTCCAAAATAGCCTTCGAAGGCAAAGATTCCCGAAATCACCTCGCGTTCAAGCACTACGACCCAGAAGAGGAAGTTGAAGGGAAGAAGATGAAGGATCACTTGCGCTTCGGAGCCGCCTATTGGCACTGCATGCGCAACCCTCTCGCCGACCCTTTTGGTCCCGGCACGGCTTTGATGCCTTGGGACGATGGTTCAGACTCGATTGAGAATGCCGTCAAACGGACCCACGTATTCTTCGAATTCATGGACAAAATAGGCATTGACTACTATTGTTTTCATGACCGTGACGTGGCTCCCGAACTCGCTACATTGGCTGAGTCGAACAAGGCTTTGGATACCGTAGTCGACGAACTTGAAAAACTTCAGGGAGATACTGGCAAAAAGCTTCTGTGGGGCACGGCTTGCCTCTTTGCCCACCCCCGTTACGCAATGGGGGCCGGCACCTCTCCTTTCGTCGACGTATTCGCTTATTCCGCCGCCCAAATCAAGAAAGCCATCGAGGTCACCCACCGATTGGGGGGCGAAGGCTATACTTTTTGGGGTGGACGCGAAGGATATGGCTCCATCATCAACACCAACATGAAGAGGGAGCTCGACCACTTGGCACGCCTTCTTCACATGGCCGTTGATTACAAAAAGGAAATTGGTTTCGATGGACAATTTTATATCGAACCAAAGCCAAAAGAGCCTACCAAGCACCAATATGATTCGGACAGCGCCGCCTGCCTGAATTTCCTCCGCGAGTACGACCTGCTTGATCACTTCAAGCTCAACATCGAGACCAACCACGCCATTTTGGCCGGTCATACCGTCGAGCACGAATTGCAAGTAGCCGCCGCCGCGGGAGCCCTTGGATCAATCGATGCGAACGCCGGAGACGAGCTTCTCGGTTGGGATACCGATCAATTCCCGACAAATGTTTACGACACAACCAAAATCATGCTCGTTCTCTTGGAAATAGGCGGTTTCACGACGGGGGGGTTGAATTTCGACTCGAAACGTCGCCGGGAATCGCACGAACCGGTCGATTTGTTCCATGCCCACGTAGGTGGGATGGACGCGTTTGCCCGTGGCCTGAAAAACGCCGCCGCAATCCGGGCGGACGGTCGCTATGAAACTTTCCTCAAGGATCGCTACTCGAGCTGGGACGGCGACTTGGGCTCGAAAATCGAGAAGGGAGAGACCTCTCTTTCTGACTTGGAAGCCCACGCTCTTGAACGGGAACCCGGAATTCTTCCCTCGGGAAGACAGGAAATGCTCGAGAACTTACTTAACAATTTCATTTGATCCTTTTATCTTATTAAATTACCTTAATGTGCAAATGATCAGACTGGAAGAATACAAAGAAGGGGACGTAGTCCTTCCCGAAGGGGAACTCGGCAGAGGTTTCTGTATCCTCGAAAGTGGTGTTCTCGAGGTCATACGGGGCGGTCGTATCCTCAGTGAAATTGATATGCCAGGCGCCATATTCGGCGAACTGAGCGAATTGCTCTCCCTCAAACGTGACGCTGTAATCCGGGCAAAGACCCCATCCAAAGTACGTCATATCGATGAAAGCATCGCGAGCATAGTTGAAAAAAACCCCAAGGTCGCCCTGAAACTCCTTCGCACTCTCGGCAGAAGGCTTTACCGGATGAACCGAGTTGCAATCAGGCAGGACGAGGACAGCAGCGTCTTCAAAAAAGCCGATCAAGAAGCAATTGAGGAAACGGCGAACGCCTCAAAAGTCAGAATTCTCATCGTCGACGACAAGCCCAATATCATCAAGCAACTCACGGATATTTTCGCCCGAAGCGAATGGGTCGTAGAAAGTGCCCACGACGAAGCATCCGCAATCAGGGCATGCGAACACCACGGTTTTTCCGCCATTCTCATCAGCATGGCCTTACCTGACGACACGGCCGTAGACCTCCGACGCAAACTGAAGACAAACCACAACGTACTCAACACCCCCGTTTTGGCAATGATCGTAAAAGGGGACGAGCCCGCCCTCAAAAAAGCTCTTAACTCGGGTTTTTCCGACTGCATCACCAAGCCTTTCGACCCCAACAAGACGGAGGCCGTCATGTACAAAGTCATGAACTTGGATTCTTCGGCTCGATACTTCAAGTTCATTGAGGATTACCTCTACTTCAAGGTTCCGGAGGATCTTTCCAACTTCGTCATCAACGACATCAAGGAAAACATGGACAACCGGATTCGGAACACCATCAACGAGGGTATCGTGAAACTCATCATCGATGTTTCCGAATTGGCGGAACCCAGTGAAGAATCCATCGAAGTGGTCGGCGAATTTGCCGAAAAGATAGAGGACATGAGACTTCCTATGCGGGGTGCCATTATTGCCACGGGGGAAGATGCCGAGATGTGGAACAACTTGGACGGTTGCGAGGAATGGGGCATTTGCGAAGACTTGGAGAGCGCGAGGGAACACCTCGCCCAAGATTTTATTGGTGAGACAGACGAGGAGTAAACCTCTTTTCGATCTCCTGCACCGAGCCCATACCCGACCAAGAAGTTTGAGGACTCGCGCTTCATGAGCGGAAGCCGGCAGGCCGAACTGGCAAAGGTTGCGTTTGAATCTCTTCAGATAGACCTGCAAGCGCGTCTCGAATCAATCGATCCCGAAATTCAAAAGAAAGAAGACCTTTGGTCCCGAGAAGAAGGCGGTGGCGGGAAAACCCTCGCCTTCGAACAAGGAGCGCTAATCGAAAAAGGTGGCGTCAATTTCTCGGACGTACACGGGAAAAACCTGCCTCCATCCGCCACTCAAGGACGCCCCGAACTCGAAGGCTCCCCCTTCCGGGCCATGGGTGTGTCGGTGGTCTTTCATCCGGATAACCCGCACCTGCCCACGAGTCATGCAAACGTCAGGTATTTCGAGGCCTCGCCTCCGGGAAAGGAAACGACCTGGTGGTTCGGCGGCGGTTTTGACCTCACGCCGTATTACCCCGTTATGGACGACGTTGTCTTTTGGCATCAGAGCGCCAAAACTGTTTGCGACAAGTATGGCTCCGGTCATTATCTTCGTTTCAAAAAATGGTGTGACGATTACTTTTGCCTCCCTCACAGAAAAGAAACCCGGGGAGTGGGCGGACTCTTTTTCGACGACTATAACGAAGGAGGCTTCGACCTTTCGCTCGCCTTTGCAAACGAGGTCGGAAAGACCTTCGGCGATGCCTACTTCGAAATTCTCAAGCGAGGCAAGAGCAAGTCTTTTACCCAGGAGGAAAAGAATTTTCAAAAATACAGAAGAGGACGCTACGTCGAATTCAACCTCGTTTATGACCGGGGAACTCATTTCGGACTTCAATCGGGGGGGAGGACGGAATCCATCCTGATGTCTCTCCCACCTGACGTCAAATGGACCTACGGCTGGCGACCAGCGGAGGGCTCGAAAGAAGAAAGGCTGTACAACGACTTTCTTCGCCCCCGGGATTGGCTCGGATTGGATCAATGAAATCGAGAGAAAGATTGCAAAAGGCTTTGGCCTGCAAAAACGAAGGCAGACCACCGGTTTGGCTGATGCGGCAAGCGGGACGATACTTGCCAGAATATAGGGCCTTGAAGCAAAAGCATAGCTTTCTCGAAATGGTAAAAACCCCTGATTTGGCCGTTGAGGTAACCCTTCAGCCCTTGAAGCGCTTCGAGCTTGATGCGGCCATCGTCTTCAGCGACATTCTGGTCGTCCCCGAGGCCATGGGCCAGCCCTATCACTTCAGGTCGCAAGGTGGCATTGAGATGGACTTTGCCTTGAGTTCCGAAGCGTGCATAAGAAAACTTTCCGAACAAGGGGCTTCCGAACGCCTTGCCTACGTAGCCTCAGCCTTGACCCTCCTGCGGAGTGAACTCGGAGACGCCAAAGGATTGCTCGGCTTTTGCGGTTCCCCCTGGACCTTGGGCTGCTACATGATCGACGGAGGTTCGGCCGACGGGTTCCCCAAAACCCTTGCCTTGGCAAAGGAGCAACCTTTGATTTTCGCCCGCTTGATGGAAAAAATCACAAGCGCGCTCGTCGAGTACGTCGACATGCAATGCGCGGCGGGCATCGACGCCCTTCAAATCTTCGACAGCTGGCATTCCCTCTGCCCGATCGACAAGACTTATGAGTGGACTACCCGATGGATTGATCAAATCGTTCAATCCAGGTCATCCGACCTACCTATCATTCTTTACGCAAAAGCCCCGCAGGAAAGAATTCGTCTTTTGACGGGATCAAAAGTTCAAGGGTTCAGCCTGGATCATACGATTGATCTTTCCCAAGCCCGCAAAACCTTTCCCTTCCCCTTCGTTCTGCAAGGAAACCTGCCTCCTTCCCTAATGGAATCTTCCCCTCCCCTCGTGGAAGAAGAAACCATGAAACTGTTGGATTCCATGCATGGAGATCCGGGTCACGTTCTGAACCTAGGTCACGGCATCAGACCCCAAGGAAAAATCGAATGCGTGCAGGCAATGGTAGAAACGGCCAGAGGATTCACGAAGCTACCTGCTAAGCAACCGTAACCGAATTCTCGCTCCGCCTTCCGGTGGGCGTGGACACTGGATTTTTCTCGCTTCCGGCAAAGCATATTCCTGCCACGGCTTCCTCGAAATCCTCAAAGCCTTCGATGATTTCAATTTCCATTCTCACATAATACAACGGCATGATGGGCTTGTAACCCAAGGGGATTCGAACGGCATCCTTTTCGGTCGTGACCATGATGTCCGCCCCCGCATTTTTGGCCTGAAGGAAAAGGCGGTCGAGCTCTTCGACTTCATACCTGTAGTGGTCCAAAAACCTGCGCCGAAACCTCATTTCTCCGGACATTCTCAAAATCAGTTGCTCAAAACCGCGCGGAGAAGCAATTCCACAGAACACTCCCACGTATGCTTCCCTTAGAAGGTCGAGCGGTTTGATTTGCTCACCGTTGATCTCCTTAAAGAATTTTGGCTTGTGAACGCATCGGATAATCTCGGCTTTCTTGTTGTATTTGCGAATGGTCTGCAGAAGCTCAAGTTCCGGCTCTACTTCGGATTTCGTCAAAAAGACATAGGAGGCCCTTGAAAGATGCCTTACCGGTTCCCTCAGAATACCCCGAGGAAGGAGACATCGATTCCCGAAAGGGTTGGTTTGGTCGACAAGCAACAAGTTCAGAGTCCCCTTGAGCGGAAGGTACTGGAAACCATCATCCAAAATCAAGGCGTCCGCCTGAAAGTTGTCGATTGCAAAACGACCTGCCTTGACGCGATCTTTGTCCGCCAACACGATGGCCCCCGGAAGGTTCGTGGCCAACATGAAAGGTTCGTCTCCCGCCTCTTCGGAATCCAACAGAACCCGCTCGCCATCGCTGACGATTTTGGGGGGCGATTTGTCTTTTTTCCAAAGTCGGGACCAAAAGGAAGGCTTGGGTTCATCCTTGCTCTTGTAACCACGGCTCAGGATCGCGACCTTTTTGCCCTTGGCCAACAATTCTTTGGTAAACCTTTCGACTACCGGTGTCTTGCCGGTCCCTCCTACCGTCAGGTTTCCCACAACCAAAATCAGGCAGTCCAGAGGTTTGTCTCGAAAAACGATTCGGTTCGAGTACAGAAAAAGCCTCAATCGAACGATTGCCGAAAACAAATAGGAGAACGGATGCAAGAACAAACCGAAAAGGCGGGCCGAGACGGATAAATCTCGATCATAAATAACTCCTTCGACAAAACCTTCGAAGTCGGTCCACTTTCGTTTGGCCCACGAACGGGTTTCCGTATCCATCGTGCAGTCACACTAATAAAAAAAGTCCGCATTACAACCGCATTTAGCCACAGATTTCTCTTTGATCGATTGACTTTGAGAAGGAAGGCGGTTTGATAGGTGATTCCTCTTTTTTGACTTTGGATGCAGGTAACCTTACTAAAATCAAAGCTTCACCGGGCTTCCGTGACCGCTGTCTCCCCAGATTATTCCGGGAGCTTGTCCATTGACCGAACCCTCATGAAGGAAGCAGGCTTCCTTCATCATGAAAAGATTCTCGTCGGCAACATTACAAACGGAGAGCGCTTCGAGACCTATTGTATTCCCGCTCCCGAAGGTTCGGGCGTAATTGCCTTGAACGGAGCCGCCGCTCACAAGGGGAAAGTCGGGGATTTGCTGGTGATCCTCACTTTTATAAATCTCGATCCGGAGGAAGCCGCCGTATGGGAACCACGCTTAATTCTCGTAGGCGAAAAAAACAAGACCTTTGAAAACATCTCAAAAGGCAATGATTCAAACAATGATTGATTACAAACTTCACATACCCGGCCCCGTTAACGTAGCTCCAGAAACTTATGATGCGATGTCTACTCCTGTAATGGGACACCGGAGCCAGGACTTCGTTGATCTTTATCAGGCTTGCCAACCCAATTTGCAAAAACTCTTCCAAACCGAAGACCCCGTCTTTATTTCCACTTCGAGCGCATGGGGAGCGATGGAAGGCTCGGTCCGCAACCTTTCCCGAAAAAAAGTGCTCTGCTGTATGTGCGGAGCTTTTTCGGACAAGTGGTTGGACGTTTCGCGCCGATGTGGAAAATCAGCGGAAGGGTTGCAGGTTGAGTGGGGCAAGCACATTGACCCGGAAGATCTTCGAAAACATCTTTCGGAAGGCGAGTTCGATCTCGTCACTCTCGTGCACAACGAAACCTCTTGTGGAATGATGAATCCGCTCAAGGAAATCATGGCGGTTTTGCGTGATTTCCCCGAGGTCATCTCCGTGATCGATACGGTCAGTTCTTTTTCCGTACTACCCATTCCCAAGGACGAGTGGGGAATCGACGTAATTCTTACTGGCTCTCAAAAGGCTTTGGCCATGCCTCCGGGTCTCGCCCTTCTATCCGTCTCCGAAAGAGCGTTCAACCGTGCCGAAGAAGTTGAAGGCAGAGGCTACTATTTCGACTTTCTCGAATTCCGAAAGAATCACGAAAAAGGAATGACTCCCAGCACGCCGGTCATCCCTCTCATTCACGCCCTCGACCATACGCTCAAGAAGATTTTCAACGAAGGTGTGGAAAACAGGCATGCCAGGCACGCCGAGCTCAATCAGATGGTTCACGATTGGGTGGCGGACAAAGGTTTTGAGCTTCTTCCAGAAAAGCAGTATGCCTCGAAATCTTTGACCTGCGTAAGAAACAACCTCGATATCGACCTCGCGGGTTTCGTCAACACCCTCCGAGAGCAAAGAAAGATTTCCATCGACGGTGGATATGGAAAAATGAAAGGGAAAACCTTCCGAATCTCAAACATGGGCGACGAGACCAAAGACAGCATCTCTCATTTGCTTGGCCAAATGGATGAAATCCTAAGTGATTTCATGCCATCCTGATTTCTCCGACCGAATATTTTCAAATCAAAACCCAGCTTTTTGTGAAAAAATTAGTCATCGCCGAAAAGCCAAGCGTGGCTCGTGATCTCGCTCGCGTATTGGGAAACGTTCCGAAAAACGACGATTTCTTCGAAAACGACGAGTGGGTGATCGATTGTGCGGTCGGACATTTAGTCGAGCTTTACATGCCCGATGATTTTGACAAGAAACTCAAGGCTTGGAAACTCTCCAATCTTCCGATTATCCCACCCGAGTTCCAGCTCAAGCCGATCGCAGCTACGAAAAAGAAATTTCAGCAACTCAAGAAACAACTCAAGCGAAAGGATGTCGAAGGGGTGATTAATGCCTGTGATGCGGGACGCGAAGGGGAACTCATTTTCACCTACATTTACGAATTGGCCAAGTCAGTCAAGCCGGTGCAACGATTGTGGATGCTTTCCATGACCGATCAGTCCATCAAGGAGGCGTTTGCCAACCTTCGAGACGGAAGTCAACTCCAGCCTCTGCAGGATGCGGCCCGCTGCCGTTCCGAATCGGATTGGCTGATTGGAATAAACGGAACCCGGGCCGTAACAATCAAGCGAAGCCGCGGACGCAGTCGCCAAGTTTCCACCGTTGGCCGGGTCCAGACCCCCACCCTCTCCTTCGTGATCAAGCGGGAGAATGAAATTCGAAATTTCATCCCCAGAACCTTCAACAAAATCACTGCAAGCTTCGAGCTTTCTGAAGGTAGATACGTCGGAGTTTACCAAAAACCCGAATTCAAGAAAACCGACGACGACAAGCATGATCGGGTTGATCGCTTGTGGGACAAGGAGGAAGCGGAACGGATATTCGAAGAAGTCAAGCAATCCTCTTCGGCAGACGTCACCGAGACGAAGAAACGCTCGCCCCAAAGCCCGGGACGCCTCTACGACTTGACGACCCTGCAGAAAGATGCCAACCGACTTCATCATTTGCCCGCAAGCCGAACCCTCCAAGTCGCTCAGGCTCTCTACGAAAAGCACAAGGCAATCACTTACCCGCGTACAGACTCCAAAGCTCTCCCCGAAGATTACGGAGCCACATGCAAAGAGATGCTAGGAGTAATTTCGGGGGAACTCTCGCCTCATGCCCAACTTGTCCTGAAGTCGGACTGGGTGGACGAAAAAAACAAGCGCATTTTCAATAATAAGCAAATCAGTGACCACTTCGCCATTATTCCCACGAATACGCCACCGCGGGGACTCGATGCCTACGAGCTCAAAATCTACAACCTGATCGTCAAGCGATTCATATCGGCTTTTTATCCTCCGGCCCAATGGGACGTCACAATCCGAACGAGCACTCTTGGAGAGCACGCGTTCAAAACCGAAGGAAGAGTTTTGGTGGAGCCTTCCTGGTTGGCCATCTACGGAAAAGACAATCAACCCGAGGATAGCCTCCCGCCTCTCTCCCCCGACGATCAAGACAAAGCTTCTTTCGTCGACGCCGAGATGCAATCGGAGGAGACCAAACCCCCTCCTCGGTATAGCGAGGCGACGCTCCTCTCCGCAATGGAAAGCGCCGGCAAGTTGGTAGATGACGAGGAAATGGCTGAAGCCTTGAAGGAAAAAGGTCTCGGGACACCGGCGACTCGAGCATCGACCATCGAGCACCTGCTTAAGGAAAAGTACGTTCGACGGGAAGGCACGCAACTTCACCCCACGCTCAAGGCCGAAGATCTGTTTCAATTTCTTGATGCCGCCGGCACCGACGTTCTTACGAGCCCCAGCTTGACCGGCGAATGGGAGCACAAGCTTCGCAAAATTGAAGAAAAAGAAATGACTCGCGAACAGTTCATGCAGCAAATCTCGAAAATGACCGTGGACTTTGTGGAGAAAACAACCAACTTCAAGGAATCCAAGGCAAACTTCATAGATACCCCTCTTCGTTCTCCGGTCAACGACGAGCCTCTTTACGAAGGATTGTCTTTCTACCAGAACGAAGAAGGTGATTTCCGCATCCCCAAGAGCATAGCAGGCAGAAGATTGCCTGTCGAAGAAGTCGACAAACTGATCAAAGAACGAAGAATTGGGCCACTCGATGATTTCATATCGAAAGCGGGACGCAAATTCTCCGCCATTCTTCAATTGGATGACGACTACAAGGTTAATTTTGTCTTTGAGAACGACGAAGAACAGGCCTCTGAGGAAATCGAGCAGGCCAAAACCGCTCCAACCATCGCCTCATGCCCCCTTTGCGAAAGCGACGTTAAGCAAACCGATCGAGCTTACGTATGCAGCAACCACAAGAAAATTTCAGAAGGTGACTGTTCATTTAGGATCACCCGCAAACTCCTTGACAAAGAAATCCCTCCCGAAGAATTTCTGAAACTTGTTTCCGAAAAGAAAACAGGCTTGATCAAAGGCTTCGTATCCCGAAGAACAAAGCGTCCTTTTGACGCGAATCTGATCCTCAAAGAGGATGGTGGAATCGGCTTCGAGTTCCCTCCTCGCAAGAAAAAGTCGGCTTGAACCCTAAAAGCACCCGACCATGCCCGTTTTTCAATACGTCGTTCTTAACGGGAAAGAACCCCAAGAGATTATAGAGATTGAGCAAGGGCTTTCCGATCCTCCCCTGAAATCGCATCCCATTACCAAGGAACCGATCAGAAAGTTGATCTCTTCCCCCTCCCTTTCCCTTCGGCACTCCGATGCAAATGAAAAAAGGATCTTGTCCGACGAAAACTTGAAGAAAAACGGCTTTGCCCTCTACCAAAAAGATCATTCGGACGGGACCTATGCCAAGAAAACGGGCGATGGCCCCCAATCTCTTCAACCCTAAACTTTCTTATGACCGAGACCGCAGCAAGCACCAAGCGCAAGTCTCAAAAGCCTTCTTGGCTCCGTGCGAAGTTGCCATCGGGCCCGGAATACGGCAAGGTCCGCTCAATCGTTGACCAGCATCAACTCAACTCCGTATGCCAAAGCGCCCAATGCCCCAATATGGGTGAGTGTTGGTCCCGGGGAACCGCGACCCTCATGATTCTCGGAAACGTCTGCACGAGAGCTTGCAGCTTTTGTGCCGTTCAAACTGGAAAACCCACCGAACTCGACTTGGCCGAGCCTCCCCGCGTTGCGGATGCCGTTTTCAAAATGGGTCTCAAGCATTGCGTACTCACTTCTGTAGCACGTGACGACCTGCCAGATGGCGGAGCCAAGGTCTGGGCCGCTACTATACGGGCCGTAAGGCATCGCAACCCCGATACGGCCATTGAAGTATTGGTGCCCGATTTCAAGGGTGATTTCGACAACCTCGACATCGTTTTGGACGCCCAACCCAACCTTTTCAACCATAACTTGGAAACCGTAGAGCGCTTGCAAAAACCAATTCGGAAAACGGCCGGGTACGAGCGAAGCCTGAGCGTTCTTACCCACGCCAAGCAACGGGGTTTCGCCATCAAATCAGGCATAATGCTTGGCTTGGGTGAAGAGAAAAAGGAAATCCGGCAGGCCTTGCAGGATTTGGCTCAAATCGGATTGGACGTTTTGACCCTAGGGCAATACCTCCAACCAAGTTCCGAATATACTCCGATCGACCGTTGGGTCACTCCCGATGAATTCGCTCAATGGAAGGACGAGGCTCTTGAAATGGGAATCAAAGTCGTGGAGTCGGGACCCTTGGTTCGTTCTTCCTACCATGCGGAAGAACAATCGGAAAGATTTGCCAACGAATAGAGCGACTCCGCGCAGATCGTCTGATTCCTTCGTTTATATTTCTTTGTTCCCTATTTTCCAGACCGCCTTTTCGGTCCTGATTACAAGCCCTCCCGGAACCGCTATGGGTGTAGCGAGGGTTCTCTCCTCCAAATCATTTTCCGCAAGGAGTTGGAAGGATGCTCCAGCCTTGAAGACAAAGGTCTTGCCCGATTCGTCCGCCAGGTAAATTCGCCCGGCGGCATGCAAAAGCGAAGCCGAGCAACTCCCCGCGACTCGCTGCATCCATTGCAATTTACCGTTTTTGGCATCCAGGCAACTGACCACTCCACTGTCCGCAGCCATGAAAAAAAGTTCTTTACCGTTCTTGTCCCGAACCAATACAGGGGATGAATTGTGGGGCACCCCTTTGCTTGTTTTCCACACCACGTGGGTTTTCGTGACGTCCCCTTCCCCATCAACCTTGACAGCATAAAGAGTCGGTCTGTCGTACCCGCTACTTACATATATCATTTCATTCCCGAAAACAGGACGCGGAACAACCGAATACCCTCCGGGGTAATGAGATTTCCAAAGTTGGTTCCCCTTTAGGTCGTAAGAGAAAACATAATCGCTCGCCGGGCTTATGATCTGCTCTTTTCCCCTGTGAGATATGACCAGAGGCGTGCAAAAGGAAAACTTTCTCTTGGCTACGCTTTCCCGCCTGGCCTTCCATCGTACTTGGCCCGTATTTTTATCCAAGGCGTAAAGGCAAGGATCCTTTCCTCCGTCGGCGCTGAAAAGCAATAGGTCGCCATGGACAACGGGCGAGGATCCACTGCCATGAACGGGATTGTAGGAAAAACTTTTCTTCCAGATTACTTTGCCGCCGGGCGACAGGCAGGCCGTGCCCAAGTTTCCGAAATGAACGAAAACCCGCTCCCCATCATAAAACGGAGTGGGACTGGCATGACTATTCTTTTTGTGTATGCGGGGGGGATCGTCATGCTCGAACAAGATCACGCCCCACTTTTTCTTTCCGCTGACGGAATCAAGGGCTAGAAGCTCCAGGGCGAGTCCTCCTTCCTCTTCGATCGCATTGGTTAAAACCAAAGACGACCCGACAATGATCGGCGAAGACCATGCTTTTCCCGGCAACTCGGTTTTCCAGTCAACGGAATTCTTGCGATCCCATTTGACAGGCAGATCATTCCATTCCGCATGTCCCTGTCCCTCAGGGCCACGAAATTGATTCCAATCTTCTGCCAGCAGGAAGGAGCAGGTCGCGATTGAAAAAAAGAGGAAAGCTATTTTGCTCATGCCCTTATTATTTAGAAGACAAATGGGAAAGATCGAACAAAAAACCGGCCTTCTTGGCATTCCCTTAAATAGACTTTCCCTCTTTCAAAACAAAAGAAAAGGCGCCCCCTGATTGGAAGCGCCTTTTCAAAAGAGAGTAAGGAAAAACCTTACATCATGCCATGATCGTGATCATGTCCACCGGCGGCAGGTTTTTCTTCCTCCGGAATGTCGGTGATCATGCAATCCGTGGTCAGAAGAAGACCAGCAACAGAACCTGCGTTTTGCAAAGCCGTGCGTGTCACCTTCGTCGGATCGACTACACCGGCCTTGATCAGGTCCTCGTGCTTGTCGGTCGCAACGTTGTAGCCCATGGATCCCTTGGACTTGAGAACTTGCTGAACAACCAAGGAACCTTCGACTCCGGCGTTGTCGCAAAGCTTGCGCAGCGGAGCCTCAATCGCACGACGTACGATGGCGGCTCCGATCGCTTCGTCACCTTCCAAGTCATTTGCTGACTTCTCAATGGCATTAGCAGCCCGAAGCAAAGCAACGCCTCCCCCGGGAACAATCCCCTCCTCGACGGCAGCTCGGGTGGCATGCAAGGCATCTTCTACACGGGCTTTCTTTTCCTTCATTTCAGGCTCGGTTGCCGCACCAACGTTGATCACGGCAACACCACCTGCCAACTTGGCCAAGCGCTCTTGTAATTTTTCGCGATCATAGTCGGAAGTGGTTTCTTCGATTTGACGACGGATTTGCTTTACGCGGCCTTGGATGTCAGATGCCTTTCCAGAACCCTCGACAATAACGGTGTTTTCCTTGTCAACCGATATGCGCTTGGCACGGCCGAGATCGGAAAGCTGAATGTTTTCCAGCTTGATTCCAAGATCTTCGGTGATGCACTGCCCACCGGTAAGGATAGCGATGTCACGGAGCATTTCTTTGCGACGATCTCCAAAGCCAGGGGCTTTGACCGCACAAGCGTTCAAGGTCCCCCGAAGCTTGTTCACAACAAGTGCAGCGAGAGCCTCGCCCTCGACGTCTTCCGCAATGATAAGAAGGGCTTTGCCTTGCTTGGAAACCAATTGCAAAACAGGAAGCAAATCATTCAACGCAGTTATCTTCTTTTCGTGAATAAGAATGTAGCAATCCTCAAGCACGGCTTCCATGGTGTCGTTGTTGGTACAGAAGTAAGGACTCAGGTAACCTTTGTCGAACTGCATGCCTTCCACAACGTCTAGAGTGGTTTCGATGCTCTTTGCCTCTTCGACGGTAATGGTTCCGTCCTTGCCGACCTTGTCCATCGCGTCCGCAATGATCTCACCAATTTCTCCATCCCAATTGGCGGAGACTGTAGCTACTTGTCGGACTTCTTCGCGATCGGAAACTTTCTTACTGTCACGAAGCAACTTGCCGACACCTGCCTCAACTGCCTTGTCGATGCCTCGCTTCAGATATACTGGATTCGCCCCTGCGGCGACATTCTTGAGTCCTTCGCGATAAACCGAAGCAGCCAGAACGGTCGCGGTTGTTGTGCCGTCACCAGCCAAGTCCGAAGTCTTGGAAGCCACTTCACGCACCATTTGGGCACCCATGTTTTCGTAGGGATCCTTAAGTTCGATCTCCTTGGCAACGGTTACACCGTCCTTGGTTACGGTCGGGGAACCGAATTTCTTGTCGATGAGCACGTTCCGGCCCTTGGGTCCGAGCGTTACGCTCACTGCGTCGGCGAGTGTCGTTACGCCTTTGAGGGCTTTTTTGCGAGCTGGTTCGTCGAATAGTATTTGCTTAGCCATTTCTATAATTTCCTATTTGTTTATGAATTGTAAGTGAAAAGCCTTATCCCACGATTCCGAGTATATCGTCTTCACGAACGAGTTGATATTCAACATCGTCGATCTTGACCTCGGTACCACCGTATTTGCTGATCAGTACTCGATCCCCTTTTTTGACCTGAAAGGCCACGGCATTGCCGTCGTCGTCCTTCTTGCCCGTTCCAAGGGCCACTATTTCGGCTTCTTGAGGCTTTTCCTTCGCTGAGTCAGGAATGATAATCCCTCCCTTTACTTGCTCGTCTTCATCGACGTACTTGACCAAGACGCGATCTCCCAACGGTGTTATTTTTGGTTTGCTCATATTCCTTTTTTTTTAGGTTAGTTTTTCTGTTGAGGTTTGAAACCCCTCACGCCTTCACGTCGAGGGATCTAAAAAACAAAATCAGCTCTTATCTTTATCGTCCTCCACAACCTCGAAATCCGCATCGACAATGTCATCTTCTTTATTGCTGGATTGGTTGGATTGGGAATCGGAACCTTCGGCTTGAGCGCTGCCATCGGGTGAAGCACCGGCGGCGGAGGCACCCTGCTTGTAGGCTTCTTGGCCAAGCTCCTCAAAACTCTTCTGCAACGAGTCCTTGGCGGACTTGAGTTCACTCAAGCTGGCATCGGATTTCTCCAAAGTTTTCTTGGCATCCGAAAGGAGCTCATCCACCTTACACTTAAGATCGGCCGGGGCCTTGTCGCCCAACTCCCCAAGTTGCTTCTCACTTTGGTAAACCATCGAATCCAATTCATTGCGAACCTGAACAAGTTCCTTCTTTTCTTTGTCCTGCTCAGCAAACTTCTCCGCTTCCTTGCGCAGTCGATCCACTTCGTCTTCGTCCATGCTGGATGATCCGGAAATGGTAATTTTTTGATCCTTGCCCGTCCCCTTGTCCTTTGCCGCCACATTGAGAATTCCATTTGCATCGATGTCGAAGGTTACCTCGATCTGGGGCGTCCCACGAGGAGCAGGGGCGATGCCGTCCAACTTGAAAGTGCCCAGAATCTTATTGTCCTGAGACATGGAACGCTCCCCTTGCAAGACAACGATGTCAACGGCAGGCTGATTATCGGCTGCCGTTGAAAAGACCTCGGATTTTTTTGTCGGAATGGTCGTGTTACGCTCAATCATCGCAGTGGAAACACCGCCCGCAGTTTCTATTCCGAGAGTAAGAGGGGTCACGTCCAACAAGAGAACGTCGTTTACGTCTCCCTGCAAAACAGCGCCTTGAACAGCGGCCCCAATGGCAACCACTTCATCCGGGTTGACTCCTTGGTGCGGATCTTTTCCTCCGAGCTCTTTGGCAAGTTCGATTATCTTGGGGCTTCGAGTCATGCCGCCGACCAAAACCAAGTTGCCAACGTCCCCGATACTAAGACCGGAATCCTTCAAGCAAGCCTCAAAGGGCGCCTTGGTGCGAGCATAAAGATCATCACAAATCTGCTCGAGCTTCGATCGAGAAAAAGTCACGTTCAGGTGCTTCGGGCCGGACGCATCGGCCGTAATGAAAGGCAAGTTGATTTCAGTGGATTGAGAAGATGACAAGGACATTTTTGCTTTTTCAGCTTCTTCCTTGAGACGTTGCATCGCCATGGCATCGGACGAAAGATCAATTCCTTGCTCGGACTTGAATTCGGAAATCAGCCAATCGATGATTTTCTGATCCCAATTATCCCCTCCCAACTGGGTGTCCCCATTAGTGGCCTTTACTTCGAAAACACCCTCTGCAATCTCCAATATGCTGATATCGAAGGTACCCCCACCAAGATCATAAACCGCTATCGTCTCTTCTCCTTTTTTATCAAGACCATAGGCCAAGGAAGCAGCCGTAGGTTCGTTTATGATGCGCTCGACCTCCAAACCAGCAATCGCTCCCGCATCCTTGGTTGCCCTTCTTTGATCATCATTGAAATAAGCGGGAACGGTAATGACGGCTTTGGTGACGGGTTCGCCCAAGTAGGCTTCTGCATCCGACTTGAGCTTGGCCAAAATCATGGAGGAAATCTGCTCGGGCATAAAAGTTTCAGTCTTTCCTTCAATCTCGCACTCGATTGTAGCAGCCCCGTTTTTACCTTCGACAACTGAAAAGGGAAGAGTCCCAATTTCATCTTTAATTTCAGAAAACTTTCTGCCAATGAGACGCTTTGCTGAAAAAATCGTATTTGCCGGATTCGTAACGGCCTGCCTCTTAGCGGCCTGTCCGACCAATCTTTCTCCGTCCTTGCCGAAGGCAACGATCGAAGGAGTCGTACGGAAACCCTCAGAGTTTGGAATCACCTTGGGTTCACCCGCTTCCATTACAGCTACACACGAATTGCTCGTGCCAAGATCAATACCTATAATTTTACTCACACAATGAGTTGTGCAACTATCATGCCTCTTGATCGAAAACACTTAATAAATTAATAAGCAAAAGCTTACAAAACAAGAAAGCCGAATGCAATCAATTCAGGCAGGCAAAACCGAGACAAGATGCCCCACTAGTGTCACACCCTATGTCTCTTTTGTCATCTTCGAGTCGCCCTGCCCCTCAAGTTCGTCCAAGATTTCCATCACTCGATTCCCACGCTCGATTCCGTAGTCTCGAACGAATTGAAGCTTCGGCGAATACTTCAACACGACATGCGAGCTTACCTCTTTACGAATTTCTCCGGCGTGCTTGCGAAAGAAAAGTTGAGCTTCCCTCGCTTTGATTTCATCACCGAGGACGGAATAGGCAACAGTTGCATTACGCAAATCGGCGGCAACGTCGACTGAAGTGATCGTCCAACAAACGCTTTCCGATCGGTAACGAGTCCGCAGGTAATTACCGATTTCCCGCTTGATCAGTTCATTTACTCGAGCAAGCCTCAAGCTCATTTGCCAGGTCCTTAGAGCGAAGGACGAATTTTTTCTACTTCGAACGTTTCCAAGACGTCTCCTTCCTCGTAGCGGTCATAGGAATCAAGTCGTATTCCGCATTCGAAGCCTGCCTTGACTTCCGTGACGTCGTCCTTGAAACGCCTGAGGGTATCGATTTTGCCCTCCGCCAAAACCTCGCCATTGCGAATCAAGCGGGCTCCCTTGTTCCTTACGATCGCTCCCTCCATCACCATTGAACCTGCAACCGTGCGGCCCTTGCTCACCTTGAAAACTTGCCTGATCTCCGCTCGACCGGTCTTTTTCTCAACCAATTCTGGCTCAAGCATGTCGGCCATGTTGTCACGGACCAAATCAATGATCTCGTAAATGATGTTATTTTGGAAAACACGAACACCCAAATGTTTGGCTTCTCCCATGACGCCATTCTCCAGTTTGACGTTAAAACCAATGACATCGGCGTCCGAAGTGTTCGCCATCTTAACATCGTTTTTCGTGATCTGACCTATGTCGCCTTGAAGAATCTCAAGGAGAACCTTCTCACTCTCGATCAT
>JAYOMW010000033.1:0-17577 GCA_038121045.1 Opitutia bacterium
CAGGTTGGATTAATGACTTGAATGACTTGAGTTTTTTTAAACAAACGTTTGAATGAAAAGGTTATGCCTGCAACACCCCAATCTAGTCTGCGTTCAGCCAGCACTAAAACCAAGAACAGGCTTTTGAACGCAACCGAAAGACTTTTCGCCTCGCATGGCTTTGCGGGCGTCACCATGAGAGGGGTGGCGGATAGAGCCCATACGAACATCGCCTCCGCACACTATCATTACGGATCCAAGGAGGGGATGGTCATGGCCATGCTCAAGAGAAGAATTGAGCCGATCAATGCAAACCGCCTCAAATACCTGGGCGATTCAAGAAATCTTGCCGGTGACCGTGCCCTGAGACCTCGCGAGATTTTTCGAGCCTTGATCTTGCCGGTTTGTCATGAAATTGCGAAAAGCGACGCCACTAGAGAAAACTTGGCACAACTTGTCGCCCGTAGTTTTACCGAACCCGCCCGCTTCATTCAAAAAATGCACCAGCGCTTTTTCAGGGAACTCTCGGAGAATTTTGTAGCCGAACTTCAGAGAACCTACCCCAAAGCCTCCCAGAAAGACCTCTATTGGAATTTGCACTTGGTTATTTCCTCCATGCTCGGAACTTTTGCCCAGCACAGAAGATTGAGCGATTTCTCAAATGGGATTTGTGACGAAAACGACTTCGAAGATCTGAGTCGCCGTCTCATCGATTTCGTTTCGACCGGCTTCGAAGCTGGAATCAACTCTTCCTGCAAATGACAAAGGTCTGTGTATTCTTGTTCTCCTTGCTTTTTATTGCCGGTTGTCTCCCTGTCAGACAAAACCAACCAAAGCAACAGGAGGAGATGGCCCCACCCCGCTGGACTACGAAAATTGAATTCCAGAAAGACCTCCCCGAAGGCAACCAAACCTTTTGGATTGATTCATTCGAAAACCCACGGCTCACGAAAGCCGTCCGAGAGGCTCTATCGAAAAATCCGGATATTTTGGGCACGGTTGAAAGGGTTATCGCGGCGGGGGAAATCGCCGTTGCCAACGGAGCAGACGTTTATCCTTCCGTTCAAGCCGATCTTTCCGGAACCCGCAGCAAAAGGAATCTGATCGGCTTCAACTTCCCGAACAGTAACAGTAGCTTTACCAGCAAAAGCTTCAATTCCGGAATCAACGTCAGTTGGGAAATCGACCTGTGGGGAAAACGCAGAGACATTCGAAATTTAGCCAAGAAGAGATTCCAAGCTACGAGAGAAGAATTGGAAGCGGCTCGCCTTTCTCTAGCCGGTCAAGTTGCAAAAGCTTGGTTCGACAGGATTGAGAACGAAGGTCAAGTCAGGTTGGCGCAAGAAACCGCAAAAACCTATTCCCAAACACAGTCCTTCATTGAGAATCGTTTTGAGAAGGGTCTGGGGCTCGGCTTGGGCGGACAAGCCAGTGCATTGGACAATCACTTGGCCAATTCTTCCCTTCATTCCGCAAACGCAAACTTGTCGCTCAGAAAGAGAATCCTCGCCGCCTCTTTGAAAAGGTTGGATGTCTTGCTGGGCTCGTACCCTGAAACCGCATCCACAGAGCAAAACAGCACGAGTGCCTTACCCTCACTTGATTTGATCGCCAAACCACCTAGCCCTTCTCAGGCTCTCGCACAAAGACCCGACGTCAAGGCCTCAGTCCTTGAGATACAAGCAAGCGGTCTTGAACTCGGAGTAGCCCAAAAAAACCTGCTTCCCTCTTTCACAATCGCCGGAGGACCAGGAAGCAGATCCGAAGAATTCAACAACCTGCTCGACCAAAAATTCAGGGTTTGGGAAGTGAGTGGCGCAATTTCGCAGCCTATTTTCCAAGGCGGTCGCCTGCGTGCCCAAGTCCGCAAATCAGAGGCGCTTCAACGAGCGGCGGTCCAAAATTTCAAGTCCACCGCCCTTCGGGCTTTTGCAGAGGTTGAAACCGCCCTTTCCGCCGAACTTTTCATGCAGGCTGAGGAGGCCCATTTGAAAAAAGCTGCCCTTGCGGCTGAAACGGCGGCCGACCTGACCTGGGATCGATACCAAAGGGGAGTCGAAGGAATTTTCAACACTTTGGAGGCTCAAAGAAGATCGTTTGAAGCCGAAAGCAGACTTCTCGCTCTGAAAAAGGAGAGACTTCACAACCGGATCGATTTGTATCTTGCTTTGGGAATGAAAGCACTTTCCCCACAACCATGAAAAAAGTCCTTTTACGAATTATTTTACCTCTGCTTCTTCTCGTTTGTATGATTGGACTTGCATGGTATCTGGTGCATTTACGGGCCAAACCTGAAGCCAAAGCCATTACCAGCAAAGCCCCCTTCGTCGAGACCATTATGGTCCAAGCCGAGGTTTTGCAATCAACCGTCTCGACCTCCGGTACCGTTCGTCCAAGAACCCAAACCGACTTGTTGGCCGAAGTGCCCGGCATAATTGAGGCCGTCGCACCTTTTTCCCAAGAGCAGAATTCGTCCGCTTCCTTTCGAGCAGGTGGATTTTTTAAAGCGAACGATCTTTTGCTTAGGATCGAAGACGTCGACTTGCAAACGGCGGTGGCTGAGGCGCTGGCAAACTTGAGCCGGGCAAACCTGCAACTCATTCAGGAACGGGAACTTGCCAAGCAGGCACGAATAGAATGGGGTGAACGGGATTGGGCAAAGGCGCCCGAATTGGTTAGAAGAATTCCTCAAATTCAAAAAGCCGAGGCCGAAGCCAATGCAGCCGAAGCCAAACTTGCCCAAGCCCGGCATAATCTCGATCGAGCTCAAGTACGTGCCCCTTTCGAAGGAAGAATACTCAAGACGATGGCCGACGTGGGTCAGCGAGTCGGAGGTGGAACGTCTTCGTCTCTTGCCCGGATCTATGCTCTCGACTCAGCCGAGATCGACCTATCCTTGAGTCGATCCGAAATGCGATTCCTCGGGTTTTCCGAGCAATTGGGCATGCCTGACCAAGAGCGGATAAAAACAGAGGTTTTGAATGCAAATGGGAAAGTCGTCTACAAAGGTATCTTGGATCGCTCCGAGGGAATAGTCGATGCACGAACCCGCTTGAACAGGTTGGTCGCACGCTTTGAAAATTGCTTTTCGAACCCTTTTCGAAAAAACCAGGAGGAAAAATCGGAACCTCTGCAGATCGGACAATTCGTTAATATCCGCATATGGGGAGAAAAGGTTCGGGTTTTTGTCGTTCCCTCTTCCGCCTTCCGAACGCAAGACACTCTTCTTGTCGTGAATCCGGACAATGAATTGAGTATTCGGCAGGTAAAAACAGTTTCCCGACAAGGAAAAGAAGTTTGGGTTACCGAGGGACTGCAAAGCGGCGAACGCGTCTGCGTCACTCCACTTGAGATCATCTCGGAAGGAATGAAAGTGAGGATTTCGGATCAGAACCTTTCCAAACCATGATTGCATGGTTCGCCAAAAACGGAGTCGCCGCCAATCTTTTGATGGGGGTGATCGTCATTTCTGGAATCTTTTCCATTCGTGGCTTGAAAATGGAACTCTTTCCCGACTTTGATCTTGATTTAGTGACCATTTCCGTACCCTACCCGGGTGCCGCGCCTTTGGAAGTCGAAGAGGGAATCTGCAAGCAGATTGAAGAAAAAATTTGGGATCTTTCCGGGATCAAGGAAATGAATTCGTTTGCCAGGGAGAATCTCGGCGTCGTCTCCGTACAGGTCGCTCTCGGCAAAGACGCCAAGGTTTTGGCGGACGAGATCAAGGTCCGGGTCGATTCCATAAGCACTTTTCCCGAGGAGGCGGAGAAACCTATGGTGGAAGTCGCCACTCAAAAGAGAAGAGTCTTGGCACTGGCCATTCATGGAAATTGCGACGAGAGGTCTTTGCGCAAATTGGCCGACAAGACACTCGACGATCTGACTAGTCTCCCAAACATTACACAGGTTGAAATCATGGGCATCCGCAAACCGGAGATCAGCATCGAGATTTCCGAGCGGAATCTGCGCGAACATGGCTTAAGTTTTAACGACGTTTCCCAATCCCTCAAACAATCGTCGCTCGACATACCCGGAGGCGTAGCAAGAACCTCATCAGGCGAGACGCTTCTGCGAGCAATGGGCAAAGCCCGCAAAGGAGAGGAATTCGACCAAATCGAATTGATTTCCTCACCCAACGGATCGAGCTTGAAACTCGGGGACTTGGCAACAGTCAAAGACGCTTTCGAAGACAAGGCTCTTTACACCACCTTTTGCGACCAACCCGCCGTAACCCTTCGCGTTTTCAGGGTGGGCAACCAAAGCCCTCTTGACATATCGGAGAAAGTAAATGCCTATGTGAAGGAAACTATGCCCAAATTACCCGAGGGGGTGAGCATGACCATCTGGCAAGATAGCTCATACTACTTGGAAGGACGCTTGCAAATGATGATAAGGAATGCGTTTCAAGGGCTCCTTTTGGTTTTTTTGGTTCTCTCCTTGTTTTTACGGCCATCCTTGGCCGTATGGGTCGCTATCGGGTTGCCCATTTCTTTCATGGGAGCCTTTGCCACAATGGGACTAATAGACGCATCCATCAACCTCGTTTCGCTTTTTGCATTCATCGTGGTGTTGGGCATTCTAGTCGACGACGCAATCGTAGTCGGGGAATCCGTTTACACCTTGGGATCCAAAGGCAAAAAACCACTTCTTGCTTCCATCGAGGGCACCCATTTGGTGGCTGTACCCGTCACCTTTGCCATATTGACAAGCATGGTTGCATTCGTGCCGATTCTTTTTCTTCCCGGATGGATTGGGAAACTGATGAAAGACATCCCCTTGGTCGTTATCCCCGCCTTGTTTTTTTCCCTAATCGAGTCAAAGTTTATTCTCCCCTACCACCTCACGCTTTGCCGCTTTGACAAAAAACCTACAAATTGGTTGGCCAAGTTGCAGGGCAGAGTTTCCTCGGGACTGGAAAAGTTCATCAAGCATTCGTACCAACCGTTTTTGGCTCTCTGCCTAAGGAACCGCTACCTTACTTTATCGGCTTTCGCGGGCCTCTTTGCCGTTACCCTTGGCTTGATCATAGGTGGACACGTTCCTTCGATCCGAGGGGTTCCGCCCGTTCCCTCCGATTACATATCGGTCAAGGTTTTCATGCAGGATGGCGTACCCGCATCATCAACTGAAAAAGCACTTGAGCAAATCGAGCTGGCTCGGTTGGAAGTGATCGATTTTTTAAGCAGAGAGGGTGAGCCAAACCCATTCAAGCACGCTATGGTCACCATGGGAGCTCAACCTTTCACCGGGGGACCAAAGAGTTCTTCCAATATTGTGACAGGATCCAACATGGGGGAAATCAGTGTCGAGTTGATCAAGTCCGAAGAGAGAAACCGGACTGCACCTCAAATTTCCGCTTTATGGAGAGAAAGAATTGGCCCCCTTCCCGGTATCAAGCAATTGTATTTTGGCGACGTCGCAGCCGGAGGAAGCCGGACGGCCATTGACATAGAAATCAGCGGCCAAGATCTCAACCACATGACACAAGCAGCCATGGCGATCAAGGCGCGTCTGGCAACTTACCAAGGATTATTCGACATTTCCGATACCTATGCCGGAGGAAAAAGAGAGCTCAAACTTAGGCTCAAACCTGAAGGGAGAGCCTTGGGTCTAACGCATGCTGATCTTGGGCGGCAAGTCCGGCAGGCTTATTACGGAGAAGAAATTCAACGGATTCAAAGAGATCGGGACGAGGTCAAGGTCATGCTTCGTTACCCACTTGCCGACCGGAAGACTCTGACCGCTTTGGACAACCTTCGTATACGTTCCCGCAACGGGATCGAGGCACCTCTTTCCGAGGTGGCAACCGTCGAGCTTGGACAAGGCTACCCGACGATTAATCGAGCCAACCGCAACAGAATAATCAACGTTCAATCTTCGGCAGACAAAGTCGTCGCAAAAATACCTTCCATTGAACAAGATCTGGACGAAAACTTCATCCCGGCTCTTCGGGAAAAATTTCCAAATTTGCGTTTTTCGTTCGTAGGCGAAAGAAAGGAACAATCCGAATCAGATTCAGGGTTGGCCCAAGCGGGCGGAATCTCGCTTTTCGTAATATACGCTTTGCTCGCCATCCCATTCCGCTCTTACCTCCAGCCCTTTCTTATTATGTCTGTTATTCCTTTCGGGCTGATCGGAGCAGTATTGGGACATCTGCTATTTGAATTACCTCTTAGTCAGTTATCTCATTTTGGATTGGTCGCCCTGACCGGCGTCGTTATCAACGACAGCTTGGTGATGGTTCATTACGTCAATCAAAGAGCGAAGGAAGTTCCTGTGATGGAAGCGGCAAAACTTGCTGGAACAGCTCGATTCAGAGCGATTTTGCTAACTTCCCTTACGACTTTCGTAGGCCTGTTGCCCATTCTATTCGAACGAAGTTTGCAAGCCCAATTCCTCAAACCCATGGCCATTGCCATCGGATTCGGGGTTCTTTTCGCGACCTTCATCACCCTTTTGATGGTTCCGTGCCTTTACTTGATTCTCGACGATGCGAAGCGAATTGCCAATTTCATCTTCGGCCGCAAAAGACGAGCTTTGGAAGAGGGTAGAGTTTTCGAGTCAACGAGCGACAAGGAAGCAAGCAAAAGCTCTTTGGAAGTGCTATGAAAGTTTTTCCCCGCAAGCCAAAATCGTCTCAAAATAAGGCTCGATTCCTTCTTTGGCAACCGTCTGGACTTTGACCTTTCGAAAGCCAGCCTCCTTGATCATGCGGTAGAGTTGGTTTTCGGCAAAACCAAGCCATTGATCACCATAAAGCTCACGGGCTTTTTCAAACTGATGCTTTTTCAAGTCGAGGATAATCAGTTGACCGTTCTTCTTGAGAATCCGAAAGGCTTCGGAAAGAGCGGTCTCCGGATGATGAGCATGATGGAGGGACTGGCTCATCAAGGCAAGGTCTACACTCGAAGTGGACAAAGGCACTTTTTCGATATCCCCATGCTTGTAACTCAAGTTCGACAAGTTGTTCTTTTTGGCCAGTTCTTTTCCAATCCGAACCATACTCTTTGAGCTGTCGATGCAATATACTTTCTTCGCTCTCTCCGCCAACAATTGAGAGATCATGCCTTCCCCAGCTCCTAAATCGGCAATCGTGATTTTGGGCACGAGCCGGAGAAGGAAGTAGCCAATGGCATCCCAAGAACGGCCCGGGACGTAATTTTTTCCCAAGCGACCGGCAACCTCGTCGAAATACTTCTCGCTGGCCCGACGCCTTCGATCGACAATTCTAGACAAAGCAGAACGGTCGGTTTTCCAAAATTCTTCCTCCGATTCCTCCGCCAAGGCAAATCGAATCAAATCAAAACTCCGGGCTACCTCCATATTCAAGTTATAATAGGTCTTTTTTCCATCTTTGCGGTCGCTCACCATGTCATGCCGACGAAGCAAGCCCAGGTGGGACGAAATTCTGGACTGGCCCATCTCCAAAATTTCCTGAAGCTCGGCCACGGATAATTCTTCCTGAGCAAGTAATCTCAGCATTCTCAAACGAGTGCTGTCGGAAAGAACTTGCAATGTTTCCGTTATCCTCATCGGTTCGTCCAATTCAAAATCAGGGAAGAAAAGGGTTCTGGCAAATTCCTTTTTCCCGGCCAAAAGATCACCGCTTGCGCGGACGCAGAGGTTCAGGAGATCTTATTATGAATCAACCCAACGGGAAAGAGACTCGACTTTCCAAGTCTGAATGTTCCCCGCGACTTCGGTTTCGACCACATTGCCAACTCGCTCTCCCAGCAACTTTTGCCCGAGCGGAGTAAGGTAGGAAAGGACGTTGTTGTCAGGGTCACTGTCCCATGCTCCCAAAATAACATATTCCTGAGAATCTCCGTTTGCCTGGTCAGTCAAATTCACAACCGAGCCAATTCCAATGGAATCTTCAGGGGCATCACTGAAATCAGTTGGCTTGGCGCGCATGATCTCGCCTTGAAGTTCTGCCTGACGGGCCAATAGTAGCTTTTGTTCATCCTTGGCCATATGATATTCTGCATTCTCCCTAAGGTCTCCGTGTTCTCTGGCCGCCTCGATGGCCAATGAATTGGCGGGAATCTTTTCCTTGGTCAACACTTCAAGGTCGGCAATTTTCTTATCGTAACTAGACTTTGAAACCACAAGAGAATCATCGCTCACAAAAGTTGAAGAATCCGAAGTCGAGTTTCCACCGTCCAACATGGACTGAATCTCAGGATATCTTTTAATGAAACGGGCAAAAAGCGAACGCTTGCTCAGATCCTCGAAGCCAGGATTAAGCATGAGCGCTTGAGCGAGATCCTTGGCATTTTCCTCCGTTCCCTTGTCCAAAATCTGGGGAAGGAGGTCCCTGTCCTCCGAAAGGATTTCGGCCAACGGAATCCTCCGGGTTGTTGCAGACTGAAGGGATTCGTAGTCAATTGCCGAAAACACCGCCGTGAGGAGGCGCGGTCCAATCAGGCTCGACAACAAATCTTTGAATTTGGGCAATTCGCGAAATTTGAGAATCCAAAGAAGAACCGGAGACTTGAGGCTCTGCTCGTCCAACCAAGTTTTGAGAGATTTCTTCAGCAAGGCGGACTCTTCACGATCGATCAAAAAATGAGCACACTCTCCGGAAAACTTCAAAGAGGTGTTTTGAAGCAAAAAGAGGACCAATTTCTTCCAATCGTCAGGATAAACCCGGGCCACCAAATCCAAAAAACGGGAATGAAACTTGGTAGGCATAAGATCGGCCAAGCCGGGTAAATCGTTTTCGCATTCCTTCAGAATGGAAGCGGAAGTAGGCTCGAGTTTCTCAACGTCTTCCTCCACGTCGCGGGCCAAGTTGTTTCTAACCCAAATCCCATAAAGACGATCAGCCTGACTTAAGTTTCTGGCTTCCAATATCGCGGCAGTCAATTCCTCGAGTACCCGAGGGAGATCGGCTTGCAGGTCTTCTTTTTCGGTTGCGAGGTCGAAAAGCTTTTCAGCCAAGGCTATTTTCACCTTGGACCTTTTCTCATCGAAGAAATCCTGCAGGACTTCCCGCTCCGGCTTGACCGGTTCGTCACGCAAGACATAGGGTTCGGTTTTCTTATTGGGAACCGCAACGCGAGGATCTTTGACAAGAAGTTTCTTGGTGGCCGTCCACCACTTCTTCCCCTTTACGGGCCCGAACAAGAAGCCCAAGGTTCTTTCAATCTCCCGGGTCGACGAACATCCGTCTTCACACTTGGACAAAATATCGATGATCAAGTCGACCGGTGCCTTTTTGGCCATCTTCTCAATCTCTTCGGGGTTCGCCCTATGCCTGCTCAAAATATGGTCATCGTCGAGCACCTCGAGCTTCCCGAGACAGAAAACCGGGTCCATAGGATGGCTCTTGAGTTCATCGCCTTCGAAGTCAACAAGGATCATGCCTTTGTCGGATTCGAAGCCGACGATTTTTCCGAATCCCCAACTTCTGTGAATACAGCAGGCCCCTTCTTTCATCGCCTCAAGGGCGGCGCGTGAAGATTCCAAGGCCGGATCATGTTCGATTAGTCGGTCGATAATTTCAACATTCATTCAGATTGGACTCGCAGGGTACAAAGTTTGAATTGTTCTTTATTATAAGAGAACCATTCCTAACGAATGAAGGAATAAAAGCGAGAGAAAAGGAAAGCTAAATTACTTGTTTTTTATCTTTTGTTCAGAACGGGCTGGGGAACACTCAAAAGAAAGACAGCCGGAATCAGGAGAAAAACCGCCCCGAGAAGATAGGCAACGGAGGAACCAAGTCCAAAGTAGACCAAACCGGCAAGCAAAGGACCGCAGGCCCGAGCCATCGAACCGGAAGAACGAAAGACCCCCAAATGAAAACCTTGATCAGTCTCTTCGGAATGGAGGGAGGTCAAAGCCGTCAACGTCGGGCTTATAAAAGCCACGCCGGTTGACATGAGGAACAGCGAAACGTAAAACCAAGTCTCTGCATGAAGAAACGAAATCAGGGCAAAAGCGATGATTCCTATGAATATTCCAATCAGGGCCAAGTTTTTCTCTCCTAGCGGACCAACAAATCGGCGCACGAAAAAACCTTGGGCCAAGATGAGGGTGAATCCGATCAACAAGAACATCTTGGCAATTGCAGAGGGTGTGTAATCGAAGCGCTCGACGGCAAGAAAGGTTAGCGTGAATTCCATTCCGCTAAACGAAATCATGTAAAAAAGATAGGAGAGACATGTTCTGCGAACGGCGGTATTGGATACCCTCCCGATCTGAAAAATCGCCGGTTTAGGGGCGTCGATAGTCGCCCTTTTTTCCGGGGGCAAAGTCTCCTTGAAGCATCTCGCCAACCAAACCCAATTGACGATCCCGAGAGCCAAACTGATCGTTGCGGCCAAAGAAAATTCGTTCAGAACGAAAACACCTTGGGTGTCATTCCCCAATGGATCCATAGTGGACGCCCATCCTCCCAAAGCGGGTCCGAGGATAAAACCCAAGCCAAAGGCAACCCCGACCAAAGCCATACCCTTCGAGCGGGATTCGCGCGAAGTAACGTCGGCTATAGACGCCGTGGCTACGGAAAGATTGCCACTGGCAATACCACCGACTACTCTTGAAAGAACAAGTACCCAGAAGCTTCCTGCAAAAACCCATAACACGTATCCCAGGCAAGTTCCCCCAACGGTCAGCAACAAAATCGGCCTGCGTCCGAACTTGTCCGAAAGCCGGCCCCAAACAGGGGCGAAGAAAAACTGCAGTATCGCATAAAGCGAGCCGAGCACACCACCGAATACAACGGTTTCAAAACGAAGGAAATTGTTCCCATCCACGGGATCGAAAGCCATGCCCTCGATCACCGAAACGAATTCCGTCAATAGCCCTCCGTCTTTTTCGATTTCTCTGTCAAGGTAGTGGTCGAGCATATCCGGGAAAAGCGGAAAGATTACCGAAAAACCAACCATATCGAGGAAGATGATTAGAAAAACTACCCCAAAGGTGGACCTTTTCATCTTTGCAGAGGCGTCTTTTTCTTTGCTCATTCTAATTTCTACCCGGAAGTCTTGTCCTTGGGTTTGAGCCCGCGAAGAGCGTCCAAGACGTTGCGAGGAACCAAGTCGGTCTCCCTTTCTCCGTAAAGGTGAACCTGCTTGATCAATTGAGAGCTCGTGTAGAAATACTTTTCGTTTGGCATAAGAAAAATTGTTTCCAGTTGCGAGTCAAGGTGTCTGTTCATCTGAGCCATTTGAAATTCATACTCAAAGTCGGAAACGGCCCGCAAGCCTCTGACCAAGACGCTTGCTCCTTTTTCACACGCATAATCAACCAAGAGCCCCTCGAAGGCTTCGACCGTGGCGTTCACGTGTGAGTCGAGGTTTTCGCGGACGAGAGAAACGCGCGTTTCTGCGTCAAAGGCCGTTTTCTTCGCTGAGTTGTCAACCGAAACGGCAACGATCACCCGATCAAAAAGACGGCAGGCTCGGGACAAGACGTCCAAGTGACCGTTGGTGACTGGATCGAAGGTTCCGGGATACAAAGCAATACTCATGGTTACGCCTAACTTATCGATGATGACACCGAAGTCCATCCTCAAGGGCCACTGCCTTGTGATTGCAAAACTCAAGGAGGCTGTCTAGGAAGAGCTCCGACTGAATGAACCTTCCCAATCTACTTACGCTTTCCCGAATTCCTCTTATGCTTGCAGTCATTGGTCTGCTCTATCCATCGCCCGACTTGATCTGGCCATGGATGAGGACCTGCGCACTGCTGCTTTTTCTTTTCGCCGCTCTCACCGACTGGCTCGACGGTTGGTTGGCTCGCAAGTTCGGACAAGTCTCCGAGTTCGGCAAATTCATGGATGCGCTATCCGACAAAGTTCTCACCCTAGGCATGTTCGTTAGCCTTTTGGCATTGGGTGAGCTCGAAGACTGGGCCTTGTTTCCCGTTCTTCTTATTCTTTCCAGGGAATTCCTCATTACCGGACTGCGGCTAGTGGCTGCAGGCAAAGGCAAGACTTTGGCCGCAGAAAAAATCGGTAAACTGAAGACGATCGTTCAACTTACATGCATCTCTCTATATTTGGGGAATATCGCTCTTATGATCGATTTCAAGGATGTCTTTTCAGGGTCAGTGAAATTGCATGGCCAATTAGTCTCATTGCTTAAGACGGGAGGTGATCTGACCCTTCTTGCCGCCACGGTCATTACGGTTTTCTCAGGAATCGTCTACCTATCGAAATATTGGAAGTTCTTTCTGGACGAGAACGCCTAGACATGGACAAGCTTATCATTTGCCTCGCTACCTTGGGGCCCATTGGAAAAAAATTGCCGGCTCCGGGAACATTCGGTTCCTTGGCAGGGCTTATTGTCTTTGGGATCCTCACGGCAACACAAATGGGCGACGACCCAATGACCATTCATTGCAGTTTCGCTATTCTGGCCTTCCTCTCCGTTCCCATTTGCGGCCAAGCGGAACGTATTCTCGCAAAAGAAGACCCGCAGGAGGTGGTTTTGGACGAATTTGTGGCCCAGCCCTTGGTATTTATTGGAACTCCTCTGAATTTCTTTTCGGATTCGATTCTTCCAAGCCTCCTCATTCTCGCTCTTGGCTTTGTCCTTTTTCGCTTCTTTGACGTACTTAAGCCAATCGGCATAAGCCGACTGCAAAAGCTTTCGGGCGGGCTTGGAGTAGTTGCCGACGATATCGCTGCAGCAAGTGTAGCAGGACTATGCCTTTGGTGCCTTTCGAGCACTTTTCCTTTGTCTTTTCCATAATTTCTCACTCTTATCTGAATGAGATGAGCAATTCGGGCAAAAAAGACGGGCAAAATTCGTCGGAATTTTCCTTGGAAGTATCCAACAAGATGGGCGTTCACGCCCGTCCTGCAGCCATGATTGTGCGAATTGCCTCCCGTTTCGAAGGTGAAATTTGGATAACCAAGGAAGATGAGCGCGTAAACGCAAAGAGCATCATGGGAATCATGATGCTTGCCGCGGCCAAAGGAACCATCCTCAAGTTCGAAGCTTCGGAAACCGACGTCTATGAGCTTAAAAAGGAGATGACCGAGCTTTTCGCATCCAAATTCCAAGACGAATGACGACAACTCGTCGCTTGACCTTCTTAGCTTACGAAATCAAATCCGAAACTCTTTCCTCGTAGAAATCCTTCAAGCTTTGATTGATTTCTGCAGGTCTCTTCATGATCCGAATGCGATCCAAGAGATCTCGAGCGTCACCCAAGGTAAAACGGCGGGCAAAGAATTTCAATTCGGGTAACATGGGCGAAGCCGCGCTCAAGGCGTTTGCCCCAAGAGCAAGCAGTAAGGGCAGAAAATGAGGATCCCCCGCAATTTCTCCGCAAACCGTGACCTCGACTCCGTGTTCCTCCCCTATTTCAAACACTCGCCCTAACGAACGAATGACGGCTGGGTGATGAGGCTCGTAAAGGTAGGCAATCTCGTTGTTAATGCGATCTACCGCAAGAAGGTACTGAACCAGATCATTCGTACCGACGCTGAAGAAATCAACCTCTGAAGCAAGCATGTCGCAGATCGTTACGGCAGATGGAGTTTCAATCATGCAACCGACCTCAATTTTCTCGTCGAATTCAATTTCCCTTTCTCTCAGTTGCCTCTTTGCCGTCGAAAGAAATTCCTTTGCTCGCACAAGTTCCCCTACCCCGCTTACCATGGGAAACATGACTTTGGCCGAACCGTAGGCGCTTGCCCTCAAGATGGCTCTGAGTTGAGAGAGGAAAACGTCGGGGTGGCGAAGGCAATAACGAATGGCTCGGAAGCCCATGAAAGGATTTTCCTCTTTTTCCCTGCCGATCGAATCGAGGATCTTGTCCCCGCCCAAATCCAAGGTTCGAATAGTAACGGGCAGGGGGTCGGCGGCTTCGACAATTTGCCGGTACTCCTCAAATTGCTCATCTTCGGAAGGAATTTCGTTTTTTCTAAGAAAAACAGACTCCGTACGAAACAACCCCACACCTTCGCATCCATTGCGATGGACCTTCCTCACCTCGTCGGCCGAATCGGCGTTGGCAAGAAAAACAACCTTTTCGCCGTCCTTGGTCAAGGCCGGCAAAGATTCCTCCTCTTGAAGCAAATCCTTCATTCTTTTCCTACTCAACCCGACCTTGCCATAACGGAAAAGAGTGGTTTGCGTTGGGTTGACAATGGCAATCCCCTCGAAACCATCGATCAAAAGATAATCTCCGTCCGAAAGTTGCTCCGTCATCCGCCTTAGACCGACCACGGCGGGAACACCGCTTGATCGAGCCATGATCACGGCATGACTGGTTCGTCCCCCCGTATCCGTCGCAATGCCGAGGATCTTGCCTTCGTCAAGCGAAGCAGTATCCGAAGGACTGAGATCTTCCGACACAAGAATCCTGGGTTCTTCCAAAAAGGCTGTCCCCGCAGCAGTCGCTCCAACCAAATTCCCAAGCAAGCGCTTGAAAATATCCTTCATATCGGAAGAGCGTTCGCTTAGGTATTCGTCTTCAAGTTGGCTAAAATAATCTATGTACCTCTGGGTAACGCGGTGAAGGCACTGTTCGACGTTGTCTCCGGATTTTCTGATTTCGGAAACAACGTCGTCGCTGACCGCCTTGTCTTCAAGAACCATGAGGTGGGCGTCGAAAATTCCAGCCTCCTTTTCCCCAAGATTCTTGGCTACGTCCCTTCTAATCTTGGTGATTTGATTTTTGGTTTGCGCGAGAGCGTCTTCGAACCGGGAGATTTCCGAGTCCTGATCCTCTTCCTGCACCTCGTATTTCGGAACTTCGACACTCCCATGAAGAAAACGGAATACCTGCCCATGCGAAACTCCGGGAGAGGCGGGTATCCCGTAAAATACTTTTTCTTTGGATGCAGAATTCACCGGAAGAGAGGGAGCAAAAGATGCGCAAAACTTACCATCATGTAATTTTTTTCGTTTTTGTGAAACAAAAACCAAAGGCGATCATCATGAGCGGATTTGCTGACAAGTAACGAAAGACTCGTCTCCCCAAGACTCCTTGACGCAATGGATGATCCGATCGAGGGGACTCTCGTCGGGCACGAAGGCAAAGCAACAGGATCCGCTCCCCGACAGCATGGGAATCATCCCAAAACGATCGGAAAGAACATCAAACAATGGCCGAACAAAGCAATACTTGTCCATGATGACCCTCTCCAAGTCGTTCGCCATAAGATCATCAATGGAGATTTCGCCCTTTTCCCAAGCTCGGATCTTCCGATCCGCGAATTGCCCCGGGGAACGGACAGCCGCTCTTTCGCTCAGCCCTGCGTAAACCGCAGCAGTGGAAAACCCGATGGGGGGCTTGAAAAGCAAGAGTCGCTTGCCATTCAGTCGATCGTTTGCCTCAGTGCTCACAGGTCTTGCCTTTTCCCCTCGCCCAGTCGCGACACAAGCCCCATCCACCAGAAAGCCGGGGCAATCGGAACCCAACCGAGACGAAATCTCACTGAGCTCGTCCATAGTCAAGGGGGACAGGTTCCACAAGTTAAGAGCTTTGAGAGTCGCGACGGCGTCGGAACTTCCTCCTCCGAGGCCAGCCATCGCGGGAATCCTTTTTTTTATGGTGATTCTAATACCGGTGTCGTCTCCGGTTGCCTGCCGCCATAGTTCGAGAGCTTGCCAAGCCAAGTTGTTGTCACCACTCAAGCCATCCGGTCCATCGCAGATGCAGGAAATTTCCGCTTTTGTTTCCGTTCGCTCCAAGGTAACGAGATCACAAAGATCGATTTTTGCCATCAGGGTCACGAGTTCATGGAATCCGTCGGGGCGTGAACCGATCACAGACAGGCAAAGATTTACCTTGGCTGGGGCAGGCAAAGAAATGCTCCGAATGGCCTTTTTTCGCTTCATTGATTAGTCTTGTATTGTAGTCAAGAGGCAATCGGGTGGCGATGAGAAAGATTAGGATTGGCTCGAGCCATCAGGCAAGCATGATGGGTGGATGCACGATATGGTTCCGACTGTTATTTTGGCCTTGGACGTAGAAGACAAAAACAAAGCCCGCGCCATCCTCCAAGCTACCGGGGATCAGCTCGACTGGGTAAAAATCGGACTTCAGACCTATTTGCGGGATGGTCCTGACTTCGTTCGGGAAGTCGCTGATTCCGGGAAAAGGGTTTTCCTCGATCTCAAGCTTTACGATATCCCGAACACTATGGCCAAGGCATTGGAAAGTTTGGCCGACCTTCCCATTGGAATGCTCACCCTCCATGCATCGGCCGGGCCCGAAGCCCTTGCGAGATGCGCTGAATTAGCCGACAAGCTTATGCCGGACACTCTTCTCTTGGCCGTGACTGTCTTAACTTCGATGGATCAGAAAATCCTCTCTTCCATAGGAGTAACCTCATCGGTTGAAAAGCAAGTCGACCGCCTTGCCTCCCTCGCATCCGAAGCAGGTATCGGTGGTATTGTATGCTCTCCTCTCGAGCTGTCCAGGTTGCGCCCCTTGTTACCCGACAAGGTCAAGCTCATTACCCCTGGGATCCGGCCATCCGGCGCGGACACCGGAGACCAAAGAAGGATCATGACTCCGAGGGAAGCACGTCAAGCCGGAGCCGACTACTTGGTGATAGGAAGACCTATTCTTTCTCACGAAAACCCAGCCGTTGCGTTGGCTGAGATTCAAAATGAACTCAACCAGGCAAGCAACCGCTGATGCACGCCGCCATTCTATTGGCCGGGGGTAGCGGACGGAGAATGGGCTCCTCCATCTCCGACAAATTGCTTCACCCGATCGGCTCCACCAATGCCTTCAGGCTGTCTTGCGAAGCCTTTCTCAAGGCTTCGTCGATTGATCACTTCGTTCTTGTCTTTCGGGATGAATCCCAACGAAAGGAAATTAAAAAGGAATTCGAACGTGCTTCGGCAAAAACAGGACGCCAAGTTCCATGCCTGATCGTAAAGGGTGGGAAAGAAAGGCAAAATTCCGTCTCCAATGCCCTTTCGGTCTGTGATCGATCGTGTGAGTTCGTTCTCGTGCATGACTGCGCCCGCCCCATGATTCGCCATGAAACAATCGAACTGCTTGTCGACAAAGTGTCGGAATCCGGAGCCATTGCAGTGGCTCGCCCTCTCACCGACTCGATCCGAAAAACTCTTCAACCCTCACTTGATCCACAGGTTCCTCAAAACACCGAATGCCTCGACCGCTCAATCCTTTGGTTAATGGAAACCCCGCAAGCAGCCCGCAAGGATTGGCTGGAAGATGGATTGCGAAAAGCCGAAGAAAAGGGGCTTTTGGTCACGGACGAACTTTCAGCCATCGAGTTAACCGAACGAAAAGCAGCCTTTCTTGATCCGGGTTACCCAAACCCCAAGATAACCCGGGAAAGTGATCTTGCCTACGTCGAATACCTCTTGAAGACATGAATAACCCTCCTTTTCGCATAGGTCATGGCTATGACCTTCACCAGTTGGCAGATGGACGCAAGTTAATCCTCGGCGGAGTGGAAATTCCCCATGAACGGGGATTGCTCGGGCATTCGGACGCCGATTGCCTGATCCACGCTCTTGCCGATGCAATGTTCGGGGCGCTCGGACTACCTGACGTAGGACACTATTTTCCCGACGACAGTCCGGAGAACAAGGACATGGACTCCGTTCGAATACTCGAAAAGGCGATTGAAGAATCCAAGTCAGCAGG
>JAYOMW010000033.1:17677-24872 GCA_038121045.1 Opitutia bacterium
GCCAAGCTGTCCTCAAGATATTTTTCGACAGCCCGGCGCAAGGGACGGGCACCCAGCTTCTTGTCGTATCCTTTCTCGATCAAAAATTCCTTTACTTCGTCGGAAATACGAATCTTGAGCTTTTTCTCCAACAAGCGTTCGGACAACTTGCCCAATTCAAGGTCGACGATCGAACGCATGCTCTCCTTGGCCAAGGGTCGGAAAATAACGATTTCGGTCAGACGATTGAGAAACTCGGGCTTGAAGCTCTTTTTGGCCTCGTCCATGATCTTGCCCTTGGTGTTCTCGAAATCTTGCTCATCGTCTCCCACGGCAAACCCCATGGAAGTTCCGCGTTGAAGAATATGGGCTCCGACGTTGGAGGTCATGATCAGGATGGTATTGCGAAAATCAACCTTTCGACCCAAGCTGTCAGTCAGTCGACCGTCTTCCAAAATTTGGAGGAGTATTTGCGCAACGTCGGGATGGGCTTTTTCGATTTCATCAAAAAGGATGACAGCGTAGGGTTTGCGTCGAATCGCCTCAGTCAATTGACCACCTTCTTCGTACCCAACGTAACCGGGGGGTGATCCAATCATACGGGACACCGCGTGTTTTTCCATATATTCGGACATGTCTATTTGAACCAAGGAATCTTGGTCCCCAAAAATCCTCTCCGCCAAAATCTTGGCCAAATGGGTTTTTCCCACGCCGGTAGGACCTAAAAACATGAAGGAACCAATCGGACGCTTGGGGTCCTTCAAGTCGGCTCGTGATCTGCGCAACGCCTTCGCCACGACCTCGGTAGCAAAATCTTGCCCTATCAACTGTTCGCGCAACTCACCCTCGAGCTTGAGAAGCTTCTTCGATTCCTTCGCTTCCATCCGATTAAGAGGAATGCCCGTCCAATCGGCGACGACTTGGAGCATGTCGTCTTCATCAACGGAAGATCGTTTTTCATCACGCATCTTTTTCCAATTCTCCAAAACCCGTTCCCGCTTGGCCCGCAATTTCTTCTCTTTGTCTCTGGCTTCCGCCGCTTCTTCGAATTTTTGATCGGATATAGCACCTTCCTTGAGTGCGCATACTTCCTTGATCTCATCCGAAAGGTCTTCGATTTCCGGAGGTCTTTTGAGGGAATTCATCCGAGAACGGGCACCGGCTTCGTCAAGAGCATCTATGGCCTTGTCGGGAAGAAAACGTCCCGTGACGTAGCGGTCGGTCAACTTGGCGGCCGCGACCAACGACTTATCGGTAAAATTGACGTTGTGGTGCTCCTCATATTTGCCGCGAATGCCCTTGAGAATCAAAATCGTGTCCTCAACGGAAGGGGCATCCACTTTGACCGACTGAAAGCGACGGGCCAGGGCCGAGTCCTTTTCGATATGCTTTCTGTATTCGGCAAGTGTAGTGGCTCCGATACACTGGAGTTCTCCACGGCTCAAGGCGGGCTTGAAAATATTCGAGGCATCCATCGCGCCTTCGGCTGCTCCGGCCCCCACAATCGTGTGCATTTCGTCGATGAAAATGATAATGTTCTTGGACTTCTTGAGTTCGTCCATGACGGCTTTGATCCGCTCCTCGAATTGACCGCGATACTTTGTTCCCGCTACCATAAGAGCCAAATCAAGGGTGACCACTTTCTTGTCGAGAAGGTTTTCGGGAACCAAACCGGAAGCAATCTGTTGGGCAAGTCCCTCCACAATTGCGGTTTTCCCAACGCCCGCCTCACCAATCAGAACGGGGTTGTTCTTTGTTCTGCGACAAAGAACTTGCGTAACACGATGAATTTCTTTTTCCCGGCCCACGACGGGGTCCATTTCGCCCTTCTTGGCAATTTCCGTCAAATCCCTGCCAAAAGCTTTCAGGGCAGGGGTTTTCATGTCTTTGCCTTTTTCTTCCGTTCCAAGATTGCCGGCCACGGAAGCCTCGGTTTCCTCGGAAGACGAGAAATTCGGATCCAACTCCGAAAGAATTTCGTTGCGACAACGATCCACGTCCACGTCCAAAGACTTCAAAACCCGGGCGGCGACACCCTCCCCTTCCCGAAGGAGACCAAGAAGAATGTGCTCCGTCCCCACGTAACTGTGATTCAGTCCCTTGGCCTCTTTGCCAGCCAAAGCAAGAACCTTTTTGACTCTCGGAGTGTAGGGAACGTTGCCGGATGGTTTGGCTTCCGGTCCGAGACCGACCTGTTCGTCCACGGCTTGCCTGACCGTATCGAGATCAAGACCCATCTTCTGTAAAACGTTGACGGCAACACCTTGGCCAAGGTTAATCAATCCGAGAAGCAGATGCTCGGTTCCCACATAGTTGTGATGAAAACGATCCGCTTCCTTCCTTGCAAGGGCAAGCACTTGTTGGGCTCGCGGGGTGAAATTACTCATTGGCTCAGACATAACAGTTGTATAAGTGTCAAAACATCTAAAGTCAACCTGCCGAAGGCGACGAATCGATCTGAGGAGCCCGATTGAACTCTTTTCTCAGAAGTTCGGCCCGCAAGGAATCGCGAAACGCCGCTTCGACGGGCTTTCCTGCAGAAAGTTGAACGTGCCCGGGCTGAACTTCGATAAACATTCGGTCCGCCAAGTTGCGGAATTTTTCAGGCAACATGCCGAAGTCGCTTGCCAACCTGACGAGGGAAAGACAATCCATTGCCTCGGAACTTTGGATAAGGTAGCAAGTTTTCAAAATGCCGATTGCCCGGCTCATTTTGTCCGTTAATCTCACGCCATCGTCCTGAAGTAATTTTTCTCTCGCGAAGTTTTCCTGTCGAACGATGTTCTTCAGCGTGTTGTCGAGGCGATCGATAATGGCGGTTTCGGATTCACCCAAAGTCTGTTGATTGGAAATTTGAAAGATGCTTCCATTCGCATCCGATCCCTCTCCAAACAAACCGCGTACTGCGATACCAAGCTGATTGACCGCGTTGATAACCTTATCCATGTTCTTAGACATAACCAAACCCGGCAGATGCATCATGGCGGACGCTCTCATACCCGTCCCCAAATTGGTCGGACACGCTGTGAGGAAGCCCAATTCTCCATCGTAAGCATAATTGATGGCCGACTCGATTCCCGTGTCCAAAGCATCGGCGTCCTTCCAAACGCTTCCGAAGTCCAAACCCGGTCGCAAGACCTGAATACGCAAATGGTCTTCCTCGTTAATCATGATGCAACAATTTCGGTCCTCGGAAAGAACAATGCCAGATCCTTCCTCGACTTGCGACAACTCCGGGCTGATCAAATGCTTCTCAACCAGTATTTGCCGATCTAATTCACTCAGGTCGTCGACTTCGACCGAAAAAGAATCGTTCAAGCCTTTCACTTCGCTCAAGGCATCCATACACTTGGACAAAACGGCTCTCTTCTGAGACGTTTCGGCACGACCGGGAAAGGGAAACTCGCGTAAATTTCTGGCCAAGCGAATCCTCGTGCTGAGAGTCACTGGAATCGACTTGGGTAGCTTTCTCCCCTTTTTTGGATTGCTGAAAAGATCGTGAAACATTGTCAAACCATAGTCTTGGCGTCGTTTTCCATGTCGCGCAATTGATCCCTCAATTCGGCGGCTTTTTCGAAGTCCTCTCTCTCCACGGCTTCTTGCAATTCCTTACGGATCAACTCTATGGATTGCTCGAAATCGACTCTCGATTTCGAACCAGCCGGAATTTTCCCCAGATGCTTGACCCCGGCATGCATGCCGTCCAACAAAGGATCCAAAACAGGGCGGAACACGTGATAACAGGCTTCGCAGCCCAATCGTCCGCCTTTTTTGAAGTCTTGGTGGGTGGTTCCACAAGTCTCACAAACCATTGAACCAGAGATCGATTCCTCATCCACTCCATCTTGCTCCATCAAATTGCCTATGGAGAGATTCTCGGGGTTGGTCACCCCCTTCTCCTGAGCGCAACTCTCACACAAATCCATTTTGTGCATTTGCCCGTTGAGGATCTGAGTAAGGTGAACGGTGGCTTGGTTATCGCAATGGTGACACTTCATGCAGAAATCAATTTATCGTTAAGACTAACATAATTTACGGCAAAGCACAGGAAAACTCAACGCACATGACGCGCCAAAAGAGTTGAAAATGCCCGAAAGAATTTCCCGGCGTATAAAAAGCTCAAATCTTGATTCCGTCAATTTTAGCCTTTTCTCTGAACGAAACGATGAATTTTCGCGTCATAACGCCCGGTTGACCGTTTCCGACCGATCGATGATCGACCTCGACGCAAGGAATGACTTCAGCAGCGGTACCGGTAAGAAAACATTCGTCCGCCGTCCACAAGTCATATCGGGTCAGCGCCTGCTCGCGGTAAGGAACTCCCAACTCGGCGGCCAAGTCAATGACGGATGCTCTGGTGATTCCGCGAAGAGATCCAGCGTCCAGTGGAGGAGTAAAAAGAACGCCCTTAGAAAGAATGAAAACGTTATCGCCCGTACACTCTGCGATTTCTCCCTTGTCATTGAGCATCAAGGCTTCATGGAAACCAACTCGCTTGGCCTCAATCTTCGCAAGGATATTGTTCAAATAATTCAAGCTCTTGACGGCAGGGGGCAAAGCGGAGGAGTTGATCCTGCGAGTGGGAACGGTAATGATTTTAAGTCCGTTCTCGTAGAATTCCTCAGGATACAGTTGAATCGCGTCGGCAATGATGATGACGTTCGCAGGCCCGCACCCGTCAGGAGTAAGCCCAAGGTGACCGGGACCTCGCGTGACGACAAGCCTGACGTAACCGTTGCGCAGTTGGTTTCTTCGACAGGTTTCACAGACCGCCTCGCGGAATTCGTCACGCGTCAGGGGCAGATGCAACAGAATGGCCTTGGCCGAATACTCCAAGCGCTCCAGATGCTCTTCCAACTTGAAAACGCAACCATCATACAGGCGAATGCCCTCGAACACGCCATCACCGTAGAGCAGTCCATGATCGAAAACGGATACCTTCGCATCCTCCTTTTCGACGTATTCTCCATTTAGGTAAATTTTCATCGTCAATTCCATTCCATGAACGAAAGATACCGCCTTGGCGAGCGCCAAGAAAAAACTTTATTCACCTATTCTCAATGAGGCTCCGTACGACACCCGGATCCGCCAAGGTGGAAACGTCTCCGATTTGGTCGGTTTCACCGGTTGCGATTTTGCGCAAAATCCTCCGCATGATCTTGCCCGACCGAGTCTTGGGAAGGGCTGGAGCCCAGTGGATGAAGTCCGGCGTGGCGATGGGTCCGATGACCTCTCGAACCTGCTGCTTCAAGGTAGCCCTCAAGTCCTCGGAATACTCGACGCCGGCGTTCAGGGTAACGTAAGCATAAATTCCTTCGCCCTTGACCTCGTGAGGAAACCCGACCACGGCCGCCTCTGCCACGGATTCATGAGCGACCAAAGCGCTTTCGACCTCGGCCGTCCCCATCCGATGCCCGGAAACGTTAATTACGTCATCCACTCGCCCGGTAATCCAATAGTACCCATCCTCGTCCCGGCGGCACCCATCACCCGTGAAATAATATCCCTTGTACTGATCGAAATAGGTATCCTCAAAGCGCTTATGGTCTCCGTAAATCGTACGCATCTGCCCGGGCCATGGCTCTTGAATGGCAAGGACTCCGCTTACCCCGTTGCCCTTGATTTCCTCTCCGGACTGAGCATCCAAGAGGATGGGTTTGACCCCGAAAAACGGAAAGGTTGCGGAACCCGGCTTCAAAGGAGTGGCCCCGGGAAGAGGGGTAATGAGAATACCGCCTGTCTCGGTTTGCCACCAAGTATCGACGATCGGACATCTTTCCTTTCCGGCATTTCGATGGTACCACCTCCAAGCCTCGGGGTTAATCGGTTCGCCGACGCTTCCAAGGATACGCAAGCTGGGCATCTCGTATTTGCTCGGCCATTCCTCCCCGGCGGCGGCAATTGCCCTGATCGCTGTGGGCGCAGTGTAAAACTGATTGACCTTCCACTTCTCGATCACCTGCCAATACCGATCCGGGTTCGGGTAAGTCGGAATGCTTTCGAACATGGTGGTAGTGGCGCCATTGGCCAAGGGACCGTAAACGATATAGGAATGGCCGGTAATCCAACCAATGTCAGCCGCGCAAAAATAGACGTCCTCCTCGTGGTAGTCGAAAACGTACTTGTGCGTCACCGCCGTATAAACCATGTAGCCGGCGGTCGTGTGAAGAACCCCCTTCGGCTTGCCGGTCGAACCGGAGGTATAAAGAACGAAAAGCGGGTCTTCGGCATCCATTTCCTCGCAAGGGCAATCAGCGGAAGCTCCGGCCACCTCCTCGTCCCACCACAAATCGCGCCCTTCTCGCATCTCGCAAGCAATCCCGGATTCTTCGGATACGCGCCGCACGACGATGCAGGTTTCCACCTCTCCCTCCATTTGAGCCGACGCACTCGACATCGCCTTGTCCGCGTTCGGCTTCATCGGAATGGCCTTGGCACCCCGGAAGGTACCGTTTGCCGTAATCAAAGTCTTGCAGTTCGAATCAACAATCCGGTCGGCCAAGGCTTCTGCGGAAAAACCGCCGAACACAACCGAGTGCACCGCCCCTATCCGGGCGCACGCCAACATTGCAATGGTCGCTTCCGGAACCATGGGCATGTAAATCGATACGCGGTCCCCTTTTTTGACCCCTCGGTTCTTGAGAACGTTTGCAAACTTACAAACCTGCTCGTGCAAAGAACGGAAGGTTATGGTGGCATCCTCCCCGGGTTCGTTCCCTTCCCAAATGATCGCGGTCTTGTCGGGTCGAACATCGAGGTGCCGGTCGACGCAATTGTAACAAACGTTTGTCTTTGCTCCGGAGAACCACTTGATCGAGACAGGTCCCTTCCGGCGGTCATAATTATGGCTTCTTACTTGATCCCACTTCGAGAACCAATGAAAATCCTCCGCCACCTCGGACCAAAAACCTTCGGGATCGTCTATGCTTCTTTGGTAAAGGGACAAGTAATCGTTCATGCTTCCGACGTGCGATCCTTCGGAAACGCCGGGTGGCGGGGTTACTAATTCGCTTGATTCTGAATCACTCATAGCTGCTCTGAAAATTTACGTTACTAAAAATATCAGAGTTAGGCGATTGCCCCCGACTTGTCGATGCGCTTTTACATTGAATCGTATGCTTGCCTCCGAATTGGACTTCGAACTTCCCCCTGAGCTCATCGCCCAGTCCCCGACCGACCGGCGAGACCAGTCCCGTCTGCTCGTCTACCGCAGAAA
>JAYOMW010000034.1:0-24736 GCA_038121045.1 Opitutia bacterium
CAAATGCAAATCCAGGCTTTTCGGTCCCTTTATGCGGTCAATCTCATCGGAGCAATGAAGTAGATTTTCAAAAATTTTCGAGTAGGCGGTCTCGTCGGTGTCAAATTCCTTGAACGATCCGGGGAGCGTGCTGACGCTGCCTTCTTCCCCCGGTTCAAGCAATTGAGCCAGAATTTCGAACAGAAGAACTGTGTATGTCAACCGCTCACCTGTCGCCCAGTCCGGACGGTAGACGTCTTCCTTAACCGGTTGGCCGTGAAAGTTGCCGTAAGGGAATCCGTTGATGGTGAAAATATAACAATCCTTGGCTTCCAGCCATTTTTGGAAACTCAGGATTTGTTGGGGGTCGGAAAGTTCTCTGGCGGCATCTGCTCCCAATCGAAGCCCAATGGCGAATCTTTCTTTCGGAGCGACTTTTTCGCGGACGGCCAACACGTATTTCTCCAGGGACCGGAAGGTTTCTTCCCAAGAGTTTCCCCGATGAACGTTCGTACAGTAAGCCAAGTCCAAGCCGTTCGAGAATCTCATTTTTTTTCTAGGTTCAAATGAATACGCTTCTGTAGCTTATGAATAGTGACATGACAAGGCTACATACTCTTCCTTTGGAGTTTCATAGCGTGCTATTGGCAAAAAAAATGCGCGACTCTGCCCTAAGAGTCGCGCATTAAAGTTGCCTATTAAATTAGGCTAACCTTGCCCTTGAAACGAGTTTTGCATTTGGCATGCCATTTTTTCTAAAGTTCGAAAAAAGGAAAAAAAAGTTCAAGAAAAACCAAGGTTTGCCTTCATGACTGTTTTTTTTAAGATTTGTAGACAAAATTTCGTCCATCATCCGCTAAGAGGGAGTATTTAGATTGATCATGAAGTCCGAACCCATATGGAAAGCTTGGTTTGCCAAACACGGGGCAAAACTTCTTCTTTTTGCTAGGCAGCAAGCTCGTTATCCGGATGATGCCGAAGATCTCGTTCAGGAAGCCTTCGTCAGAATTTGGCGTTTGTACGGTCACACCGGAGATGTTTCCCCCAGTTTGGTCTACCGTGCGATCAGAAGGCTTGCAATCGATTGGGCGAGAAGCTTGGACAGGAGAAAAATCAGGGAAGAGAAGGTTTGCTCCGAATTTACCTTCGTCGATTCTTTCGACCGCAGTCTTGAAAAAGACGAGCGCAAAAAGGCTCTCTTACATGCGATCGAACGTTTGCCTCCCGAGCAAAAAGAGGTCATTACCCTCAAAATTTGGTCGGAGCTCACTTTTGATGAAATTGCCCGTACGCTTGATCTTTCACTCAACACGGTTGCATCCCGTTACCGCTACGCTCTTGACAAGCTCAAGGAGTGGGTTCCGGTATCCCTCGAACAGGGTCCCTATCAAAAGTCACCCGAATCATGAACGAGAACGAACAATTGGAAAGGGAGCTCAAGGCGTTCCGGCTGCAAGAACCTTCGGCCGACTTTAAACGCAGGGTGGAAGAAGCCCTCGGAGAATCGGCACGGCTTGCCGTAAGGCAGTTGCCGGAACCGGGAGACGAACCCGTAGCTCAGCCCGTGCCGGCGGTCCGTGGCAAACTGTTGTTTATTCCTAGTCTCGCTCTGCTTGGAGCCGCCGCCCTTGTTGTCCTGTTTTTTTCCTTTCCCTCGTCCAAATCCGGAACCACTCCGGTCATCCCAACGGAGGTGATCGACCTGCCTGCTCCCCCCGTGGCGCAGCGTTCTCTCCCTGTTACCGACGAAAGCCCGATCAACGGGGTTTCGATCGAGGAGTTGTCCGCAATGTCCGAATCGGGATGGGAGCAACCGCAAGCCAGAGAATTTCTCGTTGATTTTTTCGACGAAGGAATCGTTGAGCGCCCGGGGGTGAGCCCCGCCAGGCAATACCGCTATCATTTCATTGACGAAACCATTTGGGTTAACCCCGAAACCAACACCATCATCCGCTCTTCGGTTCCTCGCGAGGAAACACTTCTCATTGGACTCGAGCCTTTCTGAAAACAACCTTCTTCACCCCGCACCCAATCATGAAATTTTTTGCCCTTGTGAAACCGCTGTCGTTGACGATCGCCCTTTTAATCCCATTGGCGTCTCTCCTTGCCGCCCCCGGCGGGAATGCCGATGATCCGCCGAAACCTGTTCGCTTGCCTGAAGAATCCAAGGTCGCCTTCCTCGGACTTCTCGCCACCAAACTTTCGCCGGTCGTCGGCAGTCAGCTTGGCCTTCCGGCCAACCTCTACCTGTCCGTCGCCATGGTCAGTCCGGACGGCCCGTCCGAAAAGGCAGGCTTGAAGCAGTATGACGTCCTGAAAAAGCTCGATGATCAAATCTTGATCAACCCCGAGCAACTTGTTGAACTCGTTCGCTCGAAGAAGGTCGGCCAAGAAGTATCCCTTTCTATTCTCAGGGGGGGGCAAGAGAAAACCCTGAAAGTGAAACTGGGGGCCAAGAAAAGGCTTGGTATCGCCGGACCGTTCAATCGAATTCAGAAATTCGAACGGCCCTCGTTTCCTGACGCCCAAGCCCTGGAGGAGCGCATCCTAAATCAATTGGACCGTACTCTCAGGCCCTTTGGCCAACGGGGGCGCAACCTTGAACCATTGACCCCGGAAATCATCGAGAAGTACGATGCGGACGGGGACGGTCGGCTAAGCCTTCTCGAGCGTGATAAAGCAGTGCACGAAGGAGCGATTTCCGGAAAACGCTTTGATTTTGACCTAAACCTCGACCTAGGGCCCGGTCCCGATTTCCAAAAAATGATCAAGGAGGCTCGCGAACGCGGTGCCATCTCTTCTTGGTCTTCGGTGTCGGGATCCGTGAAGACCAAGATCGTGAATTCCGATGACGACGGTACTTACGAATACACTTCCGAGGACGGGGAGAAGCATTTCAAGGTAACGTCTCCCGGGGGCGAGGTCCTTTTCGATGGACCGGTTAACACCGATGACGAACGCGCCGCCATACCCAAAGCTTTGCTTGATCACTTGGAGTCCCTCGAGGGAAGCGTTCGGATCAACATGGATCAGATCGGGCAAGACTCAAAGCCTGGAAAAAAAAGAAAAAAGAATTCTCTTTGATCAACCTTTCCATTTAGGTCTTCGTTGGGCGGCTTTCGCGGGACCTGCCGCCGGGCAATTGTCGACCCAACGCCAATAGGCTTTTTTTTCTGTACCTGTTCGAGTTCAATTCAGGCTTGACCTTAAGTTCAAGTTATAAAGAATTAGTTTTTGGCTAACAAACTAAGAGTATATATGAAACTGTCCCTACGCCTTGTTTCTTCCATCCTGTTTTTGGGAGGATCCTTATTCGCGCAAGTGCCTGGTATGATGACCATGCAGCCAGCCTCCGTCCCTCAAGGGACTGATCTCGGGGCGAACACAACGGTCAATGCCGCCGGAATCGCATTGGGCAACCGCGTGAAGCTTCGCGGGTACGTTGATTTCCGTTACGACAACACGGACATCGAATTCGTTGATCATGACAAACGTTTCCGCACCGGCGTAGATTTGGATTTGCTCATCGATTTCTCGCCCGTCACCTCCGAGATTCACTTGAACGCAAACAATTCGGGCGTGAGCCTTGAACAAGCCTTCATCCGTTACAGCTTCAACCGTGACTTCAACCTTTCCATGGGGCGTCAGCTTACCGTTTTGGGCATGGAATCCGACGAGTCCACGGGCTTGTATCAAGTATCACACGGCTATGCCGCTGACGTTGCCATTGAGGATGGCATCCAGCACGGAAAAACGGCGTTGAGTTCTTTTATCGGGCTTGGCGGTCTGTCTTCGGTTGCTTCCAAGGTGGTATCCGATCTCGAGTCTACGAGCCTTGCTCAGGACATGTTTACCAGAGACAATCTGGGTGCAAGCACAGCAGCCAGAGAAGCCGCAGTTCCTCAAATTGGATCCGTTGAACTTCCTCAGTTTCGCAGAAATTATGTGGATGGAGTTCGGGCCAACTTCAACAACGGACGTTTCGGCCTTACCGTTGGATTGCATAATGGTCTTTGGGGAGACGACAACCTCAACGACAGTAACATCGGCATCGACATCGCCGCGGCCCTCATGATTGTTCCCGGTTTGGAATGGCGCATCGGATACGGATACGAATCCAACGACAACTGGGATGAGTCCGTTGCCTCATACAATAAATGGGTGCATGCTCACAATTCGGCCATTTCCACGACCAATCTTGGTACGTCTTTGATGAGCCTGCCTACGGCCGATCACATCAGTCAGTTCAATACCTTTCTTACTTATAAGACCGGTGGGTTGACTCTTGGTTTCGAGTATGATCTTTGGGATATTTACATCGTAGACATGTGGAATATCATGCTGATGGCCAATGACCAGTTCAACAATGTCTTTGGTTTGACTTTCCGTTATTCTCACGAAGATTTCGAGATCGACGCCTTCGGAGACAAGGGTGATACCAACCGTTTCACGCTTTCACCGTCCTTCTCCATTACGGATAACTTCACCATCCTTCTTGAGTACAGTCATATTAACCTTGATTCCGCCAATATCGGAGGAAGCAAGGACGTGGATGAAGTGTATGCCGAAACGATCTTTAACTTTTAAAGAATCTTAGTTTTTCTTAGCAGAGCCCCGTCGGTGAAAATCGACGGGGCTTTTTTTTGTCTGAATTTTTGGTTCCGTGCTTGCCAACGATTCGTTTTCCCGTCATGCGCAAGGGTATGGATTTCAGGATGGTTGGCACATGAGCGATTCAGTAGCGGAGAAGGGTTCCAAGACAGCCAAAACCTTGCGCAAGGAGATCGAAGAGTCTGGCAGGGAGTTGGCCTATTTGCAGAGAAAATGCAGGGAACTGGGGATTCCCGTGCTCGTTGTGGTCGAAGGATTGAGCGCGGCGGGGAAGGGCACCATCATCAATCGGATGATCCAGCCCATGGATCCACGGGGGTTCAAGGTAAGTTGCATTGCCTCGCCCAATCGTGATGAGCAAATGCGACCCTTTCTTTGGCGGTTTTGGAGACGCACCCCGTCAGCCGACAGGATGGCTATTTTCGATCGGAGTTGGTACAGGAACTTGCTCGATGCGGAGATCGAAAATCAGCTCAACGAGGCGGAATTGAAAAAAGCCTATTCCGACGTTCGGGCCTTCGAGCGCCAACTGAAGGATGGCGGCACGGTGATCCTCAAGTTTTTCCTCGAGATATCCAAAAAAGAACAAGCGGCTCGCCTGTCTGCCTTGCAGGCAAATCCCGCTACGTCCTGGCGGGTTTCCGATGCCGTTTTGCAGAGGCACGAGCGTTACCACGATTACGTCAAGGCGGTGGAGAGGATGTTCAGTGAATCCGACGTTCCGGGTGAATCCCCATGGCACAGGATTCCCTCCAAGAGCGACAAAGTCGCGACCTCTCTGGTGCTTCGGCAAGTAGTCGATGCTTTGTCCGCCCGCGTCAAGAAACGAAAGAAGGGGGGAGGCGAGCAGGATACAAAGGTTCTGTCGGATTTGCCCTTGTTCTCCAATGTTCCCTCTTTCCAAAATACCGACATGAGCAAGAGCCTAGGCAAGAGCGACTACCTGAAAAAGCTCGCATCCCGGCAAGACCGCATTGAGGAACTCCATCACGAGTTGTATCGTTTGCGCATCCCTTTGGTCATCGTTTACGAGGGGTGGGACGCTTCGGGAAAGGGTGGGAACATCAGGCGGTTGACCGAAAGGATGGACCCGAGGGGATACGAAGTGATTCCCGTATCCGCTCCCAATGACGTGGAAAAGGCTCATCATTACCTTTGGCGTTTCTGGACCGAGTTCCCGAAAGCCGGTCACGTTACCATTTTCGACCGTTCGTGGTATGGTCGTGTCTTGGTCGAGCGGGTGGAAGGTTTTTGCACGCAAGCCGATTGGAAGCAGGCTTACAACGAAATCAACGAGATGGAGGATAACTTTCGGCATTTCGGCTCAATCGTCTTGAAGTTTTGGGTTCACATCGACAAGGACGAGCAACTTAAACGGTTCAAGGCCCGCGAGAATAACCCTCACAAGCGGTGGAAATTACATGAGGAAGATTGGAGAAACCGCGAAAAATGGGATTTGTACGAAGAAGCGGCCCAAGAAATGTTTCTGCGTACCCACTCCCCCAAAGCTCCCTGGACTATCATCGAGGGAAATTGCAAGCGGTATGCACGGATCAAGGTCCTCGACGTCGTAATTGCCGCCGTTGAGAAAAAAATAGCCGAGAAGGAAGGGTGATTCTTCGGGATGCCTCTGTTCTGGCTCTAGGTCAGTCTTGTCGCCCAAGGCGATGGAAACTTTTCGCGTTCCGGTTGGGCAATGGACAAGAGATGTTCGCAGGACTTGTGATTATTTTTGCCAAGATCGCAAGGTTAGCTATAAGAGACTGTAAACTTTGTTTTCCTTGCCATACGAAGAAAAACCCCCTTCCTTGCCTAACTTCCAACCCACAATGTTAATTTAGCCATGGACTCAGCAACCCAAAATAACAGATCCGGCATGTTGGCCGGCGGTAATTGGATCATTGATCAAGTCAAGATCATCGACGTTTACCCTAAGCACGAACAGTTTGCGAATATCTACGATCAGTCTCAAGGGACCGGAGGATCCCCCTACAACGTGTTGTTGGACTTGGCGAAAATGGAAGCCCCTTTTCCGCTCGAGGGCGCTGGGTTGGTCGGCCAGGACTCCTTGGGGCAATATATTTTGGAGGATTGCAGGAACAACGGGATCGATCCGAAATTCATTTCCGTCTCTCCGGGCACAAGTACTTCCTACACCGACGTCATGACCGAGCGTGACGGTGGCAGGCGAACATTCTTTCATAATCGCGGGGCAAACGCGACTTGGGTTGGTGACGATATTGATTTTGGCAACAGTTCCGCGCGAATCTTTCATTTGGGTTACCTTCTTCTCCTCGATGCAATTGACGATGAAGATGCCGAGTTCGGCACGCAGGGAGCCGCCCTCTTGGCTCGGGCCCGCGAAGCCGGTCTCAAGACAAGCATCGACGTCGTGAGCGAGGACAGCGATCGCTTCGCCAAGATCGTCGGTCCTGCCCTCAAGCAGGTGGACTACTGCATCCTGAACGAAGTCGAAGCAAGCAAAGTTACCGGAGTGAAGGTGCGGGAAGACGGAAAACTTCTGGAGGAAGGAATCGAGGAGGCGAGCTCGAAATTGTTCGATTTGGGAGTGCGTGAATTGGTCGCGATACATTTTCCCGAAGGATCTTTCGCCCAGTCCGCATCTGGTGAAAAGGTCCGGCATGGCTCCTTGGCTTTGCCCAAGGGATACATCAAGGGCGCGGCGGGAGCGGGTGATGCCTTTTGTGCGGGTGTTCTTTATGGTGTCCACGAGGGGTGGTCGCTTGAGAAATGTCTTCTGACGGGGACTTGCGCGGCCACCGCTTGCATGTCCGATCCAACTTGTACGGATGGCTTGCGCTCGCTCGATGAATGCCTGTCCTTGGCCGATGAGTTTGGGATCGGTGAGGACGAAACCTGATTCAGGATTCGTCTTTTTTTGTTAAACCGAACCGATTACTTTTCGCCATGTCCCAAGATCCCTGCAATCATTTTGATTCCAACGTCCGTGCCAAAGCCTTGCGCGAGGAAGCGGTTTCTGCCGATTTTCCGCCTCCGACTACTCTCGTCAATGCTCATGCCCATACCTTTTATTCCTTCAACTACAAGGGCTATTCACCCAGTCGTTTTGCCCTTGAAGCCAAAAGGCAAGGATTGGAGATGGGAGGTATCGTTGATTTCGACGTGCTGGACGGCTTGGATGAATTTTGGGCAGCCAGTCGTTTGCTCGACCTGAAAGCATGCGTGGGAATCGAATCTCGCGTATTTGTGCCCGAGTTTTCGGACCGCGTCATCAATTCCCCCGGTGAACCCGGAATCAGTTACCACATGGGAACCGGGTTTACTACGACCGAGATTCCACCGGAGGCGCAATCTTTTCTCGACGGGATGAGGCGGACTTCGGAGGAGAGGAACCGGGCCATGGTCGAACGGGTGAATGCCTTTCTTGCTCCCCTCGCTCTTGATTACGAGGCCGACGTCGTGCCTTTGACTCCGAAAGGAAATGCCACCGAACGCCACCTGTGTCTTGCGTATGCCCGCAAGGCGGCCAAGGATTTCCCCGAGGAATCGGCCCTGCGCGCTTTTTGGGGAGACAAATTGGGAGTGTCTCCACAGGATCTCCAAGACTTGCCGGATGGACGTGGCATGACCGACCTGATACGAGCAAAGACAATGAAGCAGGGTGGCGCCGGGTACGTCCAACCTGATTCCGGTTCCTTTCCCAACATGGCCGAGATGAACGAATTCGTCCTTAAATGCGGCGCATTGCCTACTTTCACTTGGCTGGACGGGACTTCAGAGGGTGAGCAGGCGATCGAGGAATTAATCGAGGTCGGTCGGTCCACCGGGGTGGTCGTTTTCAACATCATCCCCGATCGCAATTACACTCCCGGAACCCGTGACCAAAAGCTGGCCAACTTGGAGAAAGTCATTCGCTTGACGGAGCAATTGAACTTGCCCCTTCTCGGGGGAACGGAAATGAACAGTCCCGGACAGAAGTTCGTGGACGATTTCGATTCAGACGAGCTTTCTCCTTTTCGCGAGGTTTTCTTGCGTGGATCAAGAATCCTGCACGCTCACTCGACCCTGCAAAGGCATGGTGGGATGGGATACCTGAGCGATTGGGCTGAAAGCCAATTTCCCGAAGTGAGTGTCAAAAACGAATTTTATGTCGAGTTTGGGGAAGTTTTTTCGCCTCGCGGCGATGAGCGGCTTGCCGATTCGCTCCACTCCGAGATGGGGTCGGGGGAAGTTTTGGCCTTGGCTCGAGAGTCCATGGAGCGGGTTTGACCCATGCCCCGAACTTTCGTCGGGTTTGGCTTTGGCGCAATTCAAGCCGGTTTGTTTTTGCCCGAGGCTTTTCGCTCCGGTAACTTCGATCGCTTGGTCGTTTCGGAAATTGATCAGGAGTCGGTCGATCATTTGCGATCCTCGGGAGGAGTTTACTCCTGCAACGTTGCTCATCGATCATCTCTCGAGCAAATTGAAGTTGGCGGCATCGAGGCTTACAACCCTCTTGTCGGTGATGATCGGAGCAAATTGGTGGAGGCCGTATCCGAGGCGTCCGAGTTATGCACGGCTCTTCCCAGTTACGAACTTTACGACACTGGGGCTGCTTCGGTCTCCTCCTTGCTCGGCGAGGGGTTAAGCCTGAAGTTCACCCGACACGACCTTCCGTCTGCCGTCGTCTATGCGGCCGAAAACGACTGTCGGGCCGCTGAGCGTCTTTATGAGAACTGCCTGAAATACCATCCGAAGGGTTTTGGTTCACGAGTTTGTTTTTCCGAAACGGTGATTGCCAAAATGTGTTCGGTGGTAACGGACGCAGAGAGAATTCGGAACGAAGGCCTGCGGCCAGTCACGGATGAATCCACGAAGGCTTTCTTGGTGGAGGCCTTTGACCGGATTCTAATCGAATCCAAAACACCCGCCGATTTTCGGAGGGGACTCGAACGGTTCGTTCCCAAGGAAGACTTGGACCCCTTTGCTCAAACCAAGTTTCTCGGGCACAATGCGATTCATGCCATGCTCGGCTATTTGGCAAAGGATAAAGAGATTAAGTTTATGCATGAGGTTGGAGAAGACTCCAGCTTGATGAAAAAAGCCAAGGAAGCTTTTCTTGACGAAGCGGGAACCGGTTTGATCAAGGAATATGCCGACGTGGAAGACGAGCTTTTCAGCGAAGCGGGTTTCCATGCTTATGCCGAGGATGCCCTAGAGCGCATGGTGAATCCTTTTCTTCGCGATCCGGTGGATCGGGTGACCCGTGATCCGGTCCGTAAACTTGGGTGGGAGGATCGTCTGCTTGGATCCATGAAGCTTGCTTGCAAGGCGGGCGCCGATCCCAAAGGTTTGGCGGAAGCCGGGCGAGTCGCGTTGCGCTTTGCTTGTGAAGAAAAAGGGTGGGGGAGCCCGGTCCAAGCCTTGGATGCCCTGTGGAAGGGTGTTCCCGAGCAAGAGCAAGCTCCTTTCCGCAAACGGCTCCTTCCCTCCTGAAAAATAAATTCTCACGAAACCCGATTCCGTTGTTGCGTTTTTAGTGAAAACGATCAAAAACGATCTGAATCAATCAAAATGATTCAACCTAGTTCTCCAATCCTTGCTCCCCAAAGAAGGGAGCTCATCAGGTCCCTGGTTAGGGACGAGGGGATTGTGCGAGTCGAGGATCTTCGGTTAAACTTGAATGTTTCCGTAGCAACGATCCGCAGGGATCTTGAAATTCTGGAGGAAAACGGCAAGCTCCAACGTGTTCATGGGGGGGCGGTTACCATGGAGAACCGTCTTGAAGAAGCGGTTTTTGAAGACAAGACAAATCAAGCGAGCAAGGAAAAGAGCCGGATTGCGGATGAGGCTTGCAAATTAATCGGAACGGGTGATTCGATTTACCTGGATGGAGGCAGCACGACTTTGGGTTTGGCCCGCTTGCTCAAGGACCGAACGGATCTGACACTGGTCACCAATTCTTTGAAGGCCGCTTCCGAGTTGGCGGACTCCGGTCCGAAAGTTCTCTTGATTGGCGGAGAACTCCGAAGAATCAGCCAGACCATGGTTGGTCCGCTTACCTCTGGGGTGCTTGGGCAAGTTCATGTTGACAAGGCGTTTATGGGGACGATGGGGTTTTGCCTCAGGACTGGCTTGACCACGACGGACCCGAACGAGGCATACGTCAAGAATCTGGTTGCGGATCAAGCGGGTCAAGTTGTCCTGATGGCCGACTCGAGCAAAGCCGAGAAGGTGTCCTTTGCCCGTGTTTCCGATTGGGATGCCATCGACGTCGTGGTGACCGACGACAAGCTTCCTAAACCTTTTGCGAAATCATTGCGCAAGCGAGGCCTCAAGGTTCTCCTTGCCTGAACCACTCAGAAATAACTTATCATGGCGACCCCTATCATTATGCCCCGTCAAGGACAGTCCGTTGAGAGCTGCATCCTGACCGAATGGAAAGTCAAGGTTGGTGACGAAGTCTCAGAGGGAGACGTCTTGGCCGTAATCGAGACGGACAAAGCGAGCTTCGACTTGGAATCGACCGCCTCGGGTACGATCCTCGAACTTTTTTGGGAAGCGGACGACGACGTGCCCGTTCTAGCCAATGTCGCAGCCGTTGGCAAAGAAGGCGAAGACGCAAGCGAGTTTCGCCCAGCGGACTCTGGCTCCTCTGTCGCAGAATCCGATGCAACTCCGTCACAGGCCCCGGCCCCGGTTTCGACGGTCGAGGCTCAGCCTGCGGCCGCATCGACTGCTCCTTCGGAAACTCCGTCACCTGCACCCGCGAGTTCGGGGGTCAGTCCAAGGGCCCGCAAATTGGCGTCTAGCCAGGGCGTTGATGCCGAAACGATTGTCGGTTCCGGACCGGGTGGTCGAGTTATTGAACGTGACGTCGAAGCGTTTCTTGCTGGCCGTCCGCGCCTGTCTGTCAGCGCTCGTTCCAAGGCAATGGATGGACTTGAGCCCCCAAAGCGTGGAAGCGGGTTGGCAGGGATGGCTCTTGCCGGAGACATGAAGGTTCCGGGAGCGATCGAGGGCGCTCGCATCGAGTCTGTGAAGGGAATCCGCAAAGTCATTGCGGAAAGAATGATGCAATCCCTTCAATCCACCGCCCAACTCACGCTGCATTCATCCTTTGAACTGACCGCCGCGCAGGCCTATCGCAAACAACGCCTGGCAGACGGAAAGTCCAAGGTTTCCCTCAACGACTTGATCGCCCACGCCATCATCGAAACCCTGAAGGCCCATCCCGAAATGAACGCTCATTTTCTCGGTGATCGGATTGCCGTCTTCGAGAAAGTTCACTTGGGCGTGGCCGTGGATACTCCACGAGGTCTTTTGGTTCCGGTCGTTCGGGACTCTTCCGATCTTTCCATTGAAAACTTGTCCTCTGCGATCAAGAAGCTTGCCGGCGATTGCCGGGAGGGAACGATTTCCCCGGATGATCTTGCCGGCGGTTCCTTTACTCTTACAAACCTTGGGATGCTCGGAGTCGAGACTTTCACCCCTGTGCTGAACGCCCCTGAAATTGCCATCCTCGGGGTCGGAGGAATCGTTCTGAAGCCCAAGCGTTCGGAATCCGGCGAGGTGACTTATGCCGATTATCTTCCCTTGAGCCTGACGATAGATCATCAGGCCATCGACGGAGCCCCGGCCGCTCGCTTTCTTCAAACCCTCGTATCTCACCTTGAGAACAACCCGGGCGAACCTTTGTCACAACCCAACGAACAACACGAAGTATGAAGTATGATTTTGCCGTCATCGGCGCCGGCCCGGCCGGTTACGTCGCTGCCAAGAAAGCCGCTGGTTCGGGTCTGAAGACCTTGCTTGTGGAGAAGAGTAAACTCGGAGGCGTATGCCTGAACGAGGGATGCGTTCCGTCCAAGACTTTGCTCCAGGCGGCGAAGACCTATTATCATGCCAAGCACGGCTCGGTTTTTGGAGTCGAGGTGGAGGGCTTGAGCTTTGATTTCCCCAAAGCTCACGCCCACAAAAACCAAGTCATGGACAAGATGAGGAATGGGATTGCCGGTTTGATGAAGAAGCACAAGGTCGACGTCGTCGAGGGCGAGGCCACTTTGCTTCCCGGCTTGGCGGTTTCGATCAACGGGGAAACGCACGAGGCCGACAACGTTTTGCTTTGCACGGGATCTTCTCCTTCCGTCCCACCGATTCCGGGAATCGATTCCGGGCATGTGGTTGATTCGACGGGGATCCTGAACCGCGAGACTTTGCCCGATCATTTGATCATCGTCGGAGGCGGGGTGATCGGGTGCGAGTTCGCCTGCATGTATGCCTCGGTCGGAGTACCGGTCACGGTCCTCGAGGCGATGCCTGAAATTTGCCCGAATCTTGATGCCGAAATCGCGTCCACTTTGCGCAATGAACTCGCCAAGAAAGGGGTGAGCTTCATGCTCGATACGAAGGTTGAATCCATTGATGAGAAGTCAGTGAGCTTTGCCAATGCGGACGGTTCGGATTCGGTCGAAGGCGATCTGGTTTTGGTGGCTACCGGGCGGACTCCAAATACGAAGGGCTTGGGCTTGGAAGAATTGGGTCTGGATATTGACCCGCGTGGTGGCGTGCGGGTGGATGATCGCGGAGCGACCAACGTTCCCGGCCTTTGGGCCGCCGGTGACGTGACCGGACAAGCTTGGCTTGCTCATGCCGCCAGCCGAATGGCCGAGGTCGTGGTTCACAACCTGACCGGTCGGCCCGACCGGATGCGCTATGACAAGATGCCGGCAGTCGTTTACACAAGCCCGGAAGTCGCGGTGGTCGGCTTGACCAAAGAAGAGGCGGAAGCCCGTGGCCTGAAGGTCAAGACCGGACGCATCCCTATGGCGATCAACGCTCGCTACTTGGCCGAAAATCCCGATGAGTCGGGTTTGTGCAAAGTCGTTTTGGAAGCCGAGACCAATCGTCTGCTTGGCGTACATATGGTCGGGGGGGCTTGTTCCGAGATGATCTTCGGAGCAACCGCCATGCTGGAAACCGAACTGCGAGAAGAAGAAATCGAGGAGATCGTCTTTCCGCATCCAACCACTTCGGAAATCATGAAGGACGTCTTCATGGCCGTTCGCTGAGCAAACTTTACATTCTTAACCCTTATTATTCGCCATGCCGAAGTCACAAATCGTCGAACCCGCAGAAGAACGCAAATCCGGTAGCCTTCCTTTTGCCGAAATTCCCCTTAACCAATACCAGCAAGACATAGAGAAGGAAAAGGAAGCCTACGGCGGCGATGCCTTGGTCGGAATGTACGAGGACATGCTCTTGATCCGCGAGTTCGAGAGTATGCTCCAGAGCATAAAGACGCAGGGTTCTTACGAAGGAATCGAGTATGACCACAAAGGCCCGGCTCACCTTTCGATCGGGCAGGAGGCGTCGGCGGTGGGTCAGGCATTTCTCCTCGGTGTGGATGATCACATCTTTGGCTCACACCGGTCGCACGGGGAAATTTTGGCCAAGGGAATGTCGGCTATTCGCAAGTTGGACGATGATTCCTTGCTTGAAATCATGACGGGCTTTCTCGGTGGCGATTGCTACCGTGTGGTCGAGAAGGAGGAGTCGAGTTCAGTCAAAGACCTGGCTCGCAATTTTCTCCTATACGGCGCCCTTGCCGAAATCTTTGGTCGGGAGAACGGATTCAACCGTGGATTGGGCGGATCGATGCATGCTTTCTTTCCTCCTTTCGGTATTCTTCCGAACAATGCCATCGTGGGTGGGTCCGCCGACATAGCCATGGGGGCATCCCTGTTCAAGAAAGTAAACCGCAAAAGCGGAATCGTGATTTCCAATATTGGTGATGCTTCGATGGGATGCGGCCCGACTTGGGAAGCCATGAATTTTGCCGCCATGCGTCAATTCAAGGAGCTTTGGGATTCCTCCATGCGGGGAGGCTTGCCCATCATCTTCAATTTCATGAATAACTTTTATGGGATGGGAGGTCAGACGGCGGGCGAAACCATGGCTTTCGATTGCTTGGCTCGGGTAGGGGCGGGCGTGAATCCGGAATCCATGCATTCCGAAAGGGTGGATGGTTACAACCCCTTGGCGGTGGTGGATGCGATCAAGCGCAAGAAGGCGCTTCTTGAGGAAGGGGAAGGACCGGTTCTTCTCGAGACGATTACTTACCGCTATTCCGGCCATTCGCCTTCCGATGCTTCATCCTACCGCTTGAAGGAAGAGATCGACGCTTGGCAGGCCATTGACCCGCTCGTGGGTTATGCCAAGGAGTTGATGGCGGCCGGGTTGCTGACCGAGGAAGCGATTGATCAAAGGAAGGCGGACGTGACCAAGGCAATGACTCAGGCTTTTCGGTTGGCTTCCGATCTGGAGGTTTCCCCTCGCTTGGACTCGGAAAAGATCGGAGATCTTATGTTCTCGAAGAGAAAGAAAGAGAGCTATGACCCCGAGCGCGAACCCGAATTGATCCTTCCTGCCGCCGAAAACCCCCGCGTGCAGGCTTTGGCCAAAAAATCGCGGGCTGGCATCGTGGACGGGAAGCCCGTGTCCAAGAACAAGGTCTTTCAATATCGGGATGCAATTTTCGAGGCTGCCTTTCATCGGTTTCAAAATGATTCGACCCTCGTTGCCTACGGGGAGGAAAACCGCGACTGGGGAGGTGCTTTTGCCTGCTATCGCGGGCTAACCGAGTCTCTTCCTTATCATCGCCTGTTTAATTCACCCATATCCGAAGCCGCTATAGTCGGCAGTGCCGTTGGCTATGCTTTGGAGGGAGGAAGAGCCTTGGTCGAGTTGATGTATTGTGACTTCATGGGCCGGGCCGGGGATGAGATTTTCAATCAGTTGGCCAAGTGGCAAAGCATGTCCGCCTGCATTCTCGAGATGCCTGTGGTCCTGCGGGTATCGGTGGGCTCGAAGTACGGCGCCCAGCACTCCCAGGATTGGTGTGCCATGGTCAGTCATATTCCCGGCTTGCAGGTCGTTTTCCCTTCCACTCCTTACGACGCCAAGGGAATGCTCAATACCGCATTGGCCGGCAGCGATCCGGTCATCTTCTTCGAGAGTCAACGACTTTATGATATCGGTGAATTGTTCGAGAAGGAAGTTCCCGCCGACTATTACGAAGTGCCTTTCGGTCCTCCGGCTCAAAGAAGAACGGGCAAGGACATTACCCTCATTACTGTTGGAGCGACCATGTATCGGGCCTTGGAAGCCGCCGATATTTTGGAACAAAAATACGGCCTGACGGCAGATGTTTTCGATTGTCGCTCAATCAATCCTCTTGATTACGATCCTTTGGTCGAGTCCGTCCGCAAGACAGGCAAGGTGCTTCTGTCATCGGATGCCTGTGAGCGAGGTTCGGTCATGCAGGATATCGCTTCGAACTTAAGCCAATTGGCCTTCGACGACTTGGACGCGCCTCCGGTGGTAGTGGGTTCTAGAAATTGGATTACCCCTTGCGCGGAGGTTGAAAACGATTTCTTCCCTCAGCCCTCTTGGATGTTGGATGCCATACATGAACGCATCATGCCTTTGCCCGGACATCAATTGAGCACGAATCCCACCACCGGTGAACTTGTCCGCAGGCAAAGAGCCGGGATTTGAGCCTGTTTGAGGCAATTGCTACTGAAACCAAGCATGAGCAAGAACGCACCTGCTTCGCTGAAGGAACGGGCCGCAGAACTTAAGGCCGTGGCTCAATCGAGTCACGATGGGGTTTACTTGACCGGGCCAGACCGAATCGAGTTGTTGTCCGATGAGTTGCCTGCCGCAAGTTTCCAAGGCGATAGCTTTCTTCTCGCAAGTTTTGGGAATTGCCGATGCGCTTCGGATGCGAAGGCGATCCGTCAGTTCGACGCTCATGCGAGGGTTCCTTCCGGAGTCAGTCAAGTTGCCTTGGGGCACGAAACCTTGCAACTGATTCTCGAAGCCCCGGCGGATTCTTCCTTTAATCGTGGGGATGTGGTTGTGATCACACCCGGCCATGCCAGCGAGCCGATCGATCCCCTTGCTTTCCGGCCTGAAAAAGACGGCGTGCTTGCAGCGCTTGGATACTCCTATCGATACTTGGGTGGCTTGAGACGGTTTAACACGGTTCCCGGCATCGCTCCTGCTTTCGTAAAGGCTCAGGGGTTCGGCAATCTTTTCAATAAGGTGACTCCCAAGGCCGACACCAGTTTGATTTCCCTGGCCCACGCCGAGCCTTTCGCTTGCAACTACGGAACAAACAAGCACGTCTTTACCCTTGGAGAGAATGGAGACTTCAAGTACGGAGTGCCGCCCCGCGCCGTATTGTCTTATCTTTCGGGAACCGCCAGGATGGCCATGATCAACCTGACCATCGTGGCCAGCGTACCCGATGAAGAACTGCCCCGGGTGGTTTACGTAACAGGTTCTCAAGCAAAGTTGGACCAAATGGACGAATATGCGCTGGTCAGGGACTTGAGAAAAAGGGGGACCAGGGTTGTCTTGATCGACCGGAAGGATCCGGACATCATCGAAAAACTGACCGAGTACGGAAAGTCGGACGTGGTTTGGACCAATTACGCTTCTGCGGAAACTTACGATCAGGCGGCGGCTATCTTGGCAGACGGCGGCAACTTGAACAACTATGCCGGCGCAGTCGATCCGGATCTTCTGATCCGAGTCCCCATCGGCAAGGCGCCCGAGTTCTCATCCCTTGAGGATGAAGTTCGAAGCCAGTTCAATGAGATGCATCATAACGTCGGACCCAACGATCCCGAGCGTTACCGGGGATTGGCCCGTGAGCCGAAAGTTGGCTTGATCGGCTTCGATCCAGACAGTGAGCGGGAGAAGGAATATTTGGCCCGGTTGCCCGAAGGGGCTTCCGTTCTCCTGTCTTCGCCCAGTGAGTTGCCCGGCGGATTGACGGCCTTGGGGGAAGATGAGTTGATCACCGATCTTTTTATTGCCGGGTCGGGAGAAGAGGCCGCCCGGGCCTATGCCGGACTGGAACTGAAGTTAGCCCGGTCAGCGGCCGTAAACTTCGTTGACGGAGGACTGATTGCTCCGGTGCGGTCGCGACATTCCCATTATGTTTCCCGCCATCAAATATGCGGCGCCAACGTTCCCTGGCACATGACGAACACATCTGAGCCTCACTCCGACGATATGGTTGAGCAAGCCTCGAACCCGGTCAGCTTTGACTGGATGGTCAAGGGGATTTGCGGATTGCGTGCCGTGCCCGAAATGATGGAGGAGGTCGAGCGGGATCAGCCGTTCGGTTCCTTCTTCGCTTTTGCGGAGTTACCTGACTTACCCTTTGTAGAAACAACCGCTTCGGCTTTTCGTATGGCTTCGGATCATGCAAGCGGGTGCGTTCGAGAATCTCTTGCCGCGGCCGCCGAGGAACTTGAGGCCAACGACGACGCTTGGTCCCGCCAAGCGGAGGAAGCGCTTTACCGTGGATATGGCGTGCCTTATCCCTTGAATCTTGCGTAAGCTAACGAATAAAGAAAGGATCCGTTGATGAGTTGGACGAATTTGGAGGATAAAATAATCATTGTCACCGGGGGAGCCGCAGGCATAGGACTTGCCGTAACCAAGGGCTTTGTCGAAGTCGGGGCAAAGGTCATGATTGCCGATTTCGCAGAAGACGTAGGTGAGCGTGCCGTGGAAGAAGCCAATCAGGTTGGAAGCGGAGAAGCGGCTTTTGCGAAGTGTGACGTAACTTCGAAGCCCGACGTTGATGCTCTCGTTCAAGCAACGATCGATCGGTGGGGGGCGGTCGATGCGCTTGTAAACAATGCGGGGATTAACGTTCCTCGCTTGCTTGTGGATCCTGCCGGAAAGGAAGAATTGACCGAGGAAGTTTGGGACAAGGTCTTTGCCGTGAACGTAAAGGGCCAGTTTTTGTTCGCGCAGGCGGCTGCCCGTCAAATGCTCGCCAGTGGTCGAGGCGGTGTGATAATCAACATGTCCTCCGAATCGGGCATGGAGGGAAGCGAAGGACAAAGCGTTTACGCCGCGACCAAGGCGGCGAATCAAAACTTGACCCGTTCCTGGGCCAAAGAACTTGGGAAAAAAGGGATTCGTGTGGTGGGTGTGGCTCCTGGGATCATGGAGACCACGAGCATGAGAAGCGATGCATACGAGCAATCCTTGGCCTATACTCGAGGAGTTTCCGTGGATGAACTACGAAACAACGATGGCTCATCCATCCCTCTCGGCCGAAGTGGAAAGCTTTCCGAGGTTGCGGATTTGGTCGTCTTTCTGGTTTCCGAACGGGCTTCTTACCTACACGGAACCACGGTCAATATTTCGGGCGGCAAATCCCGGGGATAAAGGTTCTTCAAAAGTCATTCACCATGTCGTTACGCCTTTTGCCAAAATCAAATTCGCGTAAATTCTGACGTCTCCCGTCATGACTACGGCAAACGCCTTGCGCGTGCGGTCGTAAAAGTCATATTTGTCGACCTGGTCAATGGGTGCGGTGTCAGGGTAGTGTTTTTTTACGATTTCGGCATAGCCGTCATGCACTTTTTGATAATCCGCCGCAATGGTCGGGTTGGCTTTGTCTTCAGGCAACGGACCCATCATCATGACAGGTTTCTCGATGACGTGGTCCAACACGAAAAGTGGTAGGATGGCGTCGAGCAGGTCATCGATTCGCAAGCCATCGGCCCGAATGATGGTATCGTTGCAACTTTCCCCCGGGAAGTGAGCGTCACCGAAGACGATCTCGTCATGATGACCCATGCGATACAGGGTTTCCAGAAGCCGTGGACTAAGAAGAGGTGATATTCCGCGTAACATGATCCATTGACCTAATGAAGGCAGGTCACTTAGTCAAGAAAGGGGAATAAAGTTTTGTCCGTTGGCGAAAAGCAAAAAAAAGCGCCGTTTGACGACGCTTTCAAAAGACTTTTGTCTAGGGCCCGCAAACCTTCCTTTTATGGGTAGTGGTTTTTATTTTCTAGCGAAGGAGCTGAACTTTTGACTGAAACAATCTTTTATGATCTTAACATAGCTCAACTTTCATCTCCTGTCCAATGATCGAGAGCATTTTTTTTTCGATTGGTTTAATTCGCTTCTTCTTCCAACAGGGCCTTGAAGTGAGCAAGGGATGCCTTGGCCAGTCCGTCCAAATCGTATCCGCCCTCAAGAACGGAAACGACTTTTCCATCGCAGTATTCGTTTGCAAGCCCGACGATGAGTTTCGTCAAGTTGGCGAAGTCTTCGTCCTGCAAGCGAAATTGTCCGAGTGGGTCGCCTCTTCGGGAATCGAAGCCGGCTGAGACAAGGATCAATTCGGGCTCAAACCCACTCATTTTCTTCGGAAGATCCAATCCGAATGCTCCTTCTACGATTTCACTTCTTCCCGATCCGGCTGGAAGAGGAAAATTCAGGGTATAGCCCAAACCTTTACCTTTGCCCGTTTCTTCCCTGCTTCCCGTTCCCGGATACCATGGAGATTGGTGAGTGCTGAGAAACAGGACCGAATCATCCTCATAAAAGACGTCTTGCGTTCCGTTGCCATGATGGACGTCCCAATCTACGATTAGAATTTTTCCGACTCCGTGTTTTTTTTGGGCGTACCTTGCGGCAACCGCAACGTGATTGAATAGGCAAAAGCCCATTCCTTTGCTCGGGGTTGCATGATGGCCGGGTGGACGGCTCAGGCAAAAAGCCCTTGCGATCTTTCCATTCAAGACGTCGTCCACCGCTTGGAGGGCGCCCCCTGTGGCTCGTCTCGCAACTTCCCACGAATCACCACAAATTTGAGTGTCCCCCGTGCTCAAGGTGGATCGCCCGCTCAGAACGTCTTTTTTGGCTTGAGCTAAATAGGCGGGTTCATGAGCGAGGGAGAGGGTCTCTTCGTCGCAAGCCTTCGGTTTTGTCTCGAGGATTAGGGGGATCAAGCCAGCCTTTGTAATTTCGCGGTAGACGCGGGAAGCCCGTCCAGGTTGTTCCGGATGCCCGTATCCCGTCCGGTGTTTTTCGAAAAACGAATCGTAAACGAGTCCGCACTTCATTACCAAGTTTTCCCGTCGCGTTTTTGTGACTCGATTGCGGACGTTCGTTGGCTTGGAGCCAATTCAATCAGGAGCTTTTTTTCTTGGCCTCCGAAACCATGTCATGGAAAGCTTTGAAAAGATGATTGGCATCGTTAGGTCCGGGGGAGGCCTCGGGGTGATATTGCACTGAGAAGACCGGTAAGTCTTTCATTCGCATTCCGGAAACCGTTTGATCGTTCAGGTTGTATTCAGTAACGATCGCACCCCTTTCTTCGAGAGCTTCTTTTTCCGATGCAAAGCCATGGTTTTGCGAAGTGATCGAGACTCGTTCCGTTTCAATGTTTTTGACCGGTTGGTTGGCCCCTCGGTGACCGAATTTCAGTTTGTAGGTGTTTGCCCCAATGGCATGAGTCAAGATCTGATGCCCAAGACATATTCCGAACACGGGATAATCGGCCATGAGTTTACGGACGGTTTCGTGGGCATAATCAAGGGCGGAAGGGTCACCCGGTCCGTTGGAAAGGAAAATGGCATCTGGTTCGTGAGACTTGGCTTCTTCTGCCGATGCATCGGCAGGCAAGACGATCACCTCGAAGCCGTGTCTGCGCAGGTTTTGGTAGATCGCTTTTTTGGCTCCGTAGTCAAAGGCCACGAGACGATGGGTTTCGGAGAACCCGGTTTCATTGGCCTTGAGGTCCGTTCCTTGAACGGTAAAGACTCGACTCTCCTCGCCAGAGGGGTCCCAGGTGAATGATTTCTTGCAGGTAACTTCCTTGACGAAATCCTGTCCCACGATTCCTTCCCACTTTTGGGCTCGCTGCAATGCCTCTTCGTCGGATATTCCTTCCGTACTCAAACACGCATTGAGGGCGCCGTGGACGCGAATTTTTTTCGTGATAGCTCGGGTATCCACTCCCTCGATCCCAGGTATTCCATTTTTTCTCAAATATTCGTCAAGGGACCCGGTGGCTCTCCAATTGCTCACGACCGGGCTTAATTCACGAATCACGAATCCCGCGACCTTGGGCCCGAAGGATTCCTCGTCTTCTTCGTTGATTCCGTAATTTCCTATTTGGGGCGTCGTCATGGTGACGATCTGTCCGTAATAAGATGGATCGGTCAGAGTTTCCTGATACCCGGTCATTCCGGTGTTGAAAACACCTTCGCCTTCGATCGTAGAGGAGGCCCCGAAAGGAAATCCCCGAAAGATGCTTCCATCTTCTAATGCCAATACCGCCGTTCGTTGCCTGCCTTGCTTAATCATAGGATGAATAATCAGGTATGGATTCCTTCGCCGATTGGCAAACCAGATTTCTTCACAATGTGGGTGAAATTGAAAAATAACCGGTCTTTTGGCCAGGGAAAGTTTGACTCACGGCCACACGATGCATACCGACTTAATCCTATGCAGCAAAAGAAAGTGGAATATGATCGGGACAAAACCAGCAATCAGGCCCTTTTGAAGTGGTTGGACAAAATGGTCGAAATGTGCGGGCCAAAAGAAGTTCGTTGGTGCGACGGGTCCAAGAAAGAATGGAACGAACTATGTAGCCTTATGGTGAAGCAAGGTTCGATGATCAAACTGAACGAGAAAAAACGTCCGAACAGTTTTTTGGTCCGTTCGGATCCGCGAGACGTCGCCAGAGTCGAGAGCCGAACCTTTATTTGCAGCTATGGCAAGGATGACGCTGGCCCAACCAACAACTGGGAGGAACCAAGAAAAATGAGAGCCCGCTTGAAACGTTTGTTCAAAGGGTGCATGGAAGGCCGGGTCATGTACGTGATTCCTTTTTGCATGGGGCCCCTGGGTTCACCGCTTTCTCAATTCGGAGTGCAGGTCACTGATTCCCCCTACGTCGTTTTGAATCTTCGCATAATGACGAGAATGGGCAAACGCGTGTTGGATCAAATGGGCGAGAAAGATTTTTTCGTGCCCTGTCTTCATTCGGTCGGGTTTCCGCTCAAGCAAGGCGTCGAAGACGTGCCCTGGCCTTGTGATCCGGATAACACCTATATCGTGCATTTCCCCGAACAGCGAACGATCGTTTCCTACGGCAGTGGCTATGGCGGGAATGCGTTGTTGGGAAAAAAGTGTTTGGCTTTGCGCATTGCTTCCTGCATGGCGAGAGACAACGAGTGGATGGCCGAACATATGTTGATTCTCGGAGTGGAAAGCCCGGAAGGAGACAAGACTTACGTCGCGGGGGCTTTCCCCAGCGCTTGCGGTAAGACCAACATGGCGATGCTTATCCCTCCCGATTCCATGAAAGGGTGGAAGGTTTCGACGGTAGGAGATGATATTGCTTGGCTGAAGCCGGATTCTACTGGTACCCTTAGGGCCATAAACCCGGAAGCGGGTTTTTTCGGGGTGGCCCCGGGTACGTCTTGGGAGACGAACCCCAATGCCATGAAATCGATGAGGGAAAACACCCTTTTTACGAACGTGGCCCTCACTACCGACGGGGACGTTTGGTGGGAAGGTCTTACGCCTGAGCCGCCCGAAGGCCTGATTGACTGGCATGGCAACCCATGGTCTCCTGACTCGGAGACTCCCGCCGCCCATCCCAACGCCCGTTTCACCGCACCGGCTTCTCAATGCCCGACGATCGATCCGAATTGGGAAAGCCCGGAGGGTGTTCCAGTTTCAGCTTTTATTTTCGGTGGACGAAGAATGTCGGACATACCTTTGGTTTATCAATCGTTCAATTGGAATCACGGTGTTTACCTCGGGGCGACTCTAGCTTCGGAAACGACTGCGGCGGCGGAGGGTGCTTTGGGTAATTTGAGAAGGGATCCGATGGCAATGTTGCCTTTTTGCGGCTACAATATGGGTGACTATTTTAGGCATTGGATCAAAATGGGCAAGAAACTGAGGGAGAAGCCGAGAATCTTTCACGTCAATTGGTTTCGCAAGGATGCCGAGGGGAAGTTTCTTTGGCCGGGCTTTTGTGAGAATATGAGAGTCCTCAGATGGATTGTCGAGCGTTCGAGTGGGAGAGGACGATCGCACGAGGATTGCTTGGGTTGGGTGCCCCGCAAGGAGGACTTGGATTGGTCCGGATTGGACTTCTCCGATGAACAATGGGATGAATTGATGGCGGTTGATCCGCAGAAATTGAGGATGCAAACGTTAAGACACGAAGAATTATTTCTTCAGTTGTCCGAATTCTTACCCAAAGAAATGCTCTTTGAGCGCGAGCTCTTGGTCTCGCGTCTTTAAACCATTCCGTTCTAAGCCTTTTCTTGTCTCGAAGACCAACGATGGAAGATTGAAGCTAACACGCCCACGGAAACAGCCATATTGGCTAGTTTCATCAAAACACCGCCGGTTCTCTGGTCTTCAAGTGGGGACAAGTTCATAATTCTTTCGGCGTAAAAATAGGTTTCGTACAGGACCTCTTCTGAAAAAGTAAGGGTGGCAAAGATGGGTGTTTGGCCGAGCATGAGAGCGAGAATATAAAGCATTTGAGAGCCATATCGAAGCGGTGGCAATCGTTTGGACGGTCCGCAAATGGGCCACCACATCGCAACCGAAGTAAAGAACATGGATAGGTGTTCGGCCATGTGCAAAGTTTTGTCCTTGATCGCCGCCTCATAAAAAACTCCAAAATGCCAGAAGGAAAACACCAAGGTGAAAAGAAGTCCCGCGATTATGGGATGAACAAAAAAACAGAAGATTTTTTCAGAAACCGGGTTTGTTTCCAAAATCCTGTCAACGAGAGGTTGTGGGAGTCCGAGAAGAAGAAAGAGAGGACTGACATACATCAGTATGTTGTGTTGAATCATGTGGGCGGAAAAGAGAAAATTTTCGCCTAATGGATCCAAGGGAGAACCAACCGCCAGGTAAAAACGGAGCATACCAAGTGAAAACCAGAAGGTATGCTTGGCGGAATAGGGAAGGGACGGGCAGATTTTTTGACGAAAAGGCCCTACGAATAGGGCGTAAATCCAACCAAAAAAAAGTAGTCCACCGATCAGAGCGGGTTCGGTATGCCAATGAGAAAAGTTGACGGGAGAATCAATCATTTGAAACTTCCCTCTTGAAGGGCAGTTAGACTTTATTGATTGGTTTCTTCTGGCCAAACGGTCAGATAAGCCTCCGACCTGACTTTGATTCGGAAATCTTCGGTGGACGCTGCTTTTTTGAGAAGGGAAACCTTGCTGCCTTCTATGTTTTCTTCTTCGGCAGGTTCGTATTGATGGAAGAACTGGTTACCGGGATCCAGTGAGTTGATCTCGACCGAATCACCGTG
>JAYOMW010000035.1:0-23880 GCA_038121045.1 Opitutia bacterium
TAATTAATTTCTTTTATTTTCATTAATTAGTTAATAATACTCATTGAAACTACATCTTGTCAAAAAATATGGTTTTTAGCTATGTGTTTAGCAACCCTGGGTATTCGACTACTCTGCCAACTTTCCTCAACTGTAAGGCGGAGTTTACAGATTACCGTCATCCGTGGTAAACCCAAAAGATAAAAACCGCCTGTCAAGTGAGCGATGGCTTTAGGAATCCAAAGCAAAAAGGTGTCGATCAGGCTTTTTTTATCGGTTGAGTCCCCGCGAAAAAGGGCGGGATATTTGGGTGGATCACCACTCGTCGTATAGCTATGCCCATCCGTGGGAGTTTGATTTCAATAAGGAAAAATCAACCTTTCATAGAGCCGTTTTCGAGACGTTCCGGATGGATGAACGAACTTCATTTGCCGAAATCCGCATGATTGACTAACCGTGGCAAATTGAATTGAATCGAATGACGAGGAACTCAAATACTCTATTTTCACACTATGAAAAATTCAGGAATCACAAGGAAACCCCAGTTGTTCATTCTCACGCTTGGCTTTTTTTGCCTATTTGCGAGCAGTTCCTGCAATCGTGGAAATACTTTCTCTGGTCTTGGACAAGGCAACGAGCCCATGCAAAGTCGGCAAAATTTACAAGGCTCGGGGAAGGAAGCGAAATTCGAATTAATTGAAAATTTTCCAGTCTATCGAAAAAATAATTTGGAAACCTTGTCCATCGGAAGAAACCGCATAGAAATTCAGGATATGATGGGTCCCCCGGAAGGACGCAGTTTAGACGGAGGCAATGGTTATCTCTGGGATTACAGGAGACCCGTTTATGACGAGGCTTCGGATACCGTTTACGCATGGAGTTTGATATCCTTCAAGTTTCTCAAAGGGCTTTGCGCCTATGTGAACATTCGATTGGAAAACCCTCCCGTTCAATTGATTCAGGATTCTACCGGCGAAAAAATCAGCAATCCGGGGAAATGAAAAAAAAGCACCGCTTTTCGGGCGGTGCTTTTTTGGCTTTTTGAAACACAAACTAAAACAAACTGACGTCAGTTATAAGGTCAGACGCCCGAAGTCGACGAAACGTTCAAATTTTTTTTGTTTTTAAGGGAGGCGGATAATGTTGATGCCGTTCGAATTGTTTCCAGCTTCGATTTTCTTTCCATTTTTGTCCGTAATCATAATGGATTTCGAAGAGGAGCAAGTAATCGTGAGGGGACCACGGTGCATGATGGGTACTTCGTCACCGGATTTCATGCTGAGCCATTCTAATTCGTTTCCATTTTTGTCCTGAACCAATACCCAAACGTCGGCATAGGCATTGACCGTATAATTCCGCCTGATGGCAGGGGAAGGAGAGGAAACGGATGATGATCGTGGCGGTCCGGGTTGATTGGACCAAAAGGAATTGGGCGTCGTTGGGTTGCCAAGTCTCGGGTTGGTCCCCCCAAAAGGGGAAGGACGGGGAGGAGTCGCCTCCTCGCCATTGGATGGTATCTCCTGCCAGGGGGGAGGAGCGTCGGGCAAAGTGACGGGGCCACCTCCGCCGCAAGCCCCCAAAATCAAGCAAAAGAAAAAAACAGGTACGACTCTAATGCAGCTTTCGATCATGGTTAGGTAAATGATTGGTATCAATGGCGATCCGACTTACCCTGTAAAGGGTTAACGACTCGTAGCATCGATTCAACCATAAATTTAAGGATAATAATACAAAACCTTGATTTTAGACGAGTCTAGCCGATGGCAGCAGGTCAATCCGTTTGTTTTGCCTTTGCTCCGAACCAGTCATCGAAAGGAAGGTCTTTGCTCATGTCCGTCGAAGATTCTTCGGAATATGTGTTTTCGGCGGAAGCCTTGTCGACTCGAGATGGGTAGGCCAAGACATGACCGCTTGCAAGTTTGGCAACGATATAGTCGCCTTTGGGCGAGAAGGCGCAATTTACGATGGGGGATGCCAATTTCTCCGCTATCGTGGCGACCCAGGCGTCGGTTTCACGCCGCCATAGGCGAAGCGATCCGTCCGCACTGGTGACGATCCATTTCCCGTCGGGTGAATAGGCGCAGCCTGCGGGGGGGGTAAGGGGATCGTGTTTTAATCCTTTTTCCTTCATGAAATCACTCAGGTTGGTGATCGAAAACTTGTTTTCCCGGGAAAGGGCGAAGAAGTAATCAGGGGTTGTTTCGCGGCTCCGGTCGGGTGATTCAACGATAATGGTTCCGGTTCTCTGAAAGGCTCGGATCGAGCATATTCCCTCGTCGTTCGAAACAATGATTCTGTCGCCGTACTTGGAGAAGGAGAAGTCTCGAACGGAATTCAGGTTCAACCGGATTAGGTTGTAGGGGATGCCTGAGGAAATTTCCGTAAAAATGAGCAAACCGTTTTCCGAGACCGATACCAGAGATTTTCCATCAGGGTGAAAATGCGTTGTCACGGGGGTTCCCAAATCGTTCCGCAAGGCCATGACTTTTTCTCCGCTACGAGCTTTGATTACGATTGGAGGAGAACCTCTTCCATAAGCCAATAGAAGGGAGCCGTTCTTGGAGTATTCGATCTTGTCGGTGGAACCAAAACCATGGTCGCGGGTAGAGAAAGTCCAGGTCAAGGTCAGGTCTTCGGTTGAGTAGCAATTGACTTTGCCATCCAAGCCGGAACTGGCGAAACTGGATAGATTTGAATCAAAGGCGACCGAGGTAACGGGAAACTGGTGATCCCCGAACGACCGGAGAACCTTGTTTTTCTTGAGATCGAAAAGATGAGTCTCACCATTATGGCATCCGACCAGCGCAAGGGGGGATGATTCGGCGGAAGCCAAGGCGGTTATGGAGGAGTTGAACTCATGGAGCGTTTTCAATGGGCGACCCGAAAAGTCAGTCGAGGCAAGCTTCCCGTCGCTGGACCCGGTGATGAGTTTGTCCCCGAATGAGTCGGTAATGGCTTTGGGCGCGGTGAGCGAGCTTGGGCTTCCCATTAGAAAGCTTCCTTGGGGAATGGGTTTCAGGACCAGGGAGAGGTTTTTGATTTTTTTGTCCTTGTCAGCGTTTATCCCGATGGAGTTTCCTTCGACTCCCAAAACGGGGGCAAGGGCCAACCGGAATCCTCGGTCTGAATTGGTTACGGTCGGGGCATTCGCTCCCCGGTATGCGGAGCGGCACCTAGAGTGGGGCACCTCGAAGTTTCCTCCCCGGAGGGCCCGCCATTCTCCTTCCTGAGAAAAGGGATCGATCGTGCCGGTCTTGCGGTCGTTCATGAAGCTTGTCTTGTTGCGCTTGACGGCATCACGACACCATTCCCAAACGTTTCCGTGCATGTCGTGTAAGCCGAAGGCATTTGGTTTCTTCCGGCCAACGGGGTGGGTCTGCCCACCCGAATTGAGGGCAAACCATCCGAATTGGCCAAGGTATTTGCCATAGGAGTCTTCTTGAGCCGGCAGTTGGCTTGGTTCGCTTCCGCAAAAGGGGCCGCCCGATCCCGCCCGGCAGGCATATTCCCATTCCGCTTCGGTCGGTAGCCGCCATTCGTAGCCGGGAGGAGTCTTTTGTGTTTCATTGAGTTTTTTGCAAAAGGCCTGAGCATCATGCCAGGATACTTCGACTGGGAGATCGGGTTGCTTTCGGGAGCTTGGGTTTTTGCCCATGATGAATTCGAATTGTTCTTGGGTCACTTCGGTTTGCCCAAGCCAAAAGGGCCGGGAAATCGTAACGACCTTCTGACCTTCATTGGAAAATCGCCCGATTTCGACCGGAAAGGATTCGGGGTTCGTGAATTTACCCTCGGCCAACCTCGCGTGTCCGTTCCATAATCCGTAGGATCCGTCTTTCCCCACGGTCAGGATCGTTTTGGAATCGCCGGCGAAGGTTGCGTTCGTCAATCCTTTTTCCGGGTGAGGAGCGAAGCTTAGTTGCTCAACGGACTGCATGTTTTCGGCCAAGAGGAAAAGACGGCCCCAATACCAACCCCTGAAAGCCGGGTTGGCTTGATTGAGGATCGTGGTCGCCAAATTCGGTTGACGATCCTCCAGAGCTTTTCTGGCTTGGGCCAATTGGTCCAAGTAACTCCTGATTTTCTTCAGGTTTTGATTGCAGTTCAATCTCTTGACGACGTCGAGAGGGATGGAGAATTTTCCGAATGAAGGATGAATTCCGACAAGTTCTTTCTCGTCTATGGATTGAAGGCTGAAGCTCAAACGGCCGAGCGACCTGCTGAGAAAAACTTGCTCCGAACTCTCGCTTTCTCCCTCCGAGGTGTTTTCCGGATGAAAATTCAAGCTTCTCAACCGGTTTGAGGGCACTTGAAAAGATCCCCTTTTAGTCGTCAGGGTAAAATTGTCACCCGACCCGCTGCTCGAGGAAGCCTCGGTGGAGTCTCCGTTGGTGAAGATTGCGAATTGTCCGTTCGAATCCGTTTTTTTCTGCTTGGCCGACATGGGAAAGAACTGGCCATCCCACCCGGTCAAGGTTAGTTCCTTGAGCCTCACGTAAGAATTGCCGCCTTGGTTGATGAATAGAATACCGTTGCCTTCGGGATAAAAGTCCTCGCTTGCATCCTTCCACCGGGCGACTTCCCGGTCATTCACCCGAATCACGAACTCTTTTCGTTCCCTGTGGGCATAGATCGTGAAGCGGGCCTTTTTGCCGCTGGTGATTTCATCAATCATGGCGGAGCCCAAGGTTTCCCTGGAAACCCGCCCATTGGTTCTTTTGTTGACCTGAAGGTTGAGTCGGTTGTTTGAAAAGGAGAGATGGTACCCCGTGTTTCCATAACTGGATCCATCCGAATCGGAGAAGAAACGTAAGGCCAGGTAGAAAGAACGTTCCCATTGAGCCTCGAACTCGACCTGTATGGCATCCTTCTGGGGCAAGGTGGTTCCGGTACTCCCCGAATAAACCGAAACCAAGTCGCCTTCTTCGGCGGACCATGATTTGCGATTGCTGCTTTTCCAACCGGACAAGCCTTCCGAGGAATCGTAAAGAATCTCGTGTGTCTCGGGTAAGAACTCCATTTTGAGGAGATTCTCCACGGGAACCTTCACTTCCTTGGCGAAACTGGTTTGCACGACAAGGTTATTCTTGTCCAGAGATTTGAAGTCACATCGCAGTTTGTCCCCGTTTTTCATGTGTATGCGAAGAAGGTGTTTGCCGGTATGTTCCGAGTCGGTTTTCGAGAAACGGTCCAAAACGACTGACTCGATTGCCCGGAACTTGAAACGAATGGGTTCGTAGGAAGATTCGTGCCGCCAAAAGAGGTTGTTCTCCTGATCGAGTTCAAGCAGCGTTCCCTTGAGGTCGGAACCGTCGAAAAAACGGATTCTCTCGGTTCCCACGACGAGTTTGCTTGATTTGCTTGCCGGCGCTTTCTCGTCTCCGACGCCGACAAGGTTTTCCGCGTTCTGAAGAACTTCGCCGACCTGAAGCGGTTCCTGACCATAGGACGGGGAGACGAGCAGTAGCAAGGCAAGGAATGGAAGGAATTTCATCGTTCGTAAATCGGAAGATAGCGATAATTCAAGGCAAGCGAAAGAAGGGCGGCGGAGGTGGCAAAGGTTTGTCCATAATTTCCATTCCAAGAACCGTTTTCGGTCTGGGTGGATTGGAGCCGTTTGAAATTTTGAGAATTCCATGAGTTCCAAAACGAGGGACTAGCGCGGAAAACCGCCTGTGAGGTATAATACAGGCTGTAGAACTTATGCCCTTGGTCGCCGAATTTTGCCGACTCTTTGAGGTACTCGACTGAATTTTTGTAGGCGTCCGAATCGGTGTCCTTGGCGAGGGAAAGAATGAGGGAACCGATTGCGGTGCGGGGCAAGTTGGCCCCACTGGACGTGGTGTATCCGAAGCCGCCCCTCGAATCCTGACAGGAAAGAACGTAGGCCTTGCCTCTCTCGATCGCTTCCTCGGGAACCTTGATTCCTGCGTTGCGGGCGGCAAAGAGGGCAACCATTTGAGCCCCTGAAACCGTGGTGTCCGCATCCTGGCTTTCGGGGCTGTATCTCCAACCGCCCTTGGGGTTGTTCTTTTGCGAGGAAACAATGAGCTTGGTCGCATTCTCAAGGGCCGGTCCTAATCTCAGATCGTTTGTCAAGCCGTAGGCCTCGGCCAGGGCGAGGGTGGAAAAGCCGTGATTATACATGGAGGTGCCTATGTATCCGGTCTTGGCGTTCTGAGCCTTGAGCAAGTAGTCCAAGGCCTTTTTGTAATGGCTCCGATAGGGTCCGAATTCCGGGTCGTCCCCGCGGGCGAGAAAAGCGAGAATGCACATTCCCACGACGCCTGGTTCGGAACCATAAGAACTATCCGACCAGCAACCCCGTTCGTTCTGGCTTCCGGCTAAAAAACCAAGGCCTTTCCGGTAAGTATCGTCGATTTCACGGACCAAAAGATCGTTCGATTGCTCGAAGAGATCCTGCCCGAGAAGGCGGGAAACCAGCAGAGCCTGAAGAAAGAAAAAGCAGAGACGTTTGAACATCTTATTCTTCTATGTTTCGGAAATAACTTTCCATGACTTTTTTGAATTCGGGAGGAGGAGGTTGGGAGACTCCCCCTGTTTTTCCCGGTTTTCTCAAACCGGTCGAAAGGTTCGTTGCTTCGCCTCCGCTTTCCCCCGGTATCTGATTCGTGGTTCCACCTTGACTTGAGCCGCCACCTGAATTTCCAGGGGTCATTCCTGCCGCCTCCCCTTGTCCGGATTGGCCCAATTGTTGCATCAGGAATTGCATGCCGGTCATGCTTTGCCCCTGACCGCTGGATTGACCCGAAGAGGCGGATTCGAGAAGTACGTTGATCAGGTCGGTCACAATTTCCTTGGCCTCGGTTTGGGCTCCTTGAGTCGCTTCGCCTGCGTCCCCCTTTTCCAAGCCGGCGGCCGATTCGTGCATGGCCGTGTGGGCATCGTCAAAGAGGGGGTTGAGTCCTTCCTCCGCTAGCTCGATCTGGACGTCCGTCAGGTCGAGCATGAGTTCTTTTTGCTGATCGTTGAGCGTGTCGGTCCACTTTTCCCGTTTGGCTAGAAAATTTCCACTTTCAACGACTTTCGTTTTGCCGATTATGTCGCCCTGATCATCGCGGATTTTGAGCAGGGCGAGGATTTGTTCAGTGATGTCTTTTCCCTCTCCTTGTCCTTGCCCTTGGCCTCCTCCCTGAGAGTTTTGTTCCTCAAGAATATCGGCCCACTTTTTGAATTTCTCTTCCCATTCCTCCAATTCGTCGAGAGCTTCGAAGGCAATGTTACGGTCGATCTTTTGTGAAACCTCCAACAACCCGCGTTCGGCCTCTTCCTGTTCCATCATCTCGCTGACTTCTCCGTAGGCAGGCTTGCCCGTCCTTTCGTGAAACCGACTGATTTCTCTTTGGATTTCCCCGGCTTCGACATGGGCTTCGAATTGAACGGATTCCATTTTCTCTTTGTTTTCCGAGAGCTTGGGACTGAGTTTTTCAACCCTTTCCCCAATGGATTTCGGAAGAATCTCCAGCATTCCGGAAATTAGGTTTTTTTCGGTTCTTTCAACTTTTCTGAGACGTTGAGCCAAGTTGCGGGCCTCCAGACGATCCAGTTGCTCGGAACTGTCGGAAAGAATTTCTTGAAGTTCGCTCAGGGCTTGTCTTTCGAGTTCTTCGGCTTGGGCAAGAGATTCCGAAGCCGAGGAGGGCGGGGAAGCTTGAGCCTCTTGTATTTTCGAACTTGCGGGCTTCATCTTGCTGGAGGCGACGTCTTTCATTTTCTCGAGCGTTTCCCCGAAGTCCTTGATGGCTTCCTGATCGAAGGTCGGGTTGCGGGCGGCTTCCTCAAGCACGTCCATTCCTTTTTCTGCATTGGCTTTGAGGTTGCGGGCATTGGTTCTTTGCATGTCGGCCAATTTCGAAAGCTTTCTTTCGGTTTTGGAATCGATCGATTCCTCACTTGCCTCGACTTCCTCCTCCAGTGCGATTGTTTCCATAAGGAGGCTTTCCTGCTCGCGCGCAATCTCCGAGGTCCGGGCCATGATCGCTTCCATTCTGTTACGAATGATCTCGGCATGCTTTTCCGGGCCCACCACAAAAAACCGGACCGTTCTCGAGTTGGTCGGCTCGCGTTCCGGAAACCGGTCGAGAGCCTGGGCGGTGAATTCGGCGACATCTCCATCCTGCAAGGTGAACAATCGGGGATCGAATGGGAAGGGGAATCCGGATTGCGTGACGTTCTTGTCGGTTTCGGCCTGCTCGTAGAGGGTGGTGTCGATGAGTAGGTCGTTGCCACGGATTGCCTTCATCCTCAACCTGATTCGCTCCAGTCCGAAGTCGTCTTTGGCGACGATGGAGAGTGTTTTTGTTTCGAGAAGCAGAATGGAGGATTCCGGGGCCAGATCTCTGAAATCAGCTAGGGGAGGGGCATCTTCGGTGGGAATGAGACGGACGGTATGACTGTCGCTGGGCTTGAGTCCGAAGGAATCGGTGAACCAAAGCCTGACCTCCTCCTCTTTTGCCACGTCTTTGACCGGGGCCAGAAAGGATTTGCCCTTGAAGCCGGCATCAAGCGAACGGGTTGCGGTGGAGGCGGTTATCCTCGAAATTTTGCGGTCCGTCTTTCCCCGAAGCTCGAGGCTGGAACCTATGGGGAAGGAAACCGAGCGGGCCATGGGTTCGGATTCATGGTCGGGAAGCCCAAGGTAGTCCGGGTAGGATATGCCGACAATGCATTCCGAGACGGACGGGCGGGCAAGCGGAATCAATTGAATCATGGCCCGAAAATCACCGGCCTTAAGTTTAAGATCCTTGGCCTTTTCCTGACCAGGAACAAGAAATTCGTAAAGGTTCCCTTTTCTAGGAGCTTTGAGAAAAAGCTCATTCGGTCCGGTCAGGCGAATTTCGGAGGGGTTGGCCTTCGAGTCTTTGGCGAGAGTAAGGCGGAGAACAAGTGGCTCTCCCTTGGCCGCGTAAAGCTTGTCCGGCACGTCGGAGAGGCGGGTCAGGGTGTTGCGCTCGAGGTCGGACCAAGGAACCGCCCAACGCCAGGAGGCATTTTCCGAAAGATCGGGGTAAACAAGAAAACAGGCGAGCAGGCCAAGCGCAAAGGCACTTGCCGCGAGGCCGGCCCGCTTGGCCGGTTTGCGATCAAAAGTTTGATCGAGGGAAAGGTTGGATACTTCTCCTTCGACTCTCTTGAGAGCGGCCGTATAGAGTGATTCCGAATAAGAGGTATGTTCCTCTTGGCGCTTGTCCGTCAGTTCGATGATTCCCAGCAGGCGGTCCCCCGGTCCGCCGAAGCGGTTTCTCACTTGCCGGGCGAGCCATTTTCTCGAACCGGATCTATCGAATGCGGTCCGACGGATCATCCAGGCAAAGGCAAGTGCCGCGACCCAACCCGAGCAGGAAAGGGCCATGCGGGCCCATACGGGTGTGTCCCACAACCGGTCGGATGCAAAGAGAGCAAGCCAGGACAAGCTGAGGGCAAGCAACAAAAGGGATCCGAATTTGAGGGAAAAGATTTTCCTGGAATGAGTTGCCAGGGAGGCGAGGGCGTTTTCCAAGGAGGAGGGCAGGGCCTCGGTGGGAGGAACGGAATTCGTTTTGGTGGAGCCGTCTTTCATGGTCGTGTTTATTTCAAATCATCCCAACCAGCTTGCGGCCAGTCCAGTAAATTGCGAGCAATCCAAAAAGAAAAAGCCCCCATGCAGTGTCGGTTCTCAAGCGATGGATCCGGACCAAGGGTTGGGGGTCGGGAAGAAACGAAAGCGACTGCGTGACTTTTTCGTAGTTTAGGTAATCAGCGAATTCTCCCCCGGTAAGTTGGGCGAGGTGGAGAAGGTCACGGGAGACGACGGGTTGGCCGAGTTTCTCCTTGGTCGGCCTCTCGACGGTCAGGTCGAGGCTCAGTTCCCTTTCCGTGGGAAGGGTGTTTACTTTCATGCCGAGGGTGCCCGGTTCTCGAGCTTTGAAGGATGCCAAGTATACGCCGGGACCTTCTTCGTCAGGGGCGAAGCGCAGGTTTTCCCGTTGACCGTTCGGGTGCAGAACCACGCCTTCGACTTCTCCGTCTTCCAATGGAAAACCAGCTTTGTCCAAAACGATGCAGCGCACGAAAACCTTTTCCCCGGACTTGGGTCTTTCGGGGTCGGGGATCACCCGAATGCCCTCCTTTTCCGCCAAGTATCTGCCGTGAGCCATCCAGCGAACGACTTGGCTCCAGAACCGATAATGATACTTGTCCTCGACTCCCCGTCTCCACCGCCATGCCCCGTCACTGCCGAGAAAAAGGGTCTTTCCCGCTCCGGCATACCGGATGGCCAAGGTTGGCATTCGACCCCAGTCGTTACGGAAATTCGAATGAACGGCCAGAACTTCGGATCCCGGTCTGCTCTTGCTGACGATGGCCGACCAATGAAAACCGGGCAGTCTTTCCCAAAATTGTCGGTCGGGTTCCCCTGCGCCCCTGAGGTTCGTCAACCAATGATCTTTTCCGCGGGCCGTCAATTCGAGGCTGGATGGATTGGAGGTCCCTAGCCCGGTGGGTTTTTCAGGGTCGTAGACGACGGGCAGAAGATCGGAAATGGGCGAGTCGGCAAAAGTCAGTTGTCTTCCTCTTCTTCCGGGAAGAAAGACCAATCCGGAAGCTTGCAGGCGAATGAGTTCGTCGAGGTTTTCGCACTGGCTCTCGCTCAGTTCGTTTTCCCCCATTCCGACGTCACCGAGAAAAACGACGTCGAATGAGGCAAGTCCGTCTTTGTTTTGCGGGAATTCGGGGAGGTAGTCCTTCCCCAACCCGGGAGACATGCCAGGGTGAAAAAGGACGCACTTCATGTCGATGCCGGGGTCGCGGTCGAGGGCGTTGCGCAGGAAGCGGTATTCCCATCGGGGGAAGGAATCTACGATGAGAGCTTTGATCACCTTGTTTTCGACTCGCGTGGCGAGCGTTCTCTCGTTGTTCCCGGGCAAACTCTCCCCGGGGACTTCTTCCACCGTGATCTTCAATTCGTAATTCCCTTCGCTGGGCGGAAGCCAAACCATGCTTCCCGCAACCTCGTCGGAGGCGGAAATCAAAAGGGGTTTTTGGGAAACGAGTCGTTCGTTGGCGAAAAGCTTGAGGGTGCTTCTTTGCCGTTGCTCGAAAGTGTTCGTTATTCTGTAGTTTACCGTTATTTTCTCATTTTGCAGAGCAAAGGATGGAGCAAAGGCTTCCTCGAGCGAAAGGTCGGGCAAGGGTTTGGGCGCGCCAATTTGAATCCCGTATACGGGAACGTTCGCCGATCGGCATTTTCCGGCAAGGGAGAGAACCGAGGGACCGGTGTTCGAATCACCGTCCGAAAGAAAGAGAACGGCTTTGAGGTTGTCCGAGTTTTCCAATGCTTCGCTCAGCGCTCGGGCAAGATCCGTTCCCTGAGGGCCGCCTTCGGACGAAAAGGTAGTGGTGGTGACGGTTGAATTTTGCTCGAGCGTCTTCTTCCATTCCGCCCCCAATGCCTTGCGGGCCCAATCGATGCGTGATTCGATGGATCCGTTCGAATCCCGGGCGTCGAGAGTGCTCATGCTGCCCGACACGTCGAGCAGGCAGACAATCTCGGGTTCGTTTTCTTTTTCTTCCTTCTCAACTTGCTCGGGATTGAGAAGGGTGGCCAATATCAGAAAGACCACCAGGAAGCGGAAGATTTCAAGTGCCAACACAGGATTCTTTCTGCCCGAACGAACCCAAGTCTTCCACGATAGAAAGACACTCAGGCCCAAAACGAGCAGGGCCAACAAAAGGTCCGCCCAGTCCCAACTCAGTCGCCAGTCAAAAAGTTCAAGCATTACTCGAAACGGCCTTGTTTGCGCTGGTGGCCGAGGGTTGTCCGAGGAATGCCTCGCCGAGAAGCAAGACAAGGCACAGAAGAAGGAAGAAGGACCAGATTTCCGATCGGTCGGTGGAGTCGGAGGAACTCTCATCTTCCATGATTCGGGGAGAAATACCGGGAAGTTTTCCCATGATTTCATCGTTTTGGTGAAAGCGCCTTTCATTTTCTTCCTGTGGTCGGTTTACTGCGGTGAGCCGACCGTCAATCTTGTAGATTCCGGCATGCAGGGAGGGAACGCGGTCGGTTTCTCCGCCAATGGCTTCGAACAACTCGGCATCTTTTGTTTCCCTACCTCCGCAAGTCCAAGATTGAGCGAAGGAATTGGAGGAAGCGGTTTCTTCGATCAACCTCTGCAGGGCGGGGACCAGGACGTATCCGTTATCCAATTCGGACCAACTCTTCACCGGTAGAGTCGAGAAGGCGTAGACGACCCCCTTGCCGACTGTCATGCTGGTGAGGAAAGGCTTGCCGTCCGAATAATAAGCCAGAGGTTCGCCTTGTGCGGGAATGCGACGCACCTTGATATCCAAGCGATCCACAGGCAAGCGGTTGCCATCCGAAGAATTGGCCAGCAAACCCGAGTCTTTCCTCCATCCGCTAATTTCGAAGTATTCGTCCTTTGCCCTTTTTTCAAGCGCTCCCCAAGACAGAAATCCAGAAGGGGGCGAGTTCCCGGATTCAGGGGGAAAGAGTACTATGGTTGCGCCATTAAGAGCAAAGTTTTTGAGGATTTCTTCGTCTCCCTCCTCAAATTTTCCCTGATGAATCAATACTTTGCGCAAGAGCAGTTGCTTTTCCTCCAATGCCTTGAGCGGCAAGGAGTCGGCAATCTTTCCCAGCTCGGATTGAGAGGCCGATCGGAGAACCAGGCTGGCTCTCGGATTGTAGGCACGTACCACCACTTGGGGAGGAGTCGTTACGCCGTAAGCAAGATAGCACGCGTTGTCCGGTTGGCAGAAGTCATCCGGGCCAAGAATTGAAATCCATCCTTCTTCGGGTTCGTTTTCAAGATCGAAAGTGGGTCGCCAAAGCATGCTTGGGGACGTAAGTTCGAGGTCAATGTTTCCAGGCGAGCCATTCGTGTTGACGGACAATCGAAGCAACTCGTTCCCCTGTCCGCTTTTGTTAAGATTCACGACCGGCTCCACTCGACCCGGCATGCGGTTGAGCCGATCGAGGGTCAGGCTGAGGTTATAGGGTGGAGCATCGTCGAGATTGAGAAGATTCAGCTTCCATAAATCCTTCTTTTGGACGAGGGTTCGGTTGATTTTCTCCATGACTTCGGAATTTCGGTCGAGGTTCCAATTGCTGATTTGCATATCGGAAGCCAGAAGAATTTCCGCAGTTCCCACTCCTGATTTTTCAAGCCAGTCAAGAGCCTTTGACAGGGTGCCCGGTAAATCGGCCGAGGTGTCCGTCGGCCCGAAAAATCTATCCAACGCGGCATCCTTTACCGAAGCCGCTTTGTCGATGAAGAAGGGATCCTCCAAAGCCGAGTCGATTACGACCAACCGGCTTTCCGTCCATGGCTCGGCGAAAGCCTGGAAGGCATCGAGAGCTTTTGCCCTTTTGGTTCGGGGATCCTTTTCGGTCCTCGTTTCCATGCTTGCCGAACGATCGAGCACGAGCACGAGAACTTCGGGGCTTCCGGACGAGAAAGAGAAAAGGGAATCCCCTCCCGTCATGGGACGGGCGATCATGAATGCCAAGGCGGCCAACGCCAGCATTCGTAAAAGAAGGGTGATCCATCTTTTGAGTTTTGAGATGCGGGATGAACTTTTTCTAGCTTGAAAAAGAAAGCGGGTCGCGGCCCATGGCTGAGTTCGGTGCCGGAGTAGGTTCAGCAAGTGAATGACGATGGGGGCAAGGGCTAGCAAGAGCCCGAAAAGGGCAAGTGGTTGAAGGAAGGTCATGCCGCTTTGCCGCCGATCCGTCCGGCCGAGAAATCATCGATGACGTCGACCAATGGACTGTCCGTGCGAACGAGGTGATACCGGGCTTGCGATTCCAGGCAGCCTTGCCTGAGTTCCTGAACGTGTTCGTTCAGGCGGGCGAGGTATTCTTCTCGAATAACGGTGGGTTCGGTAATGATGGAACCAGCCCCTTCCAAATCCACGAAGCGGGTGGGGCGATCAAAGGTGAAGTCTAGTTCTTGAGGGTCAAGGAGGTGAAAGAGCACGACTTCGTGCTTGCGGTCCCGCAGGTGGAGGACCGCATCCATGACGTCGCCCGGTTCCTCGAGCATGTCGGAAACGATGAAAATCATCGCTCGCATACGTACGCTTTCGGCAATTTCATGAAGAGCGGGAGCAAGAAGAGTCTCGCCCTTGGGTTTGAGGGGGCCCAGTATCTCAAGCATTTCTTGAATTTGGGCGGGGTTTCTCTTGGCGGGAAGAATTTGAGGTTTTTTGCGCCTAAGAGTGTGTAAACCCACGGCATCTCCTTGCCCGACATAGAGATAGGCAAGTGTGCTGACGAGCTTTTTCGCATACTCGAACTTGCTGGTGGGTGATCCGAAATCCATGGAACCGCTGCAGTCCAAGGCAAATTGGCTTCGGAGGTTCGTTTCAGCCTCGAATTCCTTGAGGTAATACCGGTCGGACCGGGCAAAGACCCTCCAATCCATTCTTTTGGGATCTTCTCCAGGGGTGTACTCCCGGTACTCCGCGAATTCAACGCTGGAGCCCTTGTGCGGGCTTCGGTGATGACCCGAAACGCTTCCCTCCATGGGGAACGGTGTGAGCAAAGGTTCCCCGGAAATCCGGGAGAGAGAATCTTGATCTACGTAATGAAAATAAGTCTTTCGGCGCCTTGCCATGTCCTTACCGTTGTTCCTTGCGGGCGTCCTCGATCAGTCTTTGAACGACTTCCGTGCTAGTAATCCCTTCGGACCGAGCGTGGAAATTGGTTAGGATACGATGAAAGAGAACGGGGTCGGCGACTTGCTCGACGTCTTCCATGGAGGTCATGTAATTGCCTTCCAAAACGGCCCGTGCTTTGGCTCCCTTGATCAAGTACTGGACGGCTCGGGGACCTGCCCCCCATTGGACCCATTTTTTCAGCCAAGCGGGAGACTCATCCGAATTGGGGCGGGTTCTGCGCACAAGGTCGACGGCCAATTCGTGAACATGGTCGGGAACGGGCACTCTCTCGACCAGTTGTTGGAAATCCTTTAGCTTCTTCCCGGAGATGACTTTCTTGAGTTTGGGCAAGGTACCGGTCGTGGTTTGCCGGGCAATGGAAATTTCCTCGTCCCGGCTCGGGTAGTCCATGCGGATAAGAAACATAAATCGATCCAACTGAGCTTCGGGTAGCGGGTAGGTGCCTTCCTGTTCAATCGGGTTTTGGGTTGCGAGAACGAAAAAAGGCTCCTGCAGTTGGTGATTGGTTCCGGCAACGGTCACCCTTTTTTCCTGCATCGCCTCAAGGAGGGCAGACTGAGTTTTTGGCGGAGTCCGATTGATCTCGTCGGCCAAAATGACGTTGGCGAAAATCGGGCCTTTGATGAAGACGAATTCCCTGCCGTCTCCATCTTTTTTGTTTTGCAGGATTTCAGTGCCCGTTACGTCGGAAGGCATTAGATCAGGGGTGAATTGAATTCGACCGAAGGAAAGAGAGGTGGTTTGAGATATCGAGTTGACGAGGAGAGTCTTGGCCAATCCGGGGACACCCATCAGCAGGGCGTGCCCTTGGGATAGCATGCAGAGAAACATCCTTTCGATCGCTTCGTTTTGCCCAATGATGATCTTTCCAAGTTCGGTCTTGATTTCGGCATAGGCCTGCCTGAGTTCGTCGATCGCCTCAACGTCGTTTTTCGAGAGGGTGGTCTCCGCGGATATTTTGGTCTTGGAAGAGGTTTTGCTTGGCATCAGCTTTAATGATTTTGGACGTTGTAAATGAAAGCAGTGGTTGCGTTCAGGTTCGTTTTCGGAATAGAAATCGGTTGCGGGAACCCGTAATATTTTTGAGATATTGATGACGATGGTTCAAAGAAAGTACAAGATAATAAAGGACTCCGAGCTTAAATGCTTGACCGAGGAAGTGAATGAGCAAATTCAGCGTGAATACAAGGATAAGGAAGGATTTCTTTACCAATCTTCAGGGCGCTGGCAATGCTTGGGCGCTCCGTTTTTCGAAAACGGTCTATGGTATCAGGCTTTGGTCTTCTTGCAACAAGAGGACGAATAGGTGCACAATCCTGCTGTAATGTACATTAAGATACATTAAGTATGGGTATTTGGTGTAAAAAACACGATTGCGCAGTCTTTGACTTTACTTAATCGATCCTTTTTGCAATAAAAAAAAAAGGACCTGTGTTCCTATATACACAAACTAATTAAGCCGTCGGCTTGGGCAAGACCGACGGCTTTTTTTGTCTTTTGCGGAATTCGCGAACAAGGGGCACGGAGCATCGGGATTCAGGGAAACCTTTTGCCGAGCCAAATCAATGATGTTCTGGTTCGAGGGTCTAAATGGTCATGCAATTATAACCGCCGTCCACGACCATTTCAGTTCCCGTAATGAAGGCCCCAGCTTTGTCGGAAGCAAGTAAAAGGGTGGCTCCGATCAACTCTTCTTTGTTGCCGAACCGACCCATGGGCGTATGAGTCATGATTGAGTTCACGCGGTCTGGCGTGAGTACCTTCCGGTTTTGTTCCGCAGGGAAAAACCCGGGGACGAGCACGTTTACCCGGATTTTTTTCGGAGCCCATTCCCGAGCCAAATTCTTGCTCAAATTATGGACGGCTCCTTTGCTTGCGGAATAGGAAAAAACCCGGGAAAGGGGGTTTAAGCCGGAAATGGAACCGAGGTTTATGATGCTTCCTCCCTTGTCTTGATCGAGCATAGCTTGCCCGAAAGTTTGGCAACTCAGCAGAACGGCTTTTAGGTTAACGTCGAGAATCCGCCCGAATTCTTCCTCGGTGATTTCGAGAAATGGGGTAGGAGAGTTGATTCCAGCGCCGTTGACGAGCACGTCTATGCTCGGGTGTTTTTCCAAAACCTGATTGCGTAATTTTTCAAGCTCTTCTTTTTGGCTGACGTCACAGGGAATGAATTCCCCTTGCCCGTCAATCTTCCTGATTTCCTCAAGCCGGCTTTCGGCTTTGTCCTTGTTTCTTCCAACCAAGTAAACATAAGCTCCGGCCCCGGCCAAACCTTCTGCCATGGCTCCGCAAAGTTCACCGGTACCACCAATCACGACGGCACATTTCCCGCGCAATCCGAATAAATTTTCCAAGTAGTCCATTTTTTGCAAAGGTTCCAGTTCAACGATCAACGCGGGCGCCACCGCCGCCGACGAGTTTTTCGACTTCGGCCAAGATGGCCATTGAGGTATCTCCGGGAGTGGTCATGGCAAGGGCTCCGTGAGCTGCCCCGAACTCTACGGCTTGAGCCGGATCGTTCGTGGTCAGAAGTCCGTAGATCAATCCGGATGCAAAACTGTCGCCACCTCCTACGCGATCCAGAATCTCCAGGTTTTCGCGGTGTGTTGCTTGATGAAATTCTCCGCCTGCCCAGCAAATCGCTCCCCAATCGTTAAGGCTGGCGGTTTTTACTGAGCGCAGGGTCGTGGCCGTTACCTTGAAATTTGGAAAATGGCCTGTCGCCTTTTCAATCATTGCCTTGAAGGAGTCGATTTCGATATTGCTGATGTTTTCGTCAAGCCCTTCGACCTCGAAGCCGAGACATGCGGTGAAGTCCTCCTCGTTGCCGATCATGACGTCTACGTGCTTGGCGATCTCCCGGTTAACTTCCTGTGCTTTTTTCAGGCCCCCGATCGATTTCCAAAGGGACGGGCGGTAATTTAGGTCATAGGAAACGATGACACCGTGTGCTTTGGCGGCTATTACGGCTTCCGTTACGGCCTCGGCGGTCGATTCCGAAAGTGCAGCGAAAATCCCACCGGTATGGAGCCACCTGGCCCCTTGTCTGCCGAAAATTTCATTCCAATCAAAGTCCCCCGGCTTGATCTGGGAAGCGGCGGAATTACCCCTGTCGGACGTTCCGACCGCTCCTCGCAAACCGTATCCCCGCTCGGTAAAATTCAAACCATTTCGGATTTTCCGCCCGATTCCATCAAAGTCCTCCCAACGGATCAGGTCCGTCGATACTCCCCCTTGCAGGATCAGGTCTTCGAGTAGTCGGCCGACTTCGTTTGCGACGAAGGAAGTGGCCACGGCGGTTTTCATCCCAAAGCAGCGTCGAAGACCGCGGGCGACGTTGTACTCTCCTCCGCCTTCCCAGGCATTGAAAGATCGGGTGGTTCGTACCCGGCCCTCTCCGGGGTCGAGTCTGAGCATGATTTCTCCAAAGGAGACGAGGTCCCATTTGCATTCCGAAGCAGGTCGAAGATCGAGCGTGTTCATAGTAAAGGGTGATCAGATGGCGACGGGAAATTGCTTTGGGTCGAATGAGACGTCGGTGTTCCGCGCCAAATGGGCGAATTCCTCCAATTCTTTTTCGCTGAAAAGCAAGCCATCGTTCTTTTCGGACTTGAGGGCGAATTTGGCTTCCATTTCACCAGGGAGAAGACAGTTCTCGTTTCCTTCCTTGAGAACGTCGTTCAGCACGGCCTTCAAGTTGGCCCCTTGGTTGCGGTTTCCGGCAAAATTGCCGGCGTCAAAGGCTTCGGGGTGGATTACCTGAAAGAAAAAATTGCAGGAAAATTTCTCTTCCGGAATATCCTTGGGAATACCACGCACAGTGGGCAGGGATCCTCCGGACATTGCCCCCATAATTTCGTTGAGGAGGCCCAATCCGTATCCTTTGTGAGCCCCAAAGGGCAAAAGTGAAACGGCTTGGTTTGGGTCGGTTGTTTCGTTCCCTTCGGCGTCAACGGCGGCATGAGGAGGAAGGCCCTTTTCTTCTCTCTTCAATTGTTGGACCCGTCCCATGGCTATAACCGAAGTCGCCCAGTCCACTACGACGGGAAAGCCCACGGCTTCCGTGGTCGGCAAACCCCAGGAATGCGGGTTGGTTCCGAGGGTGGGGGTCTTGCCTCCGAAGGGTACGACCTCGGCCAGGGTAGAGGTGCAATTGGTGTAGGCATAATAACCTCGGGTGGCGGCTTTCATGACGTAACCGCCTCCCCAAAGATAGTGAAAGGCGTTGTCGACGATTACCGTGCCGGAACCGTGCTTGTCGGCCATTTCGATACAAGCCTCAATGGCATCGCAGGCGATCGCTTGACCGACTTTGAGATTGGCGTTCCACGTTTGGCAGGCATCGAACCTGGACTCTTTGATTTCAACTTGAGCTCTGGGCTTGCATCCTCCGACGGCGGAACCGAACAATTCATCCAAATGCAAGGCTTTGAGGGCATTGTGAGTTCTCACTCCGTGACGGGTTGCAAAAGCGGCAAATTCGGCTACGGCCTTCGCTTCTTCATGATCAAACCCACGATCCTCGAATACTTGGCCGACAAGTTGGTTGTGGAGGTCTTCCGAAACGACGTAAAAAGTATCTTCCATGGGGCGTGGGACGTCAGACTTCGTTGGCTTGCGCCAAGGCGGGTTCTCCGTTGAGAACGTTGATGAGGTTTTGGGTGGCCATGGTTGCTTGCCTGACGACCGATTCGTAGGTCCGTGAACCGATATGAGGAGTAATCAATGCACCCGGGGCATGAAGCAGAGGGTGGTCGGCCGGAGGTGGTTCTACGTCCAGAACGTCCGATCCATATCCCTTCAGCTTCCCTATTTCCAAAGCTTCCACGATTGATTGCGTGTCAACTAATTCACCGCGGGCGCAGTTGAGCAGAATGGCCCCGTCCTTGATCAGTTTCAAGGATGCCGAATTGATCAACTTGTGCGTATTCTCCGAAAGGTTGAGGTGCAGGGAGAGGACGTCGGCATTCTGAAGAACTTCCTCCAGGTTGGCCGCCCGGGTGATTTGATGAGCGCTTGCAAAGTCGTTGTCCCAATAGGGATCGTAGGCCTTCACTTCCATCCCAAAGGCTTTGGCTCTCAAAGCGACTTCCTTGCCGATCCGGCCGAAGCCAATGACCGAAAGAGTCTTCCCCATGATTTCGTTTCCGGTAAGACGGGTCCATTCACCTTTGCGAGTGTGGTTCGCCTCTTCGCATAAGTTTCTGCAGATGGAAAGGAGAAGAGCAAAGGTGTGCTCGGCTACGGTCGTATGATTGACTCCGGGACAGAAAGTCACCGGAATCTTGTTTTGGGTTGCGAAGTCGAGGTCGATCTTGTCCAACCCGATCCCATATTTTGAGATCAACCGAAGCTTGGGCAGAGATTTTCGGATGACCTCTGCGGAGATAGCGTCGTCTCCGCAAAGAAATGCATCGAAGTCACCGGCCAAATCGAGCATTTTTTCTTCACTGAGGGGACCGCGTTCGCGCACGATTTCGTACCCTTGTGATTCGAGTAACTCGTGATGCTTGCCCGGAGTGTCTTGATAGGAGGTCGTGGTGAGAAGGATTTTGTTCATCAATAATGGTACGAAAGGATTGAACCGAGCGTAAATCCCGGGGAATTGGAATCGAGATGTAGGGCTATTTTTTGGCCAACCTCTGGAGCTTGAGATCCATGGCGTTCAACTTGGCGTTCGCTTTTGAAATTTTCAAAGAGTAGTGTCCGCAGACAAGGAGGATTCCAAACCCGATGAGGGCGTACCGTCCGAAGGGAACGTCGCCCCATGTTTTGTTCCATGCGACATAAAAGGCGGCGGATCCCATGATGGCCAAGGCGATCAAAAGACCAAGGTTCCAAATGAACCTGACCGAACCGGTAGGCCTTTGTTTGCCAAGTATTTTTCTGTTGTTGATTAATAGAAAGAAGCTCAGGTAGGCTACGGGAATCAAAGTAAAACCAAGAATGGAAGTGGGTACGGCGAGCCAAAATGCGGCATCGCTCCAAACGAACGGACCAAGAACCCCGATTCCGGCAATGAGCGAACCAGCCAGAAAGACCGGTCCCTTGTGAGGTTTGCCGAGAACTTCGCATACCGCATGCCCGTTTATGGTCATGAGGATTATGATCGTGGACAATGCCATTCCGACGACTCCGATACCGAACACGTAATGCGAAAAGGCCTTGCTCCCGAAAAGTGTCTCGAGAGACGCCGCCAAGTTGAAGGCATCGCGCTTGACCAACATGGCGGCCAATTGCTTGTCCGCCTCGGGTAACTTGGCGAACAGTTCGTCCTGCTGGACCGGAGCGAGCGAGGCGTACTTTTCCTTGCCTGTCTCCTGCTCGATTCTGGCCGAAACCAAGCTATTGAAACCTTTTTCCAAGTTTGGATAGAGGGTTCTTTCTTCATAGTTCTCGTAAGCTGACTCGGGTTTGCCGTTGAATTGGGAACCGGCGGCGATGACTACGCAGGAGGTCGCTACCACGTAAGGCACCAAAAGAGCGGTCCAAAGGTCGAATTTAGCCAAGCCACGGTGTTCTCTGCCCCAACGTCTGCGCAGGAGGACAAAAGGCATGAAGAAGGTCATGTTAATTCCAACGGCGGTAGCGGCGGCGGCAATCATGACGTCTCTTTGGGTGCCTACGATCTTGTTTTCCCAAAAGGTTCTGAATTCACCTGTTTTATCAAGAAAAGGGAGGTAGACTTCGGCGGGTTCGGAGAGCAGGGAAAGGTCGGGGACAAAGCCACTGCCTATCCTCTTCCAGTCCATATCTCCGGAAATTGCCATGCTGACGACGACTCCGAGAAAGGAAACGACGACGAGGCCTACCATGATCTTAAGCACCCAGTCAAAAAACTTCACACCCTTACTTCCGCGGTCATAAGCCCAAATGACCAAGAGGGCCAAGGTCAGAAGCAAGGCGCAAATGCCGGCTTTCCCTTCGGTGTTGTCAAGAAATGGAAGGAGGTTTTGAGTTACTGCAGCGGTTCCCAAGCTGAATTGCGGGAGGCACCAAACGACGTTGGCCATGATCGTGGCAATGGCCCATCCCCATCCGAGAACCGGATTGATTTCGGAATTGATTGAGACAAACGGGCTCTGTCCGGTCGAAAGAGTAACATGGCTGATCGCACTAAGCATGATGACGCCAAGAACAATGGCGACGGGTTGCAGCCAAAGAAGGGAATATCCTGCCAAAACCCCAAGGAAAAGGCTTGAGGCAAGGGAACCACCGCCAAGGGTGATCGCACTTTGAAGCCAACCTGGTCCGGAAAGCTTGACATAAGCGCCCAACCTGGAAAACAAGCCGGCCGCTTCGGCATCAGAAAGGTATTTCTTTTCTTCTTCTATCGAGGGCATGAATCCTTAATCATCTTCTGAAGGGAAGATGTCAAGATGTCAAAAATCTTGAATGCTTATCAGGAAGGGGGCAGACCAACAGTCTATTTGACCGTCATAGTGCCCCGCATGAGGGCGAAATGACCCGGAAAGGTGCATACGTATTCATAGGATCCCGGTTCTTTCGGCGCGGTGAATTCAATGGTTTCCGACTCGGCGGGACCAAGGAGCTTGGTGGCTGCGATTACGTCACCCATGAGCGACTTCGGGAGAGCGTTGGTGGCATTGGCGCCGGCGCCCAAGGCTTTTTGTCCGAAAGCTACGGCGGTGATTCCCTTTTTGAGCACAACCAAGTTATGGCCCATTGCGATTTTCGGGACTTGCCCAACGTTTTTGAGCGTGAGTTTGATCTTAGTCCCAGCTTTCGTTTCGAAGTTCTTTACGTCGAACTGCATGGTGTCGTTACCGGTGATGGTAACCTTCTGCACAGTATCTTTGGCTTGGACTTGGCCAAGAATAAGCGTTGTCGAGAGGGTAAGAAGTGAAAACAATTTCATGTGGTTCAAGGTATGAAAGTTTAGGTCAAAAGCAAGAGCGTTAGAACCGATTTTTGGAATTTAGACTTTCGAGGATGGCATGTAGCGGTAGTACACCTCGAGCATAAGTATGGTCATAGTCGTATTGTAAATATCGGATTCTCCATGAAAGTGTGCACCACCCGGCCAATGTCCGTCGGATGCTTGGGCTCCGCATACGATCTGTTGGAAATCCTTGTTCCAGGCTCTCCAGAATCCGGACCCCCCCGATACGCCGGTTGCCTGAAAGCAAGCTTGAGCATGGTAGTACCATTCGTAAATGTTGACGCTCTTCCAATCCTTCGCCTGATTAGCTACGATCCATTCGAGACCTTTTTTGGCTTCCTCCGACTTTGCGTTTTTCCAAATTTGAAGAGATAAGACTCCGGTTCCGGTCAAGCTGGGTTTGCCTCCGCCTCCCAATTTGTAGGCAAATTTCCCGGATTGATCCTGGCATTTTTTGGTATATTCGATCGCCTTGTCCATGGCCTCGTCCAATCCGTCGATTGAAATTCCGGTCAGGGCGGCGGCCTTAAGCGCCTGAATGTTCCAGCCCGTTACCGACAGGTCGGTGTGAGCGGCCACCCCTTTTCCATAGCCGTAAGCCCACCCGCCGTTTTCATTTTGTCCCTTTATGACGTGAATGGCGGCCCGCTTGGCATATTCCTCCAACCGCTTGATCTTGGTCATGGTGTAGGCTTCGCACAAAGCATAGGTGCGGATGGGGTGAGAATAGGAACCGGCACCGCCGTTAATTTGGGGTTCCGGAGTGGTGGAAGTTATGAATTTGATGGCTTTTTGGACGGTTGGCCCATAGTCGGGCGAATCCTGAAGCTCGCAGTGTCCTAAAAAGGCAAGCAGGGCCATGCCAGTCATGGCGTTTTTATCCGTTGTCTTTGGGTTGCCCTCCGGGTCTTTGTCCTTTCCTCCCCACGATCCTTCGGGATCCTGGTTGGCCTTGAGCCAATCGAGTCCGCGGATGATGGCCGCTTCGGTCATTTCCTTTCCTCCTCCCGAGCGCAAGCGGGCCAATCTTTTCTTGGGGTCGCAGCGCTGCTGCATGGTCTTGGGCAGTGACAAGCCAATGCCCTTTAGAGCGCTTTTCATGGCATCGTTGTTCGTTCCGACGTTTCCGGTCGAAGGAGCGGCGGCGTTGACCACGGGGGACAGGTCCTTGACGTCGAGTTCGTTGAAGTCGGGCAAGGTGATGTCCGAGATTGCGGTGGTCCGGAAGGTTTGTTGCGCGGTGGGCGGCGTTTTTTGTTGTCGCTGCATCAACTTGACGACTTTTTGCTTTT
>JAYOMW010000036.1:0-1080 GCA_038121045.1 Opitutia bacterium
TACTGGGAATGCGCCGAGATAGCTCAGCTGGTAGAGCAACGCATTCGTAATGCGTAGGTCGTCGGTTCGAATCCGATTCTCGGCTCCATTTTAAAAAAGCGGGTTTCCCGCTTGAATAAAGCCTCTCCTTCGGGGGAGGCTTTAATATTTAGAGAAGACAATAGGCTTCCAATCGGTTTTCATAGCCGGGAGAATTGCCCAAGCCCCCGTTTCCGATAAACATATGAGTATGATAACTTCACCGAGCTTTTTGAGGAACCATTTGCTGGAAGAAAGAACTTCTTGAATACATTCGTTAAAGCCGGTTTTGCAGGAGCCGTGGGTTTCTTGCTGTTCTTTCGGTTTGGCGTCCCTTTTATGCCCGAGGGGTGGGACTCGTTTTTTGAAAAGCTTTCTTCAGCTTTTACCTACCTTGGCTGGGCTGTCGGCGGGTTTGTCCTCGGAACCGCTATCACCGCTCTCGTCTTTGCTTTCACATGGACATCCAAAACCTTACGAGGAAATTGGACACGGGTAGGGCGTTAATTTGAATAAAAATAAATTCAAATGTACAAGACCCGATAACTAAAGAAAGGATTGCTTTTTTACAACGATAGCAAAAGTGCCGATCGCCTTCGTAGTGGAAGGCAGTTGAGAAGCAAAGCCTGTGTTGTTTGCGAGTAAGCGTTCGGGCTAAGCCCGAATTCATACTCACTCTAGTTGAGAGAGGCTTTACTCGGAAGAGTTGCCTTCGTCAGACTTGCAGCATTCGCCGCCTGTGCCACAGCACCCATCAGTACCGTTATGGTCATGCGATTCGGTTTCTCCTCCACATGAGGCAAACAAGCCAATCGAGAGCATAGCGAGAATAGACAGTAAGTATTTCATGATTGTTTATCGTTTGGTGTTACAATTCCTTCATCATGTTCGTTTTGAATTGTTTTGCCAAATAAAAAACAGTGAAATTTGACCTGCGCCTGAAATGGACATATCTTAGAATTGTATATTATTGATTACCCCTTCCTGTTCAATTGAGCAGGGAGGTTTTTTTGCCCCGTTTACCGCGCGATCAAGTTAGTGGGTTGCTTCTTTGCGACATTC